>DQIA01000113.1:3646-9705 GCA_003525905.1 Clostridiales bacterium
AATTCTGAAAGCAGCTTGTCAAAAAAGCCCAAAGGGACTTTTTTGACAAGCTGAAGCGGGCAGGTCAGATTCGTTGACCTGTCCGCTTCATTTTTTGTTTCCCCCGCTCAGGCAACGCCGAAGCAGGTGAACATAATAATAAGATAAGCGACATACAGCGCGCCTGCGAGGATGCCCATCCATCGCTTGAATTTGCCGCAGGCAAGCGCCGGGATCATCACGGCCGCGCTGATGACGAGGCAGGCCGGGATATCGAGCAGCATGCCCTGGCGCTCGATGGGCTGCGGGCGGCCCTGCAGCAGGGCGCACAGCGGCATGATGAGCGTCAGATCGAGGATGTTCGCGCCGATGATATTACCGACAGAGAGCGAGGCCTGCTTTTTGCGGATGGAAATGATGGTCGTGACGAGCTCCGGCAGTGAGGTGCCGATGGCGATCATCGTGGCGGCGATAACGGCATCCGGCACGCCGATGCGGCGAGCCAGCTCCGAGCCGTTGTCGATAAGCAGCTGCGCGCCAAGCACGATGGCGGCCGCGCCGAGCACGAACTTGCCGATGTTCCACGCGACGGTCCTTCCGTCCTTCTTCGGCTTTTCCGCGGGCTGCTCAGCCCCCTGCTCGCGCCGCCCGGCCAGCAGACTCTCGGCCATGTAGAAGGCGAATACGGCCAGAATGGCCGCGCTCTCCCACAGGGAGAGACTGCCGTCGCGCGTGAAGACGAACAGCAAGCAGATGGCGGACAGCAGCAGGCAAGCCTTCCCGGCATATTGCCTGCGCGTCATGACGCACTGCATACACACGAGGGAGATACACAGGATGAGGCCGGTGTTGGCCGTGACGGAGCCGACGGCATTGCCCACGGCGATGTCCGCGTTTCCCTCGAAGGCGGAGAACAGTGACACAAGCAGCTCCGGCATGGTCGTAGCGAAGCTGACGACCGTCGCGCCGATGATAAACTTCGGGATGCCGGTTGACTCGGCGATCCATGTTGCCGCGTCGACGAACAGGTCGCCGCCCTTCATGATGCAGAACAGGCCTGCGCCGAACAGGGCGAGCACAAAAAACAGATTGCTTCCGGTTAGATCCAGCGGCATGGACGATCCCTCCAATGATTGCTTCTGCCGAGGCCCGCAGGCGATCGGTTCGAAGATTCTGCAAACGTAAAAGAAAACCGTTGTCAAGTGACAACGGTTTTCGATTCTGGAGCGGGTGACGAGGCTCGAACTCGCTACCTCCACCTTGGCAAGGTGGCGCTCTACCAGATGAGCTACACCCGCATTTGCAGGAATCATTATAGCGGGATCGGCTCGATTTGTCAAGTCTTTTTTGCAAAAGATCGAAATTTTTTACGCTATGGCTCCGTCGGCTCCTCCGGCTCCGGCGCAGGATTGGAGGGATAGGCCTCCGCGTCCCAGTCATAGCCCTCGTCCCGCAGCGCGGCGGGATCGAGCAGGTCGAGGGACTCGCCGCCCTGCTCCACGGAACGCATCAGGTCGACAGCATACCACGTTTCCTCGAGCTGCAGCAGGTTCCACCAGTGTGTCTCGCCGCCGCGCGTGCCGCTGACCAGGCGGCACGCCAGCCCGGCACGGGTGCACTCGGCATAGAACACCGAGGCAAACGACAGGCTGTGCGCCCGCCCGCTGCTCAGCAGATCATAGGCAGGCATGTCCGGCGTCTCCTCCGCAGTCGTATAGGTAAAGCGGGTCAGCAGGAAGCGGGCCAACAGCTCTGCGCAGCGCCGGGGCGTCGTGCCGCTCTCCACATAGGCCGCAGCGGAGTCCAGAATGGTGTTCACCGCGGCCTGCATGCTGCGCAGCGTGTCGCGCGGCTGGCTGTAGGTAAAATGCAGCTCCAGAATGCGCGTCTCGCCCGTCTCCGGGTAGACGGCCGCCGAGACCTCCGGCAGGGCCATGGCGCTGTCCGGATGCTCGAGGCAGTAGGTGCGGATGTAGCCGGAGAAGTCCGCATCCTCATAGCTGCGGATGCGCAGCGTCAGCGCCGCGTCAAAATTAGCCAGCGCCTGCCGGATCTTCGCATGCGCGCCGTTGACGCCGCTCACGGTCACGATAGCATCGATCTCCGCCGCAGAGCGGCGGAACACGATGCTGACCTCGACGGTGCCGGTCTGCGCGTCGCCGCGCAGCTCCGCATCGGCATAGTCCACGGCGTAGGCGCCGATGGGGTCCTCTTGCGTGATGTAGCGCACGGTCTCCGTCAGGTCGGCGGTGAGATCGCCGCTGTAGCCCGAGATGCGGATCTCGCCCTGCTCCGTCCAGTTGCGGACAAATGATAGCATCGCGCCGCGCAGCTCGCTGCGGTTGCCGGCCGTGGGCGGCTCCTCCTGCTGCGGGGTCTCCGTTGCAGGTATGCTCGGCTCAACGTGGGTGCGGACGGAGAGATAGCTGTCGTCCGCGCCGCAGGCGGACAGCCCGGCCAGCAGGCCGAGCAGCAGCAGGCAGGCAATGAAATTCCGCACGGCGGCGTCCTCCTTTTTGGCTTTACAGCTCGTTTCGGTCGTAGCGCTTGAAGCCGTCGCCCAGCACCTGATGGGCATCCTGCAGGATGATGAAGGCGTCCGGGTCGATGTCCATGACCAGCTCCTTCAGCTCCGCGAGCTGCTTGCGCTTCACGGCGCTGAGCAGGACCATCTTGTCCTGCCGCTTATAATAGCCCTGCCCCTTGAGCAGGGTCACACCGCGGTCGAGCTGGCTGTCGATGGCCGTGGCGATGGCCTCATACTTCTCCGTGATGATGAGCGCGACCTTGGAATAATCCATGCCGTAGACGACGCGGTCGAGCGCCATGGAGGAGACGACCATGGCAATGACGCTGTAGAGCGTGTTGTTGAAGTCGCGGTAGACTACGCCTGTGATGACGGCAATGGTCAGGTCCATGCAGAGGATGATCTTGCCGATGGGGAAATTGCGGAATTTCAGCTTCATCAGGCGCGCGACGATGTCAACGCCGCCCGTTGAGGCGTTGCCCAGGAACACGAGGCCGAGGCTCACGCCCATGAACACGCCGCCGAACAGGGCCGCCACGAGCGGCTCGACGGCCGGGACCGGCAGGATGCGGGCGAACAGGTCAAGGAAAACGGACGTCAGCACCGTGCTGTAGAGCGAGCCAAAGAAGAAATGCCGTCCGATCTTTTTCAGGCCACAGAGAAACAGCGGGATGTTGATCATGGCGTTTAGAATGCCGACCGTCAGGAATTTCGGGTGAGCGGCATAGACGATGATCATGGCGATGCCGGAGACGCCGCCGCTGCTGATGCCGCCCGGCTCCAGAAACAGGTCAAAATTCAGCGCGTAGAGGAGACTGCCTAAGGTGATAAACAGGATATTGCGAAGTAACTCGGTCTTCTGCTGGTTCAGGGCCTTCATGCGATGTTCCTCCTTCTTTCTTTTGCGCCGGACGGCCCGGCCGGGAATGCTGTTTTCAGGAAACTCTGAATCAATCATCTGCGGCGGATGCCGGAGCTTTTTCGTCAATCCATCGGTATGGAAAGTTTGTGGTACACAAAGTACAACTGCACTTTCCATACCTCGCCTTGCCAAAAAATCTCTCGCCATCCACTCTTGCTGATTTATTCAGAGCTTCCTTTGCTGATTATTCAGAATTTCCTTAGAGCTCTTCGAGGGAGAGCTGCTTTTCGGCGGCATCCTCCTCGCGGAGCAGCGCGCCCGCTGCGGGGAGCGTGCGGGTGCGGTAGCGCGACTCGTTCACAATGCCGCTTTCGGCAAGCGGGCAGGCGCGGGAGAGCTCTGCCTTGCGCCGGAGCGTGAGAACGGCGACGCCGAGCGTCGTGCGCGTTGTCTTCGGGGCCAGCTGGGCCGTCTGCAGAATGAGGGCGCGTCCCTCGGTGGAGTATAGCACGAGCTGCACATCCTCCTGCAGCAGGAAAATGCCGCGCAGCTCACTGCGGTCACTGTAGGCGCCGGTCAGCTTGCGGCGGTTGGACTTCGTCTGATAGGCGGAAAGCTCCACGCGCGCCGCCTTACCGTTGGCGAACAGGAATAGCATGCTGCCGCTGTAATCGCCGGGCAGGCAGACAGCCGCAACGCTCTCGCCCTCGTCGAAGCCGAGCTTCGTGGGCAGATAGTCGCCGAGCAGCGAGGCCTTGCCGTCGTCAAAATCGGCGCAGCGCGCCTTATAGACCTGGCAGCGGTCCGAGAAGACGAGCAGCTCCGCCGCATTCGTCGTCTCGCACGAGAAGCGCAGGCCGTCTCCCTCCTTGAAACGCTGCTCGCCGGACATGCGCAGCGACTGCGGCGTGATCTTCTTGAAATAGCCCTCGCGGGAAACGAAGATCGTCACGGGATAATCGGGCGTCTCCTCCTCCGGCTCCGGGTCGAGCTCCGCCGCGTCCTCCACGATGACGGTGCGGCGATCCGTGCCGTATTTTGCGGCAACGGCGTCCAGCTCCTGCACGATGAGGCGGCGGATGCGCTTTTCACTGCCGAGCGTCTTTTCCAGCTCGGCGATCTCGGCGGCCAGCGCGTCGACCTCCTGCGTTCGGCGCAGAATGTATTCCTTGTTGATGTTGCGCAGCTTGATCTCCGCCACGAACTCCGCCTGCACCTCGTCGATGCCGAAGCCGATCATCAGGTTCGGCACGACCTCCGCCTCGGACTCCGTCTCGCGGATGATGCGGATGGCCTTGTCGATGTCCAGCAGAATCTGGCGCAGGCCCTCAAGCAGGTGGAGCTTTTCGCTCTTTTTGCGCTTCTGGAAGAACAGGCGGCGGCGGACGCACTCCGTGCGCCAGGCCGTCCACTCCTCGATGATCTCGCGCACGCCCATCACGCGCGGCATGCCCGCGATGAGAATGTTGAAATTGCAGGCAAAGCTGTCCTGCAGCGGCGTTGAGCGGAAGAGCTTCTGCATGAGCTTGTCCGGCTCGACGCCGCGCTTGAGGTCGATCGTCAGCTTCAGGCCGGACAGGTCGGTCTCGTCGCGCATGTCGGAGATCTCGCGGATTTTGCCCGCCTTGATGAGCTCGGAGACCTTGTCGATAATGGCCTCCGTCGTGGTGGTATAGGGGATCTCATAGATCTCAATGAGATTGCCCTCCTTCTGGTAGCGCCAACGGGCGCGCAGGCGGACGCTGCCGCGGCCTGTGCGGTAAATCTCCGCCATTTCCGCCGCGTCATACAGCAGCTCGCCGCCCGTGGAGAAGTCCGGCGCGGGCATGACCGAGAGCAGGTCACACTCTGGATTCTCGATCCACGCGGCCGTGGCCTTGCAGACCTCGCGGAGGTTGAAGCCGCAGATGTTGCTGGCCATGCCGACGGCGATGCCCATATTGGCCGAGACGAGGACGTTGGGATACGTCGTCGGCAGCAAAGCAGGCTCGAGCATGGTATTGTCGTAGTTATCCACAAAATCGACGGTCTCGCTGTCGATATCGCGGAACAGCTCGGCGCAGATGGGGTCGAGCTTCGCCTCGGTATAGCGCGAGGCGGCGTACGCCATATCGCGGGAATAGACCTTGCCGAAGTTGCCCTTTGAGTCGACGAACGGGGTGAGCAGGGCCTCGTTGCCGCGCGCCAGACGGACCATGGTCTCGTAGATGGCGGCGTCGCCGTGCGGGTTCAGGCGCATGGTCTGTCCGACGATGTTGGCGGATTTGGTCCGCCCGCCGTTCAGCAGGCCCATTTTGTACATCGTGTACAGCAGCTTCCGGTGTGACGGCTTGAAGCCGTCGATCTCCGGGATGGCGCGCGAGACGATGACGCTCATCGCATAGGGCATATAGTTCCCGGTCAGCGTGTCGGTGATGGGCTGCTCGAGCACCTCGGCCCGCAGGCCCTCGACATGCGCCGTGTCAATATTCTTTTTGAGCTCGGGTTCCTTCTTTTTTCTTGCCATAAACCGATACCTTTACAGTTTATTTTGTTCGTGAATGGAGATTTCGCTGCGGGCAGTTTCGCATATCAATGTAGGAGCGGGGACAGCCACGCCCGCGAAGCGGCAATCAATAGCACCAATTTGATAGGATGCACCGTTGTTACCGCTGCACCCGCCTGATGTGTCATTGCGAGGAGCGAAGCGAC
>DQIA01000093.1:0-1516 GCA_003525905.1 Clostridiales bacterium
ATCATTTTCTCCGGCGGCGTGTACGTCGGAGAAAATACCGCTCGGCTCGCAAACGTGCGAAGGGTGCGCCGCAGGTGCGCCCTTCGTGCGCTGCAGCGAGCCGCAGCCCTTTCAAACGAGAGCCCAGTGAAACGGGTCTCGTTTGAGAGCTTGGCAAAAATCCTTTTTTGACAAGCTCATACCCCGCCGGGGTTTCCCCTGCGGGATATTTTTATGCCCGTATAGCCGAATCAAAATGCTGCGCATATGCTGGCAGGAGGTGAGTGCGATGATCCACACCGTTTTGCCGGGAGAGACACTGCGCGGCATCGCTGCGATGCACGGGACCGGACCGGACCTGCTTGCCGCGTGGAACGGAACGGCGGAGCCGCTGACCGGGCAGGAGCTGCTCGTGCTGCATCCGCAGGCACTGCACACCGTCCGGTGCGGCGAGAGCTGGCAGAGCCTGTCTGCGCGCTTTGGCCTGCCGGAGCTGCGCCGCTGCAATCCCGGGCCGCTCCGGCCGGGGCGGCGGCTCGTGCTGGGCTTCCGGGAGCGCGGCACGCGGCCGCTGGCGCTGTGCGGAACGATGGGGCCGGAATGGAACGATCTGGGGCGTTCCTATATATGTGAGCTGGCGGCGGACGCTGCGGAGCTTGACGGCGACGGCGCGCTGCATCGTTTACCGCTGCATGGCCGCCCGGCCTGCCTGCGCCTCACAGGAAGCGGAGCAAAGCTGGAAACCCTGCTCCGCAGCCGGGCTGCGCAGGAGCGCCTTCTGCTCGAGACGGCTGCACTCTGCCGCGCGCATGGCACGGCGCAGGTCGAGCTGGCGGTCCGTGATCTGCTGCCGGACTGCGATCCGGCTCCGTTGGTCTCCCGGCTGCAGGCGCTTCTGGCGGAGCGGGGCGGAGGACTGACGCTGGCCCTGCCGCGGCCCGGCGCGCTCGGCTGGGAGGCCCCGATGCTGGCTCGGCTGGCTGCCGCTGCCGGACGGGTGCGCGCTGCGCCCGGTCTTCCGGGGCTGCCGCCGGAAAAATTACTGGCGGACTATGACGATGCGGCGCGCGACCGCTGCGGCCTTCGGACGGAGCGGCTCAGCCGGGGCGAGGCGCTGGCCCTGGCCCGGCGGACCGGAGCCTGCCTGCACTATGACGCTGCGAAGCACCTGACGTGCTTTTCCTACCGCGATGAGACGGGCATGCCGCACACGGTGCGCTTTGCGGGCCTGCGCAGCTGGATGGAGCGCCTGCGCGCGCTGGAGCAGGCAGGCGTCGCGGCTCTGGCGCTCCGCGCCCCGGATCCGGCCCTTTGCCTGCTGCTGCATACGCAGTTCCGGCTACGGTAAAAATACGGTGAAAAGGTGAAAAAATGTAGCGTCGCTCACTGAGCGACGCTACGAAAATATCATTCGTTGTTTGTGATTTTAACGGCAGCCTGTGCGAATGGGGCGCGCAGGGAACGCCTTGCGGAGGACGCTTCAACGGTAAAAGGGCATTGATACTCGCCGCGCATCCTGATGTGTCATTGCGAGGAG
>DQIA01000093.1:1570-5513 GCA_003525905.1 Clostridiales bacterium
GAGGAGCGAAGCGACGTGGCAATCTCATGCAGCATCCCGTGAATCCGCCGAGGCTGCCCCACGATATTGTCCACTTTCCATTTTCAACCTGCCGCGCGGCCGCTTACAACGGCGTACCCGCTTCTTCTTCCGGCGGCCTGCGGCACAGAGCGGCAAGCTCGGCAAAGCGGGCGCAGATGCGGTCGTAGTTCTCCGGGCGGTGGGGGAACAGGCAGGCGGAGCAGTCCTTGATGCCGTTTTCCGTGTACTGCAGGCCGCCGCCGCAGCGCTCGCCGAGGGCGTAGAGCGGGCAGAAGCAGAACAGACAGTTGAAGTGCTCCGGATCGTTCGTCTTGTGGCACGGAAAATATTCGCATTCCCGGTTCTGAAAGAATTTATAGTGCTCGCTCATGGTCTCCTCCCGACCGGGTCCCCGGTCTTTACCTTGCTTTCGATGCCGCGGGCCGACCATTTGGCGATATCCGCGGCGGGTTCGAACTTCCCATGCTCCAGCAGCAGGATGACGGTCGAGCCGCCGTATTCAAAATAGCCCTTCTCCTGCAGGCGCGCGCAGGCGGCAGCGCCGGTCTCGTGGTTGCAGATGCGGCCGACGAGCATGGCTCCGACCTCCATCTGCACGATATCGCCGAAGCGCTCCGTGTGCAGCAGCGTGCGGGCGCGGGCATTGCGGCGGTAGACACCGAGCGAGCCTGCGATCGGGTTGACGCTGTGCAGCACGCCGGGGATGCGGACCGTCGGCTCCTGCGTGCCGGTGTCCGGATAAGCATAGCGATGGTAATCATCCGGCGACAGGCGGAAGATCAGGCACCAGCCGCCGAGGAAGCGCTCCGCCAGCGCGTCGTCCGCCAGCAGCTCACCGAGACGGTAGGGAACGTCCTTCACGGTAAAGACGCTGTCCTCGCCGATGGGCAGGGCCGTCAGCTTGGAGTCCGCAATGGCGGGCAGCTCGTCCGGGGCGGCGCGGTCGTCCGTACGGATGCGCTGCCGGGTGAAGAAATCGTTGAAGCACCGGAACGTCTGCTGCGTGCAGTCCGAGACGTCGATGTCATACTGCGCCAGAAACCGGCGCACCTTCCCGCGGGAAAGCGGGCTTTTCTGCCATGCGGCATAGAGCTGTGAAACGAAGCGGCGGCAGAGGATGCCACGGGCGAGCAGGCGGCCGAACGCCGTGCCGTAGACAAAGTGCATGGCGCCCGCGCCGACCTCCGGCTCCTGCGTCAGCGCGCCCTGCGCGCGGTTCCAGACCTCCCGCATGGCGCTCACAGCAGGGTGCGCAGCGCGTCGATGACGGAGGCTACGCTGCCCTCGGCGCTCGGCGCGGCATCGCGGAAGTCATAGCGGCGCATGCCCGGGTCGCAGTCGCCTGTGCGGAAGCCGTAATCTGCGGCCTGCAGCATGGCGAGGTCGTTCGGTGCGTCGCCGACGCAGACAAGAATGCTGCGGCCGAGCGTGTCGGCCAGACGGCGGGCAGCCGTGCCCTTGTCGCAGCCGCCCGCGCTGATCTCCATATTGCGCGGCAGCGCGCGGGTGATGGCATAGCGATCGCCGACGAGCCCGGCCGTGTAGCGCTGCAGCTCGTCAAAATAGGCGATCTCCTCCGGCGGGGTGTTGGCCGGGTCGTCATAGCCCACCTGCTTCGACGTGCCATAGACGGCCAGCTTGATCCACGGCTGCGGCGGCAGGACAGCTTCGTGCTGTACCGGCACGCCGTTGGCAGCCAGCGCGGCATCCCGGCGCGGATCGTCGCCGTAGGCATAGTGGCAGTCGAGCGTCTGCACCTCGGTACGCTCGTTCGGACAGTGGTCGCGCAGAGCCTGCAGCAGCTGCGGGGCGTCGTCCGCGAGCGGGAAGGCAAACAGCAGCTCGTCCGTGCGGTAATCGTAGCACGCGCCGCCGTTATAGAGAATGCACGGCGCATTCACCGGCACGAGTGCGGCCTTCTTGCGGAACATCGGAATGCTCCGGCCGCTGGCCACGGTGAAAATGCCGCCCTCGGCCTGAAAGGCGGCGATGGCCTCGAGATTGCGGGCGGGGATCTGCCCGGACATATCCGTCAGCGTATGGTCAAAGTCACTGGCAAGCAGGACGTTGGAAAATCTACCCATGCTGTTCCTCCGTAAACAATGTGATATAAATTCATTATACCATATCCTGATAGGTGCGGCAAGCCGCCAATTTTTGCGCGGAAGTTGCATTTTTCGCGGTTTTGTGTTATCGTTATGCAGATGAAAAGAAAAAAGAATGGGGGAGATTGCCTTGCGGCGATTTTTTCTTGCCGTTTTCTGCGCGCTGGCGTTGAGCCTGAGTGCGCTGGCGGCGGACGCGGCGCTGCCGTCGCTCGAGGCGGCGGTCAACGTCCGGGAGGACGGCGTGTGCGAGGTCACGATGACGGCGGAGGTGGATTTTTCCGCCACGCAGGACAGCCTGCTCATCCCGCTCGGGACGGACGCGCGTGACATCACGCTGGCCGGGTGGAGCTATGAAACGGTCCTGCAGGATGGCGTGACCTGCCTGAAGCTGAGCAATCCTGCCGGCTTCAGCGGCAAGCAGCAGTTCACCTGCAGCTATACGCTGCCGTGCCGTGCGGCCGAGGCCGCGGACGGCCAGCAGTTCCGCCTGAGCCTGCCCGAGACGGGCTGGGACTATGCCATTGACAGCTATTCCCTGACCATGACGTTTCCGGCACAGGTCACGAACGCGCCGGAGTGGACGAGCGGCTACTACGGCGACGTGGTGGACAACTATCTCGACATCCGCACGCAGGAAAATACCGTGACGGCGAAGTCCACGGCCGCCATGCGCGATCATGAGACGCTGACCGTTTCGGTACAGTTCCCGGCGGATACGTTCAATCTGCGCGACCAGCCCGGCAAGACGGCCGGGTTCGACCGCATCGCCTTTCTGGTGCTGCTGGCGGCGGCCGTGGCGTTCTGGTTCCTGCGCCTGCGCAGCGGGCTGATCCTCCCGCGCGCGCAGCAGACCATCGGCATGGAGTCCACGGCGGGTGAGATCCCCTGCCAGCTCCTCGGCGAAGCGCCGGACGCTGCGGGCATGATCGTCCACTGGGGCAACCTCGGCTATCTGACCGTGCGGATGTCGCGCGGACGGGTGATCCTCTATAAGCGCATGGAGATGGGCAACGAGCGCAAGCCCTCGGAGCGGCGCTTCTTTGCCGCGCTGTTCCGCGCGGGCGCTTCGTGTGAGGCGGGCGGCCTGCGCTACCAGGCTGCCGTGCGCGAGATGCAGGCTCCGATCCTGACGGGCTGGCGGCGGCGAATGTTCACGGGCGGAAACCCGCTTGTGCTGCGCCTGCTCGGCGCAGCGGCAGGCCTGTTTGCCTCGCTTCTGACGTTTGACCGCCTTCTGCCTGCGACGGGCTCACGCTGGGTCTGGCTGCCGGTGCTGACGGCGCTGGGTACGGCGGCCTGCGTGCTCGTGCAGCGGGGCGTGGGCTCCCTGTTCCGCCGCCGCCGTGCGCTGGCCTTGGCGTTGGGCGGCCTCAGTGCGATCGCACTTGTGATCTTCGGTGTACTGGCGGGCTCTCTGCCCTATCAGCTCCTGAGTCTGCTGCTGCAGGTCTTCTGCGCGGGGACAACGCTGTTCGGCGGCCGCCGGACTTCCGCAGGCGAGGAGCGCCTGCGCCGCCTGCTCGGTCTGCGGCGCTATCTGTGCCGGGCAGACAGTGCCTCGCTGCAGCGCCTGACGCTGCAGGACCCGCAGTATTTCTACCGGATGCTCCCGTTCGCGGAGGAGATGGGCGTCGGCGGACGTTTTGTCCGCTGCGCGGCCGGTCTGGAGCTGGAGCCCTGCCTCTGGCTGGAGGGCGCGGCCCCGCGCCGCGCCGGGGACTTCTTCGCCCGGTATGCCGCCGTCTGCGCCCGTCTGCGCGGAGAGGACGGCAGAGCGTCTGCCGTTCCGCGCCGCCCGGCTCCGCGGCCCGCAG
>DQIA01000013.1 GCA_003525905.1 Clostridiales bacterium
ACGGCCCCGTTGGGGCCTCGCAATGACAATTCGGGGGCTATTACCGTTTTACCGTCAAACTGCACTGGCCGGCCGCGCAGCGCCGGGCCCGGCTGTCCGCTCCCCGGTATACGGAAATTAGCAGCTGCCACTTGACGTTTGAGCGGCAGCCTGTTCGTATTTGGCAGCCCGCCCTCAGAACATCAGGCAGATGAGGCCGTTCGCACCCTCGTTGATGATCTTCGTCAGGGCGTCCTTCAGCTTATAGCGCGCGTCCTCCGGCATACGCTTGAGCTTCGTGTTCAGGCCCTCGTTCACCAGCTCAAAGACGGAGCGGCCGAAAATATTGCTCTCCCAGAGCTTCTCCGGATCGGACTCATAGCCGCCGAGCAGATACTGCACAAGGTCCTCGGACTGCTGCTCGTTGCCGACCATGGGGCTGATCTCCGTCTGGATGTCGGCGCGCAGCATATGGATGGACGGCGCGCTCGCGCGCAGCTTCACGCCGTAGGCCCCGCCCTTGCGGACGATCTCCGGCGCTTCGAGATGCATCTCCTCCGCTGCAGGCATGACGATGCCGTAGCCCGTGGCGCGCACCTCGTCCAGCGCGGCAGAGATTTTATCGTACTCGCGCTTCATGGCCGCAAGCTCCGTCAGCAGGCGTAGGAGCTGGCCGTCGTTCCCCACGGAGAAGCCGGTGCGCTCGCTGAGGATCTGGTAAAACAGCCCCTCGCGGAACTCCAGCTCACAGGTAACAGTCCCACTGCCGAGATCGACGTCCGAAACACGGCAGCCGCAGACCTGCTCCAGCTCACAGGCGCGGCGCAGCGCCGGCTCGGCATCCGCGAGGCAGGCGATACCCGCCGCATTCTCCCGCAGGGCGGAATAGAGTGCTGCCTTGAGCGGGTGCTCCAGCTCGAGCGCCCGTACCCACGCCGGGAGGAACACGCGCACCTCCCGCATCGGGAACGTATAGAGCAGGGCGCGCAGCAGCTCGCCAAGCTCCGCCTCGTGCAGGGACTGGCAGTCCGCCGTCACGGCGTGCACGCCATAGGTCTCCTCCAGCTCGCAGCGCAGTGCCTGTGCCTGCCCGCCGTTCGGCGCGGCAGAATTCACAACCACGAGGAACGGCTTCCCCGTTGCCTGCATATCCCGGATGGCCCGTGCCTCTGCCTCGCGGTAGTCTGCGCGCGGGATGTCCGTGATGGACCCGTCCGTCGTGACGACGAGGCCCACCGTGCTGTGCTCCTCCATGACCTTGCGCGTGCCGAGCTCGGCCGCCTCCTCCATAGGGAGCTCCGTGTCGGCCCACGGCGTCGTGACCATGCGCGGCTGGCCGTTTTCCGTCGCACCGATGGCCCCGTCCACAAGATAGCCCACGGAATCGATGAGCCGCACGGACAGGCGCGCCGTGCCGTCCGGCGTGATCTCCACGGCCTCCTCCGGCACGAATTTCGGCTCCGCCGTCATGATCGTCCGGCCGGAGCCGCTCTGCGGCAGCTCGTCGCGCGCCCGCTCGCGCTGATAGAGATCCTCGATATTGGGGATCACCAGTTCCTCCATGATGCGCTTGATCAGCGTGGATTTTCCCGTGCGCACCGGTCCCACCACGCCGATGTAGATGTCTCCGCCCGTTCTTCTGGCAATGTCGGCGTAAAGATTGCTCATTATCACAGCCTCCCCCACAGTCTCGTGATACAGGCTATGCGGCAGGGCGGACAGGTATGCAAAAGCCTGTCAAGAAGTCCCTTGGGCCTCTTCGACAGGCTTTTGCCAAAATTCATAAAATATGGTACGAATATCAGTTCTTGAGCTTGTGCAGGTACAGCACGCCGAGCGTGCCCTCGCCGCAGTGGCACGAGATCGTGCAGCCCGCGTTTGTCTCATAGATATGCTTGAAACTGCCGCACTCGCGCACGGTGCGGTGCACGGTGTCGAGGATCTCCTGCGGGACGGGCGTGTGCGTGATGAAGATCGTATCGTACAGCAGGTCGTCGTGGTTCTCCAGGCGGTCGCGGACATAGTGCTCCATGCACTTGACATAGCTGCCGCGGTACTTTTTGCCGACGATCATCTTGTTGTCCACGACCTCGATGCACGGCTTCAAGCGCAGCAGGTTCGCACCGAGAGCCACGACCGACGAGCAGCGGCCGCCCTTGACCATGTAATCCAGCCGGTCGAGCAGGAAGCTGGCGTCGACCGTTGGGGCAAACGCATTGAGCTGCCGGTACATCTCCTCAGGGTCCGTGGCGGTCTTTGCAAGGCGGCAGGCCTCGAGCACAACATGGCCCTGACCGGTGGAGAGGTTGCGGGAATCGATAACGTAGACATTCGGCAGGTCCTCTGCAGCGAGAACAGCGTTCTGATGCGATGCGGAAAAGCCGGAGCCGATGTTCACATGGAACACGGCGTCATATTCCTTTGCCAGCTCGGCAAAGCGGTCGTGGAACACGCCGACCGGCACGGCTGCCGTGCTGCACAGCGCGCCGCCCGCTGCAACATGAGCAAAAATATCGGCGGGCTGGATATCGACGCCGTCGCGGAAGCTCTCGTCGCCCTTGTTGATAAACAGGGGGAAAAGCTCGATGTCATTCTCGCGCAGAAGCTCCGGCGAGAGATCGCAGGTACTGTCGGACGTGATCTTGATTTTCATAGGTTTCTCCCATTCTGCAGAATTTTGCGGTATTACTGTTTATTATATCCTGTAAAAAAAAACCTGTCAAGAACTCGCTGGGCAAAAAAGCATCCTCCGGCGCGGTTGCATTCCTGCGCGCGATGTAGTATACTAAAGTCAAAGAAATTCGGGATCGTTCTTGATCTCTCAAAGGGAGGCCGCGCCATGAAAGTGCCGGAATACTATATGACGCTCCTGCAGGAGCTCTCCGAGGGGACGCGCAAGCCGCCGGAGGGCATCTCTCTGTCGCAGCAGGAGCCGCTGCCCCGCGCCATTGAGCTGCAGCAGCAGATCCAGGGCATGGGGCTGCCAGAGTTCCTCCGCCGCTGTGCCGCGCAGGACGGAACCGAGCTGGACGAGGACGAGCTGGAGGCCCTGAAGCCGGAGAATCTGCTCGCCGCGCTGGCCCGCGACCCCGCGCCGACGCAGACACCGCCCGAGGCTCTTGAAGATCTCGAGGGGCCGAAGGAACCCGATCCCCCCGTCATCGAGGAGCCGGACGATCCCCGCAGCGTCTACTCCGTGCTGCTGGACTGCTGCAGTCTGGACGAGGACCTGCTGCGCTATCTCATCGACGTGCTGCAGCGCAACGCGGACAAGGAATTCCAGAAGCTCGCGCTCGTCACCACGCGCAAGGCCTTCCCGCCGGAGGCCCTGCTGGAATGGCTGGCCGGGCTGGAGAGCCGCGCCACGCGGGAGGAGCTGATCTGCTCGGCCGTGATGGACGCCTGCCTCGACCGTCTGGCAAGCGAGGACCAGAAGGAGCTGATGGCCGCCCTGCTCAGCGGCGACCGCAAGACGTTTGAGCTGTTCCGCTGCGAAGCGCCGGAGCTTGTGCATCTGCCGCAGGCGACGTTCGAGTGGTACGCCGAAAATTATCTCGACCACTACTACCCCATCCGCTATCTCATCCGCTTCAACGGCATCAGGCTGCCGGAGGCTCCGCGATGACGGGCCACGCCGCGCTCGCCCGCGCGAATTTTGAAACGGGCTGCAACTGCGCGCAGGCCGTCCTGTGCGCCTATCCGGAGCTGCTGCCGCGCGAGACGGCCATGAAGCTCGGTGCCTCCCTCGGCGGCGGCATCGGGCGGCTCCGCGAGGTCTGCGGCGCGGTCAGCGCCATGGTCCTGCTGGCCGGGCTGCTGTATGCGGATACGGACATCCCGACGCACGAGCGCAAGCAGGCGCATTACGCCCGCGTGCAGGAGCTGGCCCACCGCTTTCAGTCCGCCCATGGCTCCTATCTCTGCCGGGACCTTCTGGCCGGGGTAGAGACGACGCCCGGCGGCGCGCCGGAGGCCCGCACGGCGCAGTATTACGCCAAACGTCCCTGCGCCGGGCTATGCGAAAGCGCCGCCGCCCTGTTCGATGCCTATGTGCAGGAAAATCCGCCAGAGAAACAGCCTTAAAGCAATGACCCTGCTGCAAGCTCGCAGCAGGGTCATTGTTTTGCTTATTTGTCTTCGACGATGGCGATGTGCACATCGGCAAGCTGCTTCGGATCGACGGCGGACGGGGCATCCATCATCAGGTCCTGCGCATTCTTGTTCATCGGGAACGGGATGACCTCGCGGATGGAGTCCTCACCGGCCAGCAGCATGACCATGCGGTCCACGCCCGGAGCGATACCGGCATGGGGGGGCGCACCGTAGCAGAACGCATTGTACATGGCCGGGAACTTGGCCTTGACATCGGCTTCGCCGAGGCCCACGAGCTCAAAGGCACGGATCATGATCTCGGGGTCGTGGTTCCGGACGGCGCCGGAGGACAGCTCCACGCCGTTGCAGACCAGATCGTACTGATAGGCGTTGATCGTCAGCGGGTCGATCTCGCCGCGATGCGCGCGCTCAAGCGCCTCCAGACCGCCCTGCGGCATAGAGAACGGATTATGACAGAACTCCAGCTCGCCGGACTCCTCGCCGATCTCATACATCGGGAAGTCGACGATCCAGCAGAACTCATAGCGCTCGGCATCCATATGGCCCTCGACCTGCGCGCCGAGCAGCTTGCGCAGCGCACCCGCGGTCTTGACGGCCGCGCCGTACTTACCGGCAGCCAGCGCAACGAAGCTGTTCTTCGTCAGGCCGAGCTTTTCGATGACCTCGTCCTTCTTTTCGGCGACAAACTTGGAGATGCCGCCGACCAGCTCGCCGTTTTCGTCCAGACGGAACCAGTAGGCCTTGCCGCCGGAGAGCATCTCGGCCTCGGCGCAGAGCTTGTCGATAAACTTGCGGGTCTTGTGGAAGTCCGGCACGACGACGGCCTTGACGGTCTGCCCGGCAAACGGCTCAAAGCCGCAGTCCTGCAGGCAGGCGGCGTCGGTCAGCTCAAGGTCGATGCGCAGATCGGGCTTGTCGGAGCCATAGCGGTCCATGGACTCGCGGAACGAAATGCGGCGGAACGGCGCAGCGGAGGCTGCCTTGTACTTGCCGTACTTCGTGAACACCGGGGGCAGCACATCCTCAAGGACGGCAAAGACGTCGTCCTGCGTAGCGAAGGCCATCTCCATATCCAGCTGATAGAACTCGCCGGGGCTGCGGTCGGCGCGGGCGTCCTCATCGCGGAAGCACGGCGCGATCTGGAAATAGCGGTCGAAGCCGGAGGTCATGAGCAGCTGCTTGAACTGCTGCGGAGCCTGCGGCAGGGCATAGAACTTGCCGGGATGGTTGCGGGCCGGGACGAGATAGTCGCGCGCGCCTTCGGGCGAGGAGCTCGTCAGGATCGGCGTGGTGATCTCAAGGAAGCCGCGCTCCGTCATGCTGCGGCGCAGGTCCGCCACGACATTCGAGCGCAGGATGATGTTCTTCTTGACCTCCGGATTGCGCAGGTCCAGATAGCGGTACTTCAGGCGCTGATTTTCGTCAGCCTCCTTCGAGCGGTTGATCTCGAAGGGCAGCGCATTGTAGCGGCAGCGGCCAAGCACGGAGACGCTCTCCGGCACGACCTCGATCTCACCCGTGGGCTGCTTCGGGTTCTTGCTGGTGCGCTCGCGTACCACGCCGGTCACGGAGATCGTGGATTCGCGGTTGATGGGCTTGAAGGCCTGCATCATCTCCTCCGACTCAATGACGACCTGCGTCGTGCCGTAGAAGTCGCGCAGGACGACAAAGGCCAGATTGCTGCCGACCTCGCGCATATTTTCCAGCCAGCCCGCCAGTGTGACGGTCTTGCCGGCGTCGGCGAGACGAAGCTCGCCGCAGTTGTGCGTTCTCGATTGCGTCATGGATCAATTCCCCCAAAAATTATTTCTCTAAAATCACGGAGCCCTTGTTCAGCTCGGAAATTCCCTTGCGGATCAGCTCGACCGCCTCATCCGGCGACAGACTGACCTGCTGACCGGTGCGCAGGTCCTTGACGGAGCAGGTGCCCTGCGCGATCTCGTCCTCGCCGAGGAAGACGACATACGGGATGCCCAGCTTGTCGGCATACGTCATTTTCGCCTTGAACTTCTTCTGCTCGGAATAGATCTGCGTGCGCAGGCCCGCATTGCGGAAGCGCGTCGCCAGCTCGACGGCGGCGGTAAAGTCGTCCGTCATGGGCAGCAGCAGCACATCGGCCGGGGCCGTGAGCAGGTCCGGATTGAGCATGCCCTGCTCGTCGAGCACATAGAACAGGCGCGTCAGGCCGATGGCCACGCCGACGCCGGGCAGGCTGCGGTCGGAGTAATACTCCGCCAGATTGTCATAGCGGCCGCCTGCGCAGATCGCGCCGATCTCAGGATGGTCGAGCATGCGCGTCTCATAGACGGTGCCGGTGTAGTAGTCCAGTCCGCGTGCGATGGTCAGGTCAACGGCAAAGTTCTCCTCCGGCACACCGAAGGCCGCCAGATACTTCGTCACGGTCGTCAACTCGTCGAGGCCGGTGTCAAAGGCCTCGTCGCGGCCGCGGTAGGCTTCGAGGCGCTCGAGCACCTCGGCATTCGTGCCGCGGATGGCGATGAAGCGGAGAATTTCGTCGGCATCCTGCTCCGAAAGGCCGATGTCCTCGACGAGGATGACGCGGACCTTGTCCGGGCCGATCTTGTCAAGCTTGTCCACCGTGCGCATGATATCGCCGGACTTTTCCGTCAGGCCGAGCATGGCATAGAAGCCGTTGAGAATTTTGCGGTTGTTCACGCTGATGCAGAAGCGCTTCAAGCCGAACTCCGAGAATACCTTATAAATAATGGACGGAATTTCCGCCTCGTTGACGACGGAGAGCTTGCCGTCGCCGATGATGTCGATATCGGCCTGATAGAATTCGCGGAAGCGGCCGCGCTGGGCGCGCTCGCCGCGGTAGACCTTGCCAATGGCATAGCGCCGGAACGGGAAGCAGAGCTCATTCTCATGCAGAGCGACGTATTTTGCCAGAGGAACGGTGTGGTCGAAGCGCAGTGCCAGATCGGAGTCGCCCTTCTGGAAGCGGTAAATCTGCTTTTCCGTCTCACCGCCGCCCTTGGCCAGCAGGATTTCGGCCGACTCGATGATGGGCGTGTCGATGGGCGTGAAGCCGTAGAGGGCGAAGTTCTTCCGCAGGATCTCCAGCATACGCTCGAACTTCTGCTGCGGCGCAGGCAGCAGCTCCATAAAGCCGGAGAGCGTGCGGGGTTTCAGTTTTTCCATAGTCGTTCTTCCTTATATTGATATCGGTCAGATTTCAAACAGCAGCTCGTCGAGCGTATAGAAGCCCGGGCCCCGCCCGCAGATGGCCTGCGCAGCGCGCAAAGCGCCCGCCGCAAAAATTCTGCGGCTCGCAGCTCTGTGCGTGATCTGCAGCGTCTCATCCTCGCCGAAGAAATAGACGGTATGCTCGCCCGCGACCGTTCCGCCGCGCAGCGAGAACACGCCGATCTCCTCCGGCTTGCGCTTGCCGCAGAGGCCCTCGCGGCCGTGAAGGACCGTTGCCGTGCCCTCGGGGTCCAGCTCCTGCAGCAGGAGCTTTGCCGTGCCGCTCGGCGCGTCGGCCTTCTGGTTGTGGTGGATTTCCACGATCTCCTTGTCCCAGCCCGCAAGGACGCCCGCATAATCATGCAGCATCCGGCGGAACACGGCGATGCCCGTGCTGTAGTTCGCCGTCCAGATGACAGGCAGCTCGCGGCCCAGCTCCTGCAGGGCATCGAGGTCCGGCTCCGTCAGGCCGGTCGTGCCGCTGACAAGGGCGGTCTTCGTGCGGTGCAGGTAGCCGAGCAGGGGCTGCAGCGCGCCGACGCCGGAAAAATCGAGGCAGACGTCCGCGCCGGGGGCCGTTTCATAGGCCTCGGGGCAGGTAATGTCGGCATGGCCGACGACCTCCCAGCCGTGCTCCAGCGCCAGCTCCTCGAGCATACGGCCCATTTTGCCGTAGCCGCTCAGAAATACCTTCATTCCGCAGCCTCCTGCACGGGGAGCCCGGCCTCGCGCATAATGCGCTTCAGACGGCCCAGATTCTCCGGGGCCATGGGATACATCGGCATACGGAAATGCCCGGCCTGCAGGCCCATCAGGTTCATGGCCGTCTTCACGGGGATGGGGTTGACCTCCATGAACAGGGCGTTGATGAGGTCGAGATAGCGCAGCTGCGTCTGCAGAGCCTTTTCATGGCGGCCGGCCAGATAGTCCGTGACCATGTCGTGCACGGTGCGCGGCATGACATTCGCCCACACGGAGATGACGCCGGACGCGCCGAGGGACATCAGCGGGATGGTGATGTCGTCGTTGCCGCTATACATCGTGAAGTCGTCGCTCAGGTAACGCGCGACCTTCATGGCATAGCCGATATCGCCGCTGGCCTCCTTGATGGCCATGACGTTCGGGTGGACGGAGAGACGTCGCACGACGTCCGGCGATATTTTGCAGCCGGTACGGCCGGGGACGTTATAGAGGATGATCGGCGCGGTAGCCGCATCCGCCGACATCATGAAGTGGCGGTACATGCCCTCTTCATTCGTCTTGACATAATAGGGGCTGATGCACAGCAGCGCCGACGCGCCCATCTGGGAATAGATGACGCTCTTGTGCTTCTGCATCTCACTGGAGTTCGAGCCTGCGCCCGCGATGACGGGGACGCGGCCGTTGACGTGATCGATCACGCATTCCAGTGTTTTGATATCCTCCTCCAGCGAGGTGGACGCCGTCTCGCCCGTGGTGCCGAGCGCAAGGATCGCGTCCGTACCGTTGGCGATGTGCCAGTCACACAGCTCCCGAAGGCGGGCAAAATCAACGCTGCCGTCCTCATGGAACGGAGTGACCAGCGCGACGATGGAACCGGTTAGCTTTTTCATTCTGCGTTCCTCCTGTCTGCGTCAAAATTTACAGCCTTGTACTCATAAAGAATAGCATTTTCCGGGCAAAAATGCAAGCTGTTTTCACGCAGGATGCATCCCGCGTGGGAAAAATCCACAAGCGGGGCCGCTTTGGAAACGTTTTCGCGCTGCGGGATTTGTGGAAACGGGAGAATATTCACGATTTTTTCGTTTTATCTTGCAATTAATCTACTATTGTGATATGCTCGAAACATCCTAAAGGAAAGGGGGCAAATGAAAATACAGAAAACGCAGTCCGACCGTCCGTCTCAGAATTTATGAAGTGTGAAGGAGGTTAAACCATGCGTAAAGTAATTTCTATTGTTTGCAGTGTTGTATTGTGCATGTCCATTGTGCTGGCCTCAGTTGGCCAGGTAAGTGCTCTCGAAAATGCCGATGTTGCAAATCGTGAGGAGCAGATATCGGCACTTTTCGACGAAATGACAGAAAACCTTGCTTTGTCTCTTCTCAACGAAGCAATCGCTGACGAATCTTCCGTTTCCAGTCAGGCCGCCGTTCAAGAAGACCTCGCCGATATCGACGAGCAGCTTGCCGAGTTAGGTGTTCGGCAAGTCGAAGGCGATGAGCTAGCCGAGATATTGAACCGTGAATCCGTTCATTCTCCCGTAGCTCCGCAGGCCTCCAAACCAGCCGACACAAATACGACAAAATGGTACGTATATAACTATATTTCCAACTCCTACGGTGGAAAAAAATATGATGTGCAGCGATTAGTTGCTGTTGGTAACAATCCTGGCGGCACACTCGTAACCGGAGAAGACAATTACAAGTTCTTTTCAAACAAACCGATTCTCGGAAAGCTAATAGCTAATTTACTTGTAATTTATGCTCAAAAAGCAATTGGATTACTCAAAGTAATCCAGTGGCTTCCTTATGAATTATTGGGCCCAGCCGAGTCTACAAGCAACGCTTTCAGTAGTTGTTATGTAACTTATCGTTGCGTTTCAACGATTGCATTTTCATATGTTAAAGAATCATCCAAAAGCGACGACTATTATGAGCTTAGTTTTTACGCAAATAAATTTTCCATTGCCGTCAATATCCATGGTGCATCCGTTGTCAATTCCACACCGAAAACATACTCCGATAACAAAACTGCTACCGTAGTCGCAGAAAACTATAACGCCATTCTTCCTGCCATCGCATCGTATCTCAACGAAGGTGGTTGCTACGGATATATGTATTCTTTCGATATAGAGTGTTGCGATGGCGCATACACTCGGACCGCTTATCTCCCCACTCCGCTGTCCGGTCCTTTGCAGATCGTGTAATCAATATGTTATTTATCAAAGCGTTCTTTTTCCCGCTGATTGGTTTCTTTCTGCTGTTTTTCCGGAGCAGATTTTCGAGATTCTCAATGACCTGCGCAATGAGGCGAACGGCGAGCCTACCCGCCTCTGGCTGATCTGTTCGCGCACCGCGGGCGTGATCCTGATGCTGATCGGCATCGCAACGCTTGCAGCGCTGATCCTGCGCCTGTTTGTCTGATCACCGACAGTCTCGGGGCAGCACCACCTGATACAGGAAAGTCATTTGCAAAGCAGTCCCCTGTGAACGACGAAGCTGTTATCACGCGGTGCTGCTCCTGTGCTATTATCATGAGTTCACAAGGGGGTATCCGCAATGATGTTCATCGGTATATTCTTTTTCCCGCTGATCGGTTTTTTCATGCTGTTCTTCCCGGAGGATATCTTTGAGATCGTGAACTCCCAGCAAAATGAAGCAAACGGCGAGCCGACCCGGTCTTTTCTGATCGGCACGCGCATCGGCGGCGCGATCATGATCCTGCTGGGCATTGCCGGACTCGTAGTCACGATTCTGGGACTGTGATCCTGTTTTCCGGCGTTCCTTCCGGAACACGCGGAATTTCTCCACAAAAAAGTTTGGAAAAAAGTTTGGAAAATGCTTGACTTTTGCCGCACGGAACGGTAAAATAGATAGGCCTGTGAATTTCAGGCGATCCTTGCCGCCGCAGCGCGGCGGCCACAAGTCCAAAAGGAGGTGCAAACAACAATGGCTAAGATTTCCGGTAAGTATGAGATCGTCTATATCATCGACCCCGCTCAGGGCGAAGAGGGTATTGCCGCTCTCGTGGAAAAGTTCAAGGCGATGGTTGAGGCAGAAGGTACTCTCACGAGCATCGAGGAGTGGGGCAAGCGCCGGCTGGCCTATCCGATCAACGACCTGCCCGAAGGCTACTATGTCCTGATGAACTGCGAATGCAAGCCCGAGCTCCCTGCTGAGCTGGACCGTGTGTTCAAGATCACCGACGGTATCCTGCGCTCCATCATCGTCGCTGTCGAAGCGTAAGGGGGACTCCTCATGCTGAACCATATCGTTCTCATGGGCCGTCTCACCCGTGACCCCGAGCTGCGCCGTACCGGTTCCGGCATCGCGGTCGCATCCTTCTCCCTCGCGGTTGACCGTGATTTCGGCAGCAGCGCGAACAACGGCGAGAAGGAAACGGACTTCATCGACATCGTGGCATGGCGCAATACGGCGGAATTCGTCAGCAAGTATTTCACCAAGGGCCGCATGGCGGTGGTCTCCGGTCGGCTCCAGATCCGCAACTGGACCGATAAAGAGGGCAACAAGCGCCGCAGCGCAGAGGTCGTGGCAGACAATGTCTACTTCGGCGACTCCAAGCGCGATGCCGCGGGCGACAACGGCGGGTATTCCCCCGCGCCGTCCTATGGCTACAGCGCACCGGCTGCGCCTGCTGCGGGCAGCTCCCACGGCTATGCCGCACCCGCTGCCCCCGCGCCGGCTTCCGACTTCTCGATGATTGAGGACGACGACAGCCAGCTCCCGTTTTGATTGAGCTTTTTCCCTGAGATTGCAAGAAGGAGGATTTCATCATGGCCAATGATAGAACTCGGCCCCGCAAGCGCAGAAAGGTTTGTAACTTCTGCGTGGACAAGGTTACGAGCATCGACTTCAAGGATGCTGCCAAGCTTCGCCGCTACACGTCCGAGCGCGGCAAGATCCTGCCCCGCCGCACGACCGGCACCTGCGCCGAGCATCAGCGTCAGCTGACCGTCGCCATCAAGCGCGCCCGTCAGATCGCCCTGCTGCCCTACGTCGCAGACTGATCTTACAGCAGAACAAACACCCTGCAGAGTGATCTGCAGGGTGTCTTTTTTGCGAAAAATTGCATTTATGCCTTCTGCATCGATACGATCCGCGTTGCGACGTGCTCACAGAACGCTTTATCATGCTCCACAAACACGATGGTCGGCCGGAACCGGAGCAGGAGCTCCTCGATCTGGATGCGTGAGATCACATCGATATAGTTGAGCGGCTCATCCCAGACATGCAGGTGCGCCCGCTCGCAGAGCGAAGCCGCCAGCAGCACCTTTTTCCGCTGTCCCTCGCTGAGCAGCCGCAGGTCGCGCTCCAGCTGGGCCTTCGGCACATCCAGTTTGTTCAGGATGGAATAGAAGCGGCTTTCATCGATCTCTTTTTCGCGGATCAGCTCTGCCGCGCTGCCGCAGAGCCCCGACGTGTTCTGCCCGACAAAGGAAATGCGCAGGCCGCTGCCACGCCGGACCTCGCCTCCATGCGGGACGTCCATGCCGCACAGCAAATGAAGGATACTGCTTTTGCCGCAGCCGTTCGGCCCCTGCAGTGCGATCCGCTCCCCTGCCCGCACCGAAAGGCCGAACGAATCGCAGACAGTCCGCGCCCCATATGCGATGCGGATGTTCCGCAGCTCTGCGAGCCGCTCTGTATAAAACGGAAGCTGGACGAGCTTCAGTTCCTCCCGCCGCTCCAGATTTTTCAGGAGCAGCTTTTTCTCCTCCAGCGCGGCTTCGCGCCGCTTCTCGATGGCCTTGGCGCGCGCCATCGTGCGCTCCGCCTTTGCTCCCTGATAGGAGCGGTAATTATCCGGCCGGTCCGCAGGCGCGCTGCCGATCTTTCGTGCCTCCGCCCTTCCCGCCCACTGGGTTTTTTCGCGCGCCGTATCCTGCAGGCGGGCAATCTCCCGCAGGAGCTTCTCGTTTTTCCGCTGCTCAAAGGCGTCCTGCCGCTCCCGGTTCTCCATCCATGTGGAAAAAATCCCCCTGCAGACCTGAATATCCGCCCGGTTGATCGAGAGGATGTGGTCGACGCATCCGTCCAGAAATGCCCGGTCGTGAGAAACGAGAAGAAATCCGCGCTTCCGGCTGAGATAACGGCTTACTAGCTCGCGCCCCGGCAGATCAAGATGGTTTGTCGGCTCGTCGATCAGCAAATAGTGCTGCTCCGACGAAAACAGGACCGCAAGCTGCAGCTTTGTCTGCTCGCCTCCGCTGAGCGTGGCATAGGACCGGAGCAGGATCGACTCGTCGAGCCGCAGCTTTTCCATCTCGCACTGCAGCCGCCAGAGCTCATAATCCGGCTCCATTTCCGAGACGGCGTCGATGGCCGGTGCCTCCGGACGACGGATCAAATAAGGGAAATAGGAAACCGGCGTGCTCGCGGAGATCGTTCCCTGATAGGGATATGTCCCGCACAGCAGGCGAAGCAGCGTTGTTTTTCCGCGCCCGTTGCGTCCGATAAGGCCGAGTCTCCAACCGGTGTCGATCTGGAAGCTGGCATTCTCAAAAACAGGCTCATAGCTTCCATCATAGGTAAACGTCAGATTTTTGACTTGGATCATTGACATTGTGTGCCCTCCATGACGTAAAAATGGCCGCAGGAAAGCATCCCGCAGCCATTGTGCATCCGTCGCCAGAGGGCAGACCGGTCACGCGCAGTTGAGGGATCCGCATATTCCTGCATCAGGGCATAGCAAAGCCAAGCGGCCGCTTCGCCGCTTTGTCTTGTCAGCCCAACGTTCAGCAGGAAATATGGCGCATCTTCTCAACTCCACTTCAGATGCCGCGCCGCAGCGCAGCTCAAAATTTGGTTCTATTATAATAGAGAATTCGGGAAATTACAAGGGAAATCTCATTCGGATGCCAGCACCGCACGCGGCCTGCGCAGCAGCAGAACAAGCGTCAGGAGCAGCTGCGGAACGAGTACGACCGCAAAATGCAGCGCGTCCCGGCCGAGGTCGAACGGCAGCGTCCAGTAGGTCATGCCGAACTGCAGCGCAAACAGCATGACCATCCATGCCGCCGGGTAGAACGTCACACGGCGTCCGGCGCGGAACACGAGCAGCGTGATGCCGAGGCAGCACACCGTCGCTGCGATCCAGATGCCCGCCATCGGGCTGCCTGTGAACAGCCCGTCATGCAGCAGATCGAGCAAACTGACAAACAGGTACAGGACGGTTAGACCGCCATAGGCCGCCCACGCCGTGCATGGCATCTCCCGCCGTGCCGCAAGATGGAACCCCTGCACGGCAGCCGCAAACAGGCCGGACGCCAGACCGGCCAAACCGATCTCCAGAAAATAGCCGCGGAGAAAATAGCTGGGGATCAGGATAAAGCCCAACGTCAGGAAGATCGGAGCAGCCCAGCAGAAGCGGCCGCTGTACCAGGTCAGCGCACAGGGCAGGATCACGAGGGAAAGCGGCAGAGCGGCTGCAAGCAGGATCAGGCTGGCGGATGGCAGGCCCGCGAGCAGGAAACAGGCGATACAGAGCAGCAGACAGCAAAGCAGAGCAGCGCCCGCCGAGACAAGCTCCGTGCGGAGGATTTTTTCTCTCGGGTTCATGGAGGTTCCGCCTTTCTGTATCAAATTTCAATCTGGATTTGCATTCTATGCGCAGGTTACCATATTCCGCCCGATTTGTCAAGCCCTTCCTGCAAAAAACGGGGCAGTTTCCGAACGAAACCGCCCCGTGATATTCCGGATTTATCGGATGAAATGCGTCGCGATGCGGGCTTCCTTCTCCGGAAGGCCGAACTGCTCGCGGCCGAGCGCGATGCAGCGCATCAGGAAGGTCATGTTGCGGGCCAGAACGCGCATGGTCTGCAGGCCCTCGCCGTCCTGCTCTGCCTCCCCTGCCGCGCGGCCGTGGACGCTGTTCCAGTACTGGCTGGAGGCCACCGGCATGCCGGAGATCGTGAAATATTTATTCAGCTCATCGAACGTCGCCGAGCAGCCGCCGCGGCGGGCGCAGGCCACGCTGGCGCCGACCTTCATCGTCTTATCAAACGAAGTGCTGTAAAACAGGCGATCAAGGCAGGCGACAAGCGTCGCATTGGCAGACGCATAGTAGACGGGGCTTGCCACGACGAGGCCGTCCGCCTGCTCGAATTTCGGGGCCAGCTCATTCACCACGTCGTCAAACACGCATTTGCCGAGCTTGGCGCAGCCGTTGCAGGCCACGCAGCCGCGCACGGCCTGATTGCCGACCTGCACGGTCTCGACCGCAACGCCGCTCTCCGTAAAAATTTTCTCCATTTCCCGCAGAGCGATGGACGTGTTGCCGTTCGCGCGCGGGCTGCCGTTGAGCATCAGGACACGAAGCTCTTTCATAAAAATATCCTCCTTATGCGCCGAAATAGGCCTGAATTTCCTGCATGCGTGCGCTCTGCGCAACGTGGAAGGGGCAGCGGCTGTCGCAGTGCCCGCAGCCGACGCAGTCCTCTGCGCGGTGCTCAAGCGTCAGATAGTGCTCCTTCGCGAGGCCGTCGCCGAGGCGCGCCAGATCGTAATACTTATTGATAAGGCCGATATCCAGCCCGACCGGGCAGGGCTGGCAGTGCTTGCAGTAGACGCACTTGCCCTTGGAATCCTCCGGCGTGAACGCGCTGATGCAGGAATAGTCACGCTCCTCGGCGGAGGTCTCAAAGAAGTCCAGCACCTCGCGCAATTCCTGCTCGCTGCCATAGCCGGGTAGGACTGTCAGTACGCCCGGCTTATCGAGCGCATACTGGATGCACTGCGCCTTCGTCAGCGCCTTGCCGAACGGAGACCGGGCGGCATCGAGCAGCTGCCCGCCGCAGAACGGCTTCATGACCGTGATACCGACGCCGTCACGCTGGCAGTGAGCGTACATCGCATTGCGTTCCTCGCTGCCGCCGATGCCATAGTCACCTTTGCCATAATCGTAGATGGGATTCACACTGAACATGACGACATCAATGAACTTCCGGTCCAGCATTTCCTCGACCAGCGCCGGAGTGTGCGAGGAAAGGCCCAGATGATGCACGACACCGCTGCGCTTCATCTCGAGCAGATAGTCCAGCACGCCGTTTTTCTCGTAAGTAACCAGGTCGCTGGCCTCATCGATGCAGTGGATAAAGCCGAAATCGATGTAGTCCGTCTTCAGATTCCGAAGCTGCCAGTCGACGGAGCGCTTCACGCCCTCAAGGTCGGTCGTCCAGCCGTATTCGCCGCTTGTATAGTCCGCGCCGAAGTGAACCTGCAGGTAGACGCGGTCTCGCAGATCCTGCAGGGCCTTGCCATAGGCGCCGAAGATCGCTGCATGGCCGCCTGCCATGTCAAAACAATTCACGCCCAGCTCGACCGCAGCGCGGACAGTCCCGATGATCTCGCTTTCCGGCCGCGCGCCGATGACGGACGAGCCCATGCCGATGACGCCGATCCGCTCGCCACCATGGGGTAAGGTACGATATTCCATGCTTCCTCCTTCTGCGCCGCAGCGCTTCCGATCCAGTTTGATATAAACGGGTAGAATATGAAAAGAACCTGCCAAATGGCAGGTTCTTATGTTGGCGTTACCTATCTTTCCGTGCAGTCACCCGCAAAGTATTGTCGGCGCAAATGAGCTTAACTTCTGTGTTCGGGATGGGAACAGGTGTACCCTCACCGCAATCAACACCAACTATTTATCTGTCTTCAGGCTTCTGCCCGAGAACATTCATCATTATACCACCGCTCGACTCCCTTGTCAAGCGCTTTTTTGGTGACCCCAGCGGGATTCGAACCCACGTTAACGGCGTGAGAGGCCGCTGTCTTAACCACTTGACCATGGGGCCATGGTGCACCTTCACGGACTCGAACCGGGGACCCACTGATTAAGAGTCAGTTGCTCTACCAACTGAGCTAAAGGTGCATATTCGCTTTCCAAGTCTTGCGTACATCTCTCTGCTCAGCTTCTCTGCTCGCAATCAGTTGCTCACCCAAACGCCAAGCGCCGCTTCGCGGTTGCGTTTGGGACGCTCGCTGCGGCGAGTGTACCAACTGAGCTAAAGGTGCATGCTCGCAATTTTATCTTCCGGTGGTCGGACACACCCTGAAAACTGAACAAGAATGAATGGGAAGCGTTATGTCTTGCAACCGAGCCTGCTTCCTTCTTTTGTAGGTCAAGCTTTCGGCTTATTAGTATCAGTCAGCTGCATGCCTTACAGCACTTACACCCCTGACCTATCAACGACATAGTCTACGTCGAGCCTTACTCCTCGAGGGAGGGGAGATCTCATCTTAGGGGGAGTTTCACGCTTAGATGCCTTCAGCGTTTATCTCGTCCATACGTAGCTACCCAGCTGTGCCCTTGGCAGAACAACTGGTGCACCAGAGGTATGTCCATCCCGGTCCTCTCGTACTAAGGACAGCTCCCTTCAAATCTCCGACGCCCGCAACAGATAGGGACCGAACTGTCTCACGACGTTCTGAACCCAGCTCGCG
>DQIA01000043.1:0-3574 GCA_003525905.1 Clostridiales bacterium
CTGGAGGCTTCACGCCATAGAATCCATGCGGCACATGCTGCCAGCCTGCAAGGCGCTCGCTGAGCACCGCTGCAGATGCAATCGGTGCTCACCGGTTATTGTCATTCGATGCGCTGGGAAAGCCACCACTGAGATTGCCGCGGGCGCAAAGCGCCTTCGCAATGACAAACCTAGCCTTCCTCCCCACGCAGGTTGGCGAAGAAGGCGCTGCGGGCGGCGCTGCGGTAGCTGCGGCTGATGGGGACGCGGAGGCCGCCGGTCAGGACGAACTCGTCCTTCTCCATGGCGGTGATGTGCGAAAAATTCGCCCAGTAGCTCTGGTGGCAGCGCAGGAAGACACCGTCCGGCACGGCTTCCAGCAGGGCGGCGGGCGCTGCGGTGACCAGCTCCTCGCCGTCCGTCATCACCACGCGCGTTTTGCGCAGGATGCGCTCGAGGAAGAGCACGTCCGTGACCGGCACATTGCGGTAGCCGTGCGCCGTGGCCAGCTGCAGGCTGGCAGGCGCGGCCGTCTCGGCCAGCGCGGCGCGCAGGGCGCTGCCGATGCGCCGGTCCAGCTCACTTTTCAGAACAAAATAGACATGGCGCGTCTCATAGACATCCGGCGCATAGGAGAGATAGGCCGTCAGAAAAATGACGGCGCAGCCGGGAACGAGCGCATTGAGCCTTTTTGCCAGCTCGATGCCGTCCATGCCCGCCATGCGGATATCCAGCACGGCCACGCGCGGGGCATAGCCCTGCTGCGTCACGGCGGCCAGCAGGGCAAGCGGGGTCTCGAAGCAGCGGGTGACCGCCTGCGCCTCACAGCGCCGGATGGCGGCCTGCGTCTGCCGCGCATGCAGGAGCTCGTCGTCACAGATCGCAATGGGGATCATGCCGCCGCCCCCTTCAGAAGAAGGCTGGCCGTGCATTCGCCGCCGGACGGCGTGAGCGCGTAGCTGCCCTCATAGGTTTCCGCCAGCGCGCGGAGGATGTGCGAGCCGATGCCGCGCTCCAGCTCCGGGATGCGGCGGCTGTGCCGTGCGGGTGCGGCCGGGGCCGGGTTGCGGACCTCGATACACAGGAAGCCGCGGTCCATGCGGGCCGAGAGAGAAAGACGCTTCTCTCCGGCGTCGCGGCAGGCCTCGGCGGCGTTGTCGAGGAGGTTTCCGAAGGCGACGACCATGTCGGCGTTGCGGATGCCCGTCTCCGCGGGGATGCAGACCTGCAGCTGCAGGGTATAGCCCTGCGCGCGCAGCTCCTCCGTGCGGGAGAAGAGAAAGGCGTCGACAACGGGGTTCTCGCACGCGCCGAGATCGGAGCGGAAGCGGCAGGCCTCCGTGACCTCGGCGGAATAGGCGGCTGCCTCGTCATACTGCCCCTCCTGCAGCAGGAGCTGCATGGTATAAAGATGGCTGGAAATGTCGTGGCGGATGCGGCGGAGATTCTCATACTGCGCCGTGAGGGCGGCATAGTGCTCGTTCTGCCGGTCGATCTGGCGGGCGAGCAGGTCGTTGCGCGCCTTCAGCTCGCTTCGCTGGGCCATGCCGCGGATGGCGGTGAAGAGCAGGGCGTCGGCCGCCGTGCAGATGGCCAGCGCCAGCAGCAGCATCAGCACGCGGCGCAGGATGAAGTCCGTGCGCAGGAAGATCACCCACCCGTAGATCAGCAGATACTGGCTGGCGGGAAAGGCGAGGTACAGCGCCCATTCGCGGCCGGACAGGCGGTTCTGGTAGCGGTTCATCAGCAGCGTGAACAGGAACATCAGAAGGCCGTCCGTCGAGAGGAAGATGGCGTAGACCGCCAGCTGCACGGGGATGGGCTGGAACGTCAGGCCCTGCCGGAGCTGCTCCGGCGTCAACAGCCACGAGACGGACAGCAGGTCCGAGCCGGCCATGGCGACCAGTCCGGCGAAGGCGCACAGGAGAGATTTATACCACTTGTCGCGGAACAGGACGATGGGCGTGAGCGGGAAGGTGACGAGGCCGAAGAGCATCCGCTCGGCGTCGGCGTAGGGCATGAACTTCGTCGGGATGATGTACAGCAGGTAGCCGACCGTGAGGCCGAGCAGCGTAAAAGGCCACGAAAAGCGGCGCGTGAGCACGCGGCAGTACATCACTGCGAGGATGAGGTAAAAAATGGTATTGGCGGCAAGCGACAGGGGCGTCAGGCGCATCATGGGGCATCCCTCCGGAACAGATGTGCGGATCATGCCGGAAAAAGTGCGGATCATGCACCAAAAATCCCGGAATTTTCCACTTTTTTCTATCATACAGCAAAATCCGGCCGGATGCAAGAGAAATCGGAAACGGGAGGGGAGAGTGCCTGCAATTTGCGCTGGCCGGGATGACCTCTGCAGGCTGCTGTTTTTTTGCGGATTGCGCAGATATTTGCGGTATGGTATAATCGGGTCAAAACAGCACAAATTCTGCCGCTGGCTGCCCGCTTTCGGACGGGGCGGGCGGACTGGGGGACATATCATGCAGAAACCGTTATCGCCGAAGACACTGGAAAAGAGATACGCCGAGCTCGGCCTTTCGGATGAGAAGCTGCAGCTGCTGCACACGTTCTTCCGCTGCGCGTCTAATTTTTACGGCGTTCTGCCGGTGTCTCATGCATGGCAAGTTTTCAAGCACTACGAGGGCCTGCGGGTCCACAAAAAGGATTTTGTTGCGTTTTCCGGTGTTGCGCAGCGGGATGCATCGCTTCCGTACGCCATCTACGAGCTGAGGGAGCTCTACAGCGACGAGCCATGGGGCGACCCGCTGGATCGCACGATCGTAAACAAGGATATGGTCATGCACGGATATTACCGTTTCCTCTACGTTTACAATACGCTCGAAAATCAGAGGCGCCAGTCATTTCTCGTGCCGGATCAGGAGATATTCTTGTCCTTTGCGGAGGATCGGTTCTATCTCACGCCGCAGGGAAAGGCCATGGTGGACTTTATCGGCGGCCTGCGGGCCGGCGGAACGCAGCGCAGATGGAACGGCGAGGTCATTGGCCCGATGCTGGACCTGAATGGAGAGCCCGCTCTGGGAAAAAGGCTGTCGGGACTCCTGTACCGTACCCAGAGCGAAGAGTTCGAGATCGATATCTCCAAACGCGAGTCGGAAAAGCGGAGGCTGGAGCGCGAGTCCGCCGCCCTTGCTGCGGACAAGGTGCTGCGGAGAATGCGCGTTGATATCATGACGGGATTCATGGAGCCGGACGAGGAATTCGACCTCCAGGTTCGGATCCTCAATGAGGACTACGACGTACAGCTGTCCAAAAAACAGACGGACAAGTTCCGCAGACTGTTTATGGATCTGTATCTCCAAAGCAGCCTCTGGCAGCTCGGCGGCTGGACGGCCGTGAGTCTGTTCTATAGCGGCGCTGCTTACGGACCGGAACGCCGTCCGACCAGCGAGAAGGTGCGGAAGGCGACGCCTCCGGACGCGGACAAACTGGTGGAACTTCGGGGCAGGCTCGGCCCGGACTGGCCCAAGCTGCCGAAAAGCTGATATGGAAAAGTATGCCCCGGCGCTGAAAACAGCGTCGGGGACGTCTTTTAAGCGGCCGATTTGTCTGACGTGTCATTGCGGGGGGGCTGGTG
>DQIA01000043.1:3651-20887 GCA_003525905.1 Clostridiales bacterium
CCTGATGTGTCATTGCGAGGCCCCAAAGGGGCCGTGGCAATCTCGGGAAGGCACTCGCAGTTTGCAGGCTGCCGATTAAAACGTACCAGCCAATTGCGTCTGTAGCGGCGCTCAGTGAGCGCCTACGGCAGTTGCGCGTATTGCAGTGGTGATTCGGCGGCGCAAGGCTATCAGAATTGCCATTCCGAGGAGCGAAGCGACGGGGAAATCTCGCAGTACTTGGCCGGATAATTGGGTACTTCCGGCGAAAACGTAACTGCCTTCCCGAGATTGCCACGTCGGCCTGCGGCCTCCTCGCAATGACAAATCTGGGAGCCGTTGCCATTTTAACGGTGGCCCGTTCGAGTCTGCAGCATTGCGCCGGGCCCGGCTGTCCGCTCCCCTACAGTGGCCGGTGCAATTCGGCAGTGCCTTCCCGAGATTGCACCCCAAGGGCACTTCCTCGCGCTTCGCGCTCAGGGCGCCACGTCGGCCTGCGGCCTCCTCGCAATGACAAACTTGGGGGCCTCGTACCGCTGAATTGCTGCTGTACTACCTGCAACTGCCTTAGGCGCTCAGGGAGCGCCGCTGCAGCCGAGCCGTCCAAATATCCGGGTATGCATCCCCGGAAATGCGGGAAAGCTGTCGCTGTGGGAGGGTTCACAAAACGTTCAAAAAAAACTTCCGTTTGGGTATTGACAAAGTTGCGTTTGGGGGGTATAGTTAGCTTAGCACTCAGGGGTACGGAGTGCTAAAGGAAAACAAGGAGGTCAAAGCCATGGAGCTTTCGGAGCGCAAACAGAAGATCCTGAAGGCCATTGTGGACCTCTACATCCGCAGCGCAGAGCCGGTCGGCTCCAAGACGATCGCCGCGCTGCCGGATATGAACTTCTCCTCTGCGACCATCCGCAACGAAATGGCCGAGCTGACGACGCTCGGCTTTCTGGAGCAGCCGCACACGTCGGCCGGGCGCATCCCGAGCCCCGCGGGCTACCGCTTCTACATCGACCGTCTGATGCAGGATTACCGCCTCTCCGTCGACGAGACGCAGAGCATCAATCAGGCCATGGAATCGCGTATGCAGGAGCTGGACAAGGCCATGAGCCAGGTCGGCAAGCTCGTCTCCAAGCTGACGAACCTCCCGGCCTATACCATGACGGCTCCGGCCGGGGAAGTGACTGTCCGCCATTTCGAGATCATCCTTGCGGACGCCGGGAGCTTCATTCTTGTGGTCATGACGTCCGATGAAAACGTCAAGAACCGCCTTATCAAGCTGCCACTGCATGTGACGGAGCAGGACCTCAAGCTCCTGTCCGCCGTGCTCAATGCGAGCCTCACCGGGCTTCCCGCCTCCGGCTTCACGCCAGAGGTCATGAACCGCGTGACGCGCAGCGCAGGCGCCGCAGCGAGCCTCGTGCCCGTCATCGTCGATTTTACGACGCATGTGCTCGAGGAGGCTCATCGCTCGGAAATTTACCTTACCGGGCAGAACCGTCTGCTGGGCCAGCCGGAATATCAGGACCTGACCAAGGCACAGGAGGTGCTCGGCGCGCTGGATGAAGACACGCTCTCCAACCTGCCCGCCCGGCTCGATCCGGACAGCCCCGTTCAGATCCTCGTCGGCCCCGAAAATGTCGCGCAGGAGCTGAAGGACACCTCCGTCGTCGTGACGCGCTTCGACATCGGCGACGGCATGCAGGGCATGATCGGTGTGGTCGGCCCGCAGCGCATGGATTACGCACAGATCACCGCACGATTAAGCTACTTTGCCGAAGGGCTTGGCCGGATGTTCGGCAAGCCGGAGCTGCCCGCGGCCCCAAAGCCGGAGGTGCACGAGGCAAAGGAGGAGGAATAAATTTTGGCAAAGAAACACGAAGAACCCGAAAAGAACGAGAAGGAGCCTGCCGCTCCGGAGGCCGCCAAGCAGGCGGAAGCGCCGAAGCAGCCGGAAGGCTCCAAGCAAAAGGCCGAGTCCAAACAGCCCGATGCGCTGGAGCAGGCCAAGGCCGCGCAGGCGCAGGAGCACGATCAGTTTCTGCGGCTGGCTGCGGAGTATGACAACTTCCGCAAGCGCACGCAGCGCGAAAAGGACGGCATCTATCAGGATGCCGTTGCCGATACGGTGAAGAAGTTCCTTCCCGTCTATGATAACCTCGAGCGGGCCCTGCATCACGAGACCGCAGACGAGGCCTATAAAAAGGGCGTGGAGATGACCCTGACAGAGCTTGTCAAGATCCTCGACGCGCTGGGCGTCAAGCCCTTCGGCGAAGCGGGCGAGACCTTCGATCCGCAGCGCCACAATGCCGTGATGCACATCGAGGACGAGAGCCTCGGGGAGAACGTCATCGCAGAGGTTTTCCAGACCGGCTTTGCCCACGGCGATAAGGTCATCCGCTTCGCCATGGTGAAGGTCGCAAATTAAATCAGTGAGTTACTTCTTTGGGAGGATTTGAATTATGGGAAAAATTATTGGTATTGATCTTGGCACGACGAATTCCTGTGTCGCCGTGATGGAAGGCGGCGAGCCCGTCGTTATCGCGAATGCCGAAGGCAATCGCACCACTCCGTCCGTTGTTGCATTCTCGAAGACCGGTGAGCGTATGGTCGGTCAGGTCGCAAAGCGTCAGGCCGTTACGAACGCAGACCGCACGATCTCTTCGATCAAGCGCCACATGGGCACCGATTATAAGGTCGACATCGACGGCAAGAAGTACACCCCGCAGGAGATCTCCGCTATGATCCTGCGCAAGCTGAAGGCGGACGCCGAGGCCTATCTGGGCCAGCCCGTGACCGAAGCGGTCATCACCGTCCCGGCTTACTTCAACGACGCCCAGCGTCAGGCCACGAAGGACGCAGGCAAGATCGCCGGTCTGGAGGTCAAGCGTATCATCAACGAGCCGACGGCCGCTGCACTGGCCTACGGTGTCGATAAGGAATCCTCGCAGAAGATCATGGTCTATGATCTGGGCGGCGGCACGTTCGATGTCTCCATTCTGGACATCGGCGACGGCGTGATCGAGGTCCTTGCCACGAACGGCAACACCCACCTCGGCGGCGATGATTTCGATCAGTGCATCATCGATTACCTTGTTGCCGAGTTCAAGAAGGCCGAGGGCATCGACCTCTCCGGCGATAAGGTCGCCATGCAGCGTCTGAAGGAAGCTGCCGAGAAGGCGAAGATCGAGCTGTCCGGCGTGACGAGCTCCACCATCAACCTGCCGTATATCACGGCGGACGCCACCGGCCCGAAGCATCTGGATGTCACGCTGACGCGCGCAAAGTTCAATGAGCTGACGGCCCACCTCGTGCAGGATACGCTGAAGCCCGTCCGTCAGGCCATGGCAGACGCCGGTCTGAAGGCAAGCGACCTGAGCAAGGTCCTGCTCGTCGGCGGCTCGAGCCGTATCCCGGCCGTGCAGGAGGCTGTCAAGAGCATCACCGGCAAGGAAGGCTTCAAGGGCATCAACCCCGATGAGTGCGTGGCTGTCGGCGCGGCCATCCAGGGCGGCGTTCTTGGCGGCGACGTCAAGGGCATGGTCCTTCTGGATGTCACCCCGCTGTCCCTCGGCATCGAGACCATGGGCGGCGTGTTCACCCGCCTGATCGATCGCAACACCACCATTCCGACGCACAAGAGCCAGATCTTCTCCACCGCTGCAGACGGCCAGACCTCCGTTGAGGTCCATGTCCTGCAGGGCGAGCGTGAAATGGCTGCCTACAACAAGACGCTGGGCAAGTTCCAGCTCACCGGCATCGCTCCGGCGCCCCGCGGCGTGCCGCAGATCGAGGTCAGCTTTGACATCGATGCCAACGGCATCGTGAATGTCTCCGCAAAGGACCTCGGCACCGGCAAGGAGCAGAACATCACCATCACCGCTTCCTCCAACCTCTCCAAGGAGGACATCGACAAGGCCGTCAAGGAGGCCGAGCAGTTCGCCGCTGAGGATAAGAAGCACAAGGATGAGGTCGACACCCACAACGCAGCCGATCAGGTCATCTACCAGACGGAGAAGACCCTGAACGAGCTTGGCGACAAGGTCTCCGAGTCCGAGAAGGCGCCCGTGCAGGCAGCTCTCGAGGATCTGAAGACGAAGAACAAGGGCAATGACATCGAGGCCATCAAGGCCGCGACCGATGCCGTGCAGAAGGCGTTCTACGCCATCTCCGAGAAGCTGTATCAGCAGGCCGCCCCGCAGCAGGGCGAGGCCAATAACGGCGGTGCAGCGAACAACGGCGGCCATGACGACGGCGTAGTCGATGCGGACTACGAGGAAGTCAAGGATTAAGGACGAATGTATGCGGCAGGCGGCGGCTTCGGCCACCGCCTGCCCTGCGTCGGCCGCCCGAAAGGGTAGCAGGAGAGGTGAGCAGCATGGCAAATGAGAACAAGCGAGATTATTATGAGGTCCTTGGCCTCAAAAAGGATGCGACGGACGCCGATATCAAGCGCGCCTACCGCAAGCTTGCCGCGCAGTATCATCCGGACGTGAACCACGATCCGGGCGCGGAAGAAAAATTCAAGGAGATCAACGAGGCCAACGAGGTGCTCTCCGATCCGGATAAGCGTGCACGCTATGACCAGTACGGCTTCGCGGGCGTCGATCCGAATTTCAACCCGAATGCGGGCGGCAGCCCGTTCGGCGGTGCAGGATTCGGCGATTTCGGCGACCTCGGCGATATTTTCGGCAGCTTTTTCGGCGGCGGCGGCCGCAGCACGCGCCGCAGCGCCAGCGCCCCCATGCAGGGCGACGACATCGGCGCGCGCGTTGAGCTGACGTTTGAAGAGGCGGCCTTCGGTGCGGAGAAGGAGGTCACGGTCTCCCGCGTGGAGGACTGCGACCAGTGCCACGGCAGCGGCGCAGCTCCCGGCACGAGCGCCGAGACCTGCCCGCGCTGTAAGGGCACGGGCTCCGTGCGCACGCAGCAGAATTTCATGGGCATGACCATGCAGTCCACGGCGGCCTGCCCGGATTGCCGCGGCACCGGCAGGATCATCCGCACCCCGTGCAGCCGCTGCAAGGGCAAGGGCAAGGTGCGCCGCAGCCACAAGCTGATGGTGAAGTTTCCCGCCGGTATCGACGACGGCCAGACGCTGCGCGTGCGCGGCGAGGGCAACACCGGACTCAACGGCGGCCCGAGCGGCGATCTGATGGTCACGGTCAGCGTCCGCAGCCACCCGCTGTTCACGCGGCAGGGGCAGGATGTCTACTGTGAGATGCCCATCACGTTTACGCAGGCTGCCTGCGGCGCGGAGGTCGAGGTGCCGACGCTCGACGGCAAGGTCCGCTATACGATCGGCGAGGGCACGCAGACCGGCACGACGTTCCGCCTGAAGGGCAAGGGCATCCCTTATGTCAACGGGCGCAGCCGCGGCGACCAATATGTCACCGTCGTTGTGGAGACGCCGACCCGCCTGACGCGCGAGCAGAAGGAGCTGCTGCGCAAGTTCGAGGAGGCGACTTCCGAAAGCGCACAGCCAAAACGAAAGAAGTTTTTTGAGAAGCTGCGCGATGCCTTCGACAAATAAGGGCAACGCCGCATAATTGCATCTTCGGCCTTCGTCGGATATTTTTCGCCGACCCATCGGTTTGGAAAGTTTGATGTACACAAAGTACATCTGCACTTTCCAAATCTCGTCTCGACAAAAAATCTCTCGCCGAATGCTCTCGCTGAATTGTGCGGTGTTGCCATATGCAAAAAATTACCATGCGGCCGCTGTAATGCGGCCGCTTTTTCTGGGAGAAAATCGATGACCCTGAACGGCAGAAGCATCCCGATCCCTGACCCGTGGTCCGGAAACGCGGTTTGACCGAATCACAACAGAAAGGATCGATCTTTGAATTTGAATAACCCGTTTGCTTCCATGCGGGCCAGAGACTGGGCGTTCTGGCTCGGTTCGCTGGCCGTTGTGGCCGTGTCCAACTTCCTCGGCGGCGACGTTGACCCGCTGACGCTGATCGCCGCCCTGACCGGCGTGACGGCCCTGATGCTCGCGGCCAAGGGGCAGGTCTTCGCGCAGTATCTCATGATCGTGTTCTGCCTGCTCTACGGCGCCATCTCCTGCCGCTTCCGCTACTGGGGCGAGATGCTCACCTATCTCGGCATGAGCCTGCCCATGGCGGTCTGGTCCGCCGTGACGTGGCGGCGCAACACGGCGCACGAGGCGGGCAGCGCCGTGGCCATCCGCCGCCTGACCGGCCGCGACATGGCCCTGCTCGTGCTGGCCACCGCTGCGGTGACGGCCCTGTTCGGTTGGCTGCTGGCGGCGCTCGATACGCCGAACCTCGGCTTCAGCATCCTGTCCGTCGCCACGAGCTTTCTCGCGGCCGCCCTGACCATGCTCCGCTCGTCGTATTATGGCCTCGGCTACGCGGCGAACGACATCGTGCTTGTCGTGCTGTGGGTGCTGGCCTCCTGCGAGGACCCAGCCTATATTCCCGTGGCGGTGAATTTCGGCATTTTCCTGTTCCATGACTTCTATGGCTTCCTCAGCTGGAAAAAGCGCGAGCGCCATATGGCCCAAACTGCATAAAAACCGGCGCGCTGCGGGTCCCGCAGCGCGCCATTTTTTTAGATCCTCTTGCATTTGCCGACCACATCGGGTAATATGATGGTGTGTCAGTGATTTGTAAGAAAGAGCCTGACTGACGCGGATCATGAGATGGAAAGGAGAAAGACGTATGCACTTCTACAGGATCGTCAGACTGCTGTATCATTTCCCGGAGCGCGCGATCTGAGGCTCCGGATCGGAGGAAACGGAGTCCCGGATATGGAGGAACCACAATCAGGGAGGACACGTTTCAAATGAAAAAAATTCTTTCGCTTTTAGACAAAAACAAAAGATTTTTCCTGCTGACATTGCTCGTCGGCATCGTTTACTCTGCGATCAGCGTCGCGATCCCCACGATCTCCGGTCGGCTGATCACCTCCGTTGTCGCGGATTCCGCCAATCGCACGAGACTGCTCTGCATCTTTCTGCTCATCAGCCTCTTTCAGCTCTGCTTTGCCGAATTGGATGAGTACATGGGCAATACGCTCAAAATAAGGCAGAAGAAGCAGATGCGCCGGAATGCGTTTCATGCCTTCTCCGCGCAGGACAGCGCCAAACGCGAGGATATCTCCGCCTTTGTGTCGTTTGTGAACAACGATATCCCGAGCGTGGCGGAGCAGTATGTTCTGGGCACCATTGATATGATAAAATGCATGAGCATTCTGGCGTTTTCCGCGCTGTCGCTGCTCTATATTCACTGGGTGCTGGCTCTTGTCATCGTGGGCGTGAGCCTGCTGATCGTCGCTCTTCCCAATACGATGCGAAAAAGAGGCGGAGCGGCCAGAAAGCGCTATTCCGGTGCGCTGGCAAACTACAATACGACGCTGCGATCGATCCTGGACGGCCTGCGGCTTGTGAAGGCCTACCGCTGCCGGAAATATGCGGCGGAGTCCGTCGATTCCGCCGACGACGGCATTGCACGCAGCGAAATGACCTTGCTGAAATATCAGCTGGTCACGCAGGGAATCACGACCGCGCTGCAGGTGGCAAAAACAGTCCTGATCCTGCTGATCGGCCTCTATCTGATCTCCAAAAAGGAGATCGATGTCGGCAGCCTTGTCGCGGTGATCCAGCTGGCAGAGGTGATCAGCGCCCCGATCGAGGTTCTGGCGTACCTGCGGCATGGGCGGAATGAGGTTCTGCCGCTCCTTGCACAGTATCAGAGCATGATCGGGCGGAAACCGGAAGGGGACGACCGCCGGACGGCGTGCGCCGGGGCGTTGGAGCAGCTGGCCGTTGACCATCTTTCTTACCGCGCAGAGGAACTCACCATTCTGAAGGACGTCTGCGCCCGCTTTACGGCCGGGCGGAAGTATCTGATCACCGGAGGGAGCGGAAGCGGAAAATCCACCCTGCTCCGGCTGATCGCACAGATCGGCGATCTTCAGTATGGCGGGAGAATCCTCTATAACGGGCACGAAATCAGAACGATCCCATACGGCGCATATTATGAAAGTATTTGCCCCGTCTTTCAAGAGCCCTATCTCTTCTACGCAACGCTGGAGGACAACATCTGCGTCGGCCGCCCGATCCCGCGGGATATCTATCTGGATGTGATCCGGAAGCTGAATCTGGAGTATCTGCTGGACCGGTATCACGGTCAGGAGCTGACGCAGGAGAGAATGGAGACGCTGTCCGGCGGAGAACGGCAGCGCGTGGCGCTGGCGCGGGCGATGGTCGGACGGCCCTCTGTCTACCTGCTGGATGAGGTGACCTCCGCACTGGATCAGGCGAATGCCGAGCTGGTGGAGCGGCTGCTATTGGAGGAGCCTTCGATGGTCCTTCACATCTGCCACAAGCCGAACCCCGCACTGCGGGACCGGTACGACGGGATATACGAATTATCCGACGGCGTATTGACTCCGGTGAACCCATAATAAAAGAAAGTGCAGCCACCGACATAGCCGATGGCTGCACTTGACTGTTATCAGCCCTTCGCGGCGGCGAAGCCCGCCTCGAGGTCGGCGATGAGGTCATCGGCATGCTCCGTGCCGATGGACAGGCGGATGGTGTTCGGGCGGATGCCCTGATCGAGCAGCTCCTCCGGCGTGAGCTGGGAATGCGTCGTCGTGGCCGGGTGGATGACGAGGCTCTTGACGTCCGCGACGTTGGCCAGCAGGGAGAAGATCTGCAGGTGGTCGATGAAGCGGTGCGCCTCGGCCTCGCCGCCCGCGATCTCAAAGGTGAAGATGGAGCCGCCGCCGTTCGGGAAGTACTTCTGATACAGCGCGTGGTCCGGGTGGCCCGGCAGCGACGGATGGTTGACGCGCGCGACCTGCGGGTGTGCCGCCAGCCACGAGACGATTCTCTTCGTGTTCTCTGCGTGGCGGTCGAGGCGCAGCGAGAGCGTCTCGATGCCCTGCAGCAGCAGGAAGGCGTTGAACGGGGAGATGGTCGCGCCGGTGTCGCGCAGGAGAATGGCGCGGACGTAGGTCACAAAGGCTGCCTTGCCCGCGGCCTGCACGAACGAGATGCCGTGGTAGCTGGGGTTCGGCGCGGCGAGCTGCGGATAGCTGCCGCTGGCAGCCCAGTCGAACGTACCGGCGTCGACGATGATGCCGCCGAGCGTCGTGCCGTGGCCGCCGAGGAACTTCGTGGCGGAGTGGACGACGATGTCCGCGCCGAGCGGGATGACCTTGACCCAGTAGGGCGTACCGAATGTGTTGTCAATGACGAGCGGCAGGCCGTGGCGGTGGGCGACGGCGGCAATGGCCTCGATGTTCGGAATGTCGCAGTTCGGGTTGCCCAGCGTCTCAAGATAGACGGCGCGGGTGTTCGGCTGGATGGCCGCCTCGACCGCTGCGGCGTCGTGCGCGTCCACGAACGTCGCCGTGATGCCGTACTGCGGCAGCGTGTGCGCCAGCAGGTTATAGGTGCCGCCGTAGATCGTCTTCTGCGCGACGATGTGGTCGCCCTGCCGCGCAAGCGCCTGAATGGTATAGGTGACGGCCGCTGCGCCGGAGGCCGTGGCCAGAGCGGCCACGCCGCCCTCAAGGGCCGCCACGCGCTGCTCAAGCACGTCCTGCGTGGAGTTCGTCAGGCGGCCGTAGATGTTGCCCGCGTCCGTCAGGCCGAAGCGGGCCGCAGCCTGCGCGCAGTCGCGGAATACATAGGACGTCGTCTGGTAGATGGGCACGGCGCGCGCGCCGGTGGCGGGATCGGGCTGCTCCTGTCCGACGTGAAGCTGCAGGGTCTCAAAATGATAGCTCATGGGGATGTCTCCTTTGTGATTCTTTCAGATCGTATGGACGGGATTTTTCCGTCCGCCGGTATTCCGGCAACAAAAAAGCCGGGGCTGAAAACAGCTCCCGGTCAGAGAAACGGTCATGGAGTGCGGCTCCTCACTCACGGCATGCTCCGCGCATGGCAGCACGCCCGGCCAGTTCTTCTGCCCGGGAGCCCAGCATTCGTTCTGCTGCAAAGAACATTGCTGCCACCTCACTTCGTTTGATGGACGCATCATAGCACAAAAATCCGACTTTGTAAATAGGCATTATAGGAAAAGAGAGAAAAAGCAGGAAATGGGAAATGGAAAGTTAGCACAAGGCTGCCAGTCGGGCGTTGTAGGGGAGGGGCATGCCCCTCCCGGCGCAGCACGAGCGACTGATACAGACTGACGTTAAAATGGTACTGGCCCCCGAATTGTCATTGCGAGGAGGCCGGAGGCCGACGTGGCAATCTTGCGCAGGCAGCGGCAGCTCGTGTGGGGCATCGTCGAAAGCAACGGTTTCAAATTTCGACGCCGCGTGAAAAATGGAAAAATTTTTCTGAAAAATACTTTGAAATTTTATTATTATGTGCTATACTGCATTTGCAAGTGCTTCATGGAGTGCAGTTCCTTTTCATCCGCTCGAATGGGGAGGTGATGACGTGATGATGGAATGCGGAACCTGCACAGAATACTTCCTTTTCTAGTTATGTAAAAACTGTTTATCTTTTATGTTTTAATTAAAGGGGGCTTACAATGAAGAGCAAATCTGCAAAAAGAGTACTATCTATCTTAATCATTTTCGCGCTTTCAGTTGCAACTGCTTCGCCCGCCATTGCGGTCGAACCCAACAATTCCCACGAGTCCGATATTCAAGTCTTTTCTGCGTTTGATCAGTTTGCTAATGTGTTCCCTGATGTTGATAACACTGTTGCGGCACAAAGCGCCGATCATGCTGCGCCCTCGACGCAAACGGGCGGCAGTGCGGATTATACCTATACGATCACGGTTGATCCGTTGACAAAGACTGGTACGGCCAGTGTTGATCTCGCACTGAACATTGGCGAACATGTGTATCCGCTGACTGTCAGCGGCGATGTCAAGAATGTTTCGATTCGGGAAGATATTGAGATGGTTACTGGTATTCTGTGTGGTTCGGTCGATATTGCAGGAAAGACCTATGCTGTGGATGGCTGTCTCCGTAAATTTTCCACGGATGAGCGAATCAACATAGGCCTGTCTCTTGTGCCGCCGGATTACAATACCAACCCGGAGTCAAATTTGATTCTGCTTGCCATCGGCATTTCTGTTATGACCGGAGATATTGCAGAGGCTTACTATGGTTATGCAACAGCCCTTGCAAACGATGAAGTGGCTGAAATGGAATCTGAAAATCTGACTTCTGCTACAACGGAACCGCCCTATGAAACTTACGCAACAGGCTCACTGGCCTATCAGGCAACTTCGTACGGTTATACGAAAGATGGAGATTGCGGATATACAGGTGAGGGCGGATTGGGCCAAAAGATGCGCGTATATGTGGATGATTTTAATGATCGAATTGTAATCCTGCAGAATTCTTATTTGGGAAGGTTCGGCGCATCGCAGTTTACAGATAATCGTGACTATATTGGAACATATATTGCTGCTTACCAAATGGGTGTACGACGCATTGGATGGGATTCTAATGTTACGACAATTGATGGGTTTAGAGAGCAAGATTCAAGTTCAACTTCGAGTACAAATAATCTATGGAATTTTGTGACTGAAGCGATTTATGCAGTAGCCTCCTATGCGGGATACAGCTATATTATTGACGGTTTGAGAGCTGTTTTAGGCGGAGTCAGTGCGAAGGTCACTACGAGCTGTTACGGAACAGGTGCATATTTGCATGTAACTATGTCTGACAGAAATACCAGCAATTTTGATAATACTCCCAACGCTATGGGCATTAACATCCATGTCCCTAATACCGGAACAGGCACATATGAGGTATTTTCTGATTTGACATATCTTAATATTTTTAACAATATTGCCTTTGTGATTCGCACGACAAGCGCCACGGCGACTGTTTCAGTGCATGGAGGTTGATACTTTTAACCGGGAGGAGAAACGAGATGAAAATTTACAAGTCCTTTCGGCGCGCTCTATGCTTCTTACTATTGTTTGCAGTGATATGCATGGGCATCAGCTCACTGACAGCCTGTTCCCGCACGCCGGGATCAGACAGCACGGAGCTGGACTACGCTACCTCGCGGTATTTTCAGGCGCTGTACCGTATCGTAAATAAGACGTTCCATCCGGCCGTTTTGGAGGAATTCCATCAGATCGCGGATGCGCTTGCAAGCTGTGTTGCGGCACATGAGGATTATTTCACGGCCTATCCTGATGCAAAGGCGGCCTATGGACTCATGGTTCAAATCCCGGACATTCTGGAGCAGAATCTAGAGCCAAATGCGGATGGGAATTATGTGCTGCGCGAGCTTCCCGAGGAATGGCTTTTCTGTATTTTTGAGCTGTGGCACTATGTATATCCGGGCGTGTATGGCGCTGAGCATAGCACAGAGAACTGCACGGATGCTGTGCTGCTGAAATGGATCGCGGATGATGCATTCAACGGCGGCTGGTCTCCCTGCCACTGGTGGTTGGACTGTTATCTGACCGGTTCTCAATATCATGTGCAGTGGCCGACGGCGGTCGAATGGCCGTCGCATTGAGATGGAAAAAAGTCCGGCAGCGCCAAAGCGCTGCCGGATCATTTTATGCCACGAATTCGCCGGGGCTATCCTGTTATCCGACCGGGTACTGCGAGATTGCACCCCAAGGGCACTTCCTCGCGCTTCGCGCTCAGGGCGCCGCGTCGCTTCGCTCCTCACAATGACAAATCGGGGGTCATTACCGTTTTAACGGGGGCCTGTACGAGTCGGCAGCGGTGCGCCGGGAGCGGCATGCCGCTCCCCTACAATAGCGGGTGCGGTCGGCGGAACTGCTTCAAAATTTGCAACTGCCAATGGCGCTCAGTGAGCGCCGCTACAGACGCAATTGGCTTGTGCGTTTTTGCCGGTAGCCCGTTTGAGTCGGCAGCGGTGCGCCGGGCCGGGCTGTCCCCACCCATACAACACCTTACGATACTACGGCGCCATTATTTTACATACGCGGCGAGGAACTGCCGCGTGCGGTCGTTTTTCGGGTGGAGGAACAGCTCGTCCGGCGTGCCGGACTCGGCCACGACGCCGCGCTCCAGAAAAATGACCTGATCGGACACATCGTGGGCGAACTGCAGCTCGTGCGTCACGACGATCATCGTCATGCGCCGCTCGGCGAGGCTGCGGATGACGCGCAGCACCTCGCCCGTCAGCTCCGGGTCCAGCGCGCTCGTCGGCTCGTCAAAGCACAGCACGTCCGGCTGCAGGGCCAGCGCCCGCGCGATGGCCACGCGCTGCTGCTGCCCGCCGGAGAGCTGGCAGGGATAGCGGTCCTGCTGGGCCAGCAGGCCGACCTGCCCGAGCAGGCGGGCCGCCTCGTCGTCGATGCGCTGCAGAATTTCGCGGCGGTTCGCGCGGTAGTCCGGGCGGCGCTTTGCCTGCAGGCGGCCGACCAGCGTGACGTTTTCGCGCACGGTGTACTGCGGGAAAAGGTGGAAGGCCTGAAACACCAGCCCGAACGGCAGTCTGCCGCCGCGTTTTGCCGCGCGGACGCCGCCGTCAAACAGCGTCTCGCCCGCCACGCGGATGCACCCGGCATCCGGCTGCTCCAGCGCGTTCAGGCAGCGCAGCAGCGTTGTCTTGCCGCTGCCGGACGAGCCGAGGATGGCCAGCGTCTGGCCCTGCTCCAGCGAGAACGAGACGTCCTGCAGGACGGGCGTCCCGCCGAAGCGCTTTTCCAGATGCTCGACTTCCAGAATGGCCATGTCCGCTCCTCCTCTCAGGAAAAATATTGCAGCCGCTTTTCGATGCGGCCGAACAGCAGCGTCAGGATGCCGTTAAAAGCCAGATAATACACGCCTGTGAAGAAGATCGGCCACAGCAGGCCGGAATAGCCGTGCGAGCCCTTCAGGAAGGCATAGCCGGAGTAGATGAGCTCCTGCATGGAGATGATGCGCGCGATGGACGTGTCCTTCACCAGTGTGATGACCTCGTTCGACAGGGGCGGCACGATGCGCTTGACCATCTGCAGCAGGGTCACATGGAAGAACGTCTGCGGCCCGGTCAGGCCGAGCACCTGCGCGGCCTCCTGCTGGCCCTTCGGCACGCCCTCGATGCCCGCGCGGAAAATTTCCGAGAAATAAAAGGCATAGTTCAGGATGAACGCGATGGCCGAGGCCAGAAAGCGCCCCGATTCGCCGGGCATCCAGGGGCTTGCCCCCAGCAGCACGCCCGGAACATAATACAGGATCAGCAGCTGCAGCATGAGCGGCGTGCCGCGGACGATCCAGACGAGCGTCCGCGTCAGCCATTTGAGCGGCTTGAAGCGGCTCATGGTGCAGAAGGACAGCAGCAGCCCGAGCGGGAGCGCGCCTGCCAGCGTGACGGCAAAGAGCTTGAGCGTCTGCAAAAAGCCGCCGTTCATGGCGCTGAGTACGGTTTTGATCATGACTGCTGCCTCCCTGCTGCGTTCCGTTATTTCTGCTCGATCAGCGCGGCCTGCACGCCGTACTGCTCGGCCAGCGCCTGCAGCGCGCCGCTTTCCCACTGCTGCCGGAAAAATTCGTTCAGCGCCGCCACGGCGTCAGAGCCCTTGCGGAAGCCGACGCCATACTGCTCGCCGGTCTCGGCGTTCAGCACCGGACCGATGGCCAGATCGGCGTAGTTCGTGCCCTCGCCGACCATTGCGCCCGCCATGAGCGAGTCGATGATGGCGGCGTCCGCCGTGCCGGACTTGACCTCCAGCAGGGCCGTGGCCTGATCGACGACATCCGTGTACGTCAGGCCCTTTTCCTCGGCCTGCGCCATACCGGCCGAGCCGGATTCCACAGCGAAGCGCAGCCCGCTCAGCGAGTCGACCGTGTCGTAATCCGCGGCCTTGTCCGCCGGAAGAATGACGACCTGCGCGTTGTTGCAGTAGGCATTCGAGCACGCCATGGAGGATGTGACCTCGTCCGTCAGCGTCATGCCGTTCCAGACGACGTCGATGGTCTTGCCGTCCAGCTCCATGACCTTGTTGTCCCACTCGATGGTCTGGAACTGAACCTCCACGCCGAGAGACTCGGCAAAGGCCTTTGTGAGATCGGCGTCAAAGCCGATCCAGCTGCCGTCGGCGTCCTGATAGTCCATCGGGGCAAAGTCGGTGATGCCGACGACGAGCGTGCCCTTCTGCTTGATGTAATCGAGATCGGAGCTGGCGGCCGTCTCTTTTTTCCCGCAGCCCATCAGCATGGCGGGGACGAGGGAGAGCGCAAGCGCGGAAGCGGCAAATTTGGCAAAACGGTTCATAATGAATTCCTCCAAGACGGCAGGCCGTGCCGAAAATTTAATACGCTAATATAATAACACATTAGCGCAATAAAGCAAGAGGAAATTTTCGTTTCGGCCGCGATTCGACGGAATGCACAAACGGAAGCGGGAAAAACGAAGTGAAAACAGGAAAAATGTCAGTATATGTTGTAGGGGAGGGGCATGCCCCTCCCGGCGTTATACTGCCGATTCGCACAGGCCACCGTCAAAACGGCGATGGCCTCCGACGGGATCTGTAGCGGTGTTCCCTGAGCGCCCAGTAGGGGACATTCAACCGCAGAAGTGCTCTGGTGCACCACTGCACCGCCCTGACGTGTCATTGCGAGGAGGCCGCAGGCCGACGTGGCAATCTCGGGAAGGCACTCACGATTTCGCCGATCGCTTTCCCACAATTCAGTCGGGTGCTGCGAGATTGCACCCCAAGGGCACTTCCTCGCGCTTCGCGCTCAGGGCGCCACGTCGCTTCGCTCCTCGCAATGACAAAAGGTGCTTGCCATTTTAACGGCGGCCAGTACGGGCTGTAGGTGCGCCGCCGGGAGCGGCATGCCGCTCCCCTACAACGCTCGCCCGGCGGCCTAACGATAACGTTCCGCTTTCTGTTTTCCGTTTTCCATTTGCTCCGCGCCCTGTCCGCTTCTTGCATCGCTGCGCGCAATGTGCTATAATATGGTATCCCAAAAATGGAGAGAATACCGGCATGCCGAATCTGATCGAGATCACCGAATTTTCCGCCCCGGAGCTGGATGTCTACGCCCGCCTGTCCGAGGTGCAGCTCCGCAGCCGGCAGGACCCGTCGCAGGCCCTGTTCATCGCGGAGAGCCCCCTCGTCATCGGACGCGCGCTCGACGCGGGCTGTGTGCCCGTGTCCGCCCTGATGGACGGCAGCCACGTTTCCGCCGCCGCACGGGAAATTCTGGCCCGGCTCGGTGCGGACGTGCCCGTTTTCACGGCGGCGGATGCCGTGCTCACGCAGCTGACGGGCTTCCATCTCACGCGCGGCATGCTGTGCGCCATGCGCCGCCCGGCTCTGCCGGAGGCCGCGGCCCTGTGCAGGGCTGCCCGGCGGGTCGTCGTGCTTGAAAACGTGATGAACCCGACGAACCTCGGCGCGATCTTCCGCTCCGCCGCCGCGCTCAATATGGATGCCGTCCTGCTGACGGAGGCCGGGAGCGACCCCCTCTACCGCCGCGCCGTCCGCGTGAGCATGGGCACGGTGTTCCAGATCCCGTGGACGTATCTCCCGGACGGGTGGCCGGAGCCCTCGATGGGCTGGCTGCGCGCGCAGGGCTTCCGCACGGTGGCCATGGCGCTGCGCGACGATTCCGTTCCCCTGAACGACCCGCGCCTGCTGGCGGAGGAGCGCCTTGCCATCGTCCTCGGCACGGAGGGCGACGGCCTTGCGCAGGCAACAATCGACGCCTGCGATTACACGGTCCGCATCCCCATGTCCCATGGGGTGGATTCTTTGAATGTGGCTGCGGCAAGCGCAGTCGCGTTTTACCAGCTTGGGCTGCAATAGCCCCGCATCGAAAAGGAGGTTTCCATGATGCAACAGTACGATAAGATGATTCTGGCCATCCTGCAGGGCGACGACTATCACGACGCCGTCCATTCGCTCAACGAGCACGGCTTTTATGCCACGGTGCTCAATTCGAGCGGCGGTTTCCTGAAAAAGCGCAGCGTCACGCTGATGATCGGGTTGGAGAGCGCCCGCCTGGACGAGGCGCTGGCCATCCTGAAGAAGCACGGCGAGCGCACGGAAATGCGCTATGAAGCGCCGGTGCTCTCGCCGAACATGCCGCCGATCCCGCTTTCCACCGCGCCGTTGGAGATCCCGACGCGCTGCGGCGGCGTTGTGCTGTTCGTGCTGGACGTCGCGCAGAGCGCGCGCTACTGAGCATGGAGCTTCGCTGCACGGCGGAGCGGGAGACGCGCCTGCTGTCGATCCTGCGGCGGGAGCTGCAGCTTTCGTCCACGCTCGTGCGGCGGCTGAAATACTGCGGCGCCTACACCGTCAACGGCGAGCCTGCCCACACGGACCGGCCC
>DQIA01000043.1:20978-24575 GCA_003525905.1 Clostridiales bacterium
TCGTGCGCGTGTGCCTCGACGAGCCGCGGCCGGACTACCCCGCGGAGGACGGGCCGCTTTCCATCCTCTATGAGGATGAGGCCCTGCTCGCGGTCGACAAGCCGCAGGGGATGCTCGTGCATCCGTCGTTTTCCCGCCAGACCGGCACGCTGGCCAACCGCCTGCTCGGCTATTATGACAGGACCGGGCAGGCCTGCGCCGTCCACCCGGTCAGCAGGCTCGACCGCGACACGTTCGGCGTGGTGCTGCTGGCAAAGAACGCCCACGCCCACGCTCTGCTCATTGCGGCGGAGAAGCACAAGACCTATCATGCCGCCGTGCGCGGTGTGCCGCAGCCGCCGGAGGGCATGATCGACGTGCCCATCGCGCGCCTGTCTCCGGAGAGCCTGCTGCGCTGCGTCCGCGCGGATGGCCAGCCTGCCCGCTCGGCCTACCGGACCCTGCGGACGGAGCACGGCATCTCCCTGCTCGAGCTGCAGCCGCTGACCGGCCGGACGCACCAGCTGCGCGTGCACTGCGCGTGGCTTGGCTGCCCGATCCTCGGCGACCCGCAGTACGGCGGGGCGGAGTCCGGCGGGCCGGGACAGCAGCTTTGCGCCGTTTCCATCCGCTTCTTCCACCCGTTTTTGAAAAAATGGCTGGAAATCCGGTCGGAACAGGACGTTTCCCTTGATTTTCCCGCCAATCAGGTTGTATAATAAGCAATGAAATACGGGCGCTGGCCCGATCATACTGGAGGAACGATTCATGTTTGACCGTTTGATTGAAATTCTCAAGGCAAATCCGCGCAAGATTGTCTTTACCGAAGGGCCAGATGCCCGCATTCTCGAGGCTGCCGACCGCCTGAAGAAGGGCGGCTTCCTTACCCCGATCCTCATCGGCGCGCCCGAAGAGGTCAAGGCCGCAGCTGCCAAGGGCGGCTTCGACATCGAAGGTCTGGAGATCATCGATCCCGCGACCTATCCCGGCATGGATGAGATGGTCGAGAAGATGGTCACCCTGCGCAAGGGCAAGATGACTGCAGAGCAGTGCCGCGAGGCGCTGTCCAAGGGCAACTATTTCGGCACGATGCTCGTGAAGATGGGCTATGCGGACGCTCTGCTGGGCGGCGCGACCTATTCCACGGCTGACACCGTCCGTCCCGCCCTGCAGCTCGTCAAGACGAAGCCGGGCGCGCATCTGGTGTCCTCCTGTTTCATCCTCGTCCGCGGCGAAGAGAAGCTGGCCATGGGCGACTGCGCCATCAACATCTCCTATGAAGACACGCTCGACAAGGAAGGCAACGTTGTTGTCTCCGCTGCCGACAAGCTCGCCGAGGTCGCCGTCGAGACCGCGCGCTGCGCGCAGACGTTCGGCATCGACCCGAAGGTTGCCATGCTGAGCTTCTCCACGAAGGGCTCCGGCAAGGGCGGCACGGTTCAGCTGTCCCGCGATGCCACGGCAAAGGCCAAGGAGCTTGCGCCGGATCTTGCCATTGACGGCGAGATGCAGTTTGATGCGGCCGTTTCCCCGGTCGTCGGCCAGCTGAAGTTCCCCGGCTCCAAGGTCGCGGGCTATGCCAATACCTTCATCTTCCCGTGCATCGAGGCCGGCAACATCGGCTATAAGATCGCCCAGCGTCTCGGCGGCTATGAGGCCTACGGCCCCATCCTGCTCGGCCTGAACGCCCCGATCAACGACCTCTCCCGCGGCTGCAACGCCGACGAGGTCTACAAGATGGCCATCATCACGGCCGCCCTTGTGTAATCCGACTGATCCTTCTTCCGGGCGGGGCATCCCGCCCGGAATTTTTCCGCACCGCCGATTTTGCTGCAAATTCGATGCGGGAATTCGCTAGAATGAACACGAAAGGCGGTTGATCTCATGAATCATACACCACAGAGAACACGAAGAAAAGCCACAAAAAGGAAGCAGCGGCGCCGCAAACCGCTGTGGGGCCGCTTTGCGCTCCTCGGCGCTGCGGTCCTGCTGGTGCTGCTCCTGCTGCGCTGCGGGGCGGACGAGCCGCAGCCGGGGTCCGCAGCGGCGGACGAAACGGCGGGGGAGACAACGGCGGAAACGCAGCCCGTCCCTGCGACGCAGGCGGCCGATCCGCCCTCAAAGGATGATCCGCTCCTGCTGCTCGTGAGCCGCGCGCATCCGCTGGCGGAGGATTATGCGCCGGAGCTGACGCAGCTGCACGACTGGCCCTATTCCATTGCTGCGATCGCCTATGAGCCGCTCAGGCAGATGCTGGCCGCCGGACGGGCCGAGGGGCTTTCGTTCACGGTCGCCTCGGCCTACCGCTCCACGGACAGCCAGAGGCAGCTGTTTGACGAGGACGTCGAAGCCCGCGTCAGCGAGGGCATGACGGAGGACGAGGCCCGGGAGGAGACGGCCCGCTGGACGATGCCGCCCGGCTGCAGCGAGCACGAGACCGGCCTTGCCGTCGACATCGTTGCGACGGACAACCAGCGCCTCGACGACACGCAGGAGCGGACCCCGGAGACGATCTGGCTGCATGAAAACTGCTGGCGCTTTGGCTTCATCCTTCGCTATCCCGCAGGGAAGGAGGACGTGACCGGCATCGACTATGAGTCGTGGCACTATCGCTACGTCGGTGTGGAGGCCGCGCGCTACCTCACGGAGCAGCAGCTGACCTTGGATGAATTTTGGGATTCCTGAAGGGAGAAACAGACATGATCCGACATATCGTATTCTGGAAATTCCGCCCGGACGCCGATCCGGAGCCGTTTCTGCAGGCACTTTCCGCCCTGCCGGAGCAGATCGACTGGATCCGCGGCATGCATGTGGCGCGCAGCGCAGCCCCGAACGCCGCGTGGGACGCCGCGCTCGAGGTGGACTTTGACACGCTGGAGGACGTGGCGCGCTATCGCGACGACCCGCGCCACAAGAAGGTCTCCGCCCTGTGCAAGTCCATCCGCACCGACCGCGTCAGCATCGATATCCCGCTGTGAGCGGGTGGTGGGTCTACATCCTGCGCTGCGGTGACGGCACGCTCTACACCGGCATGACCGATGACCCGGAGCGCCGCCTCGCCGCGCACCGCAGCGGGCACGGTGCAAAGTATACGCGCGGCCGCGGCCCGCTGGAGCTGGTCTACAGCGAGGCCTGTGGGACCCGCGGGGACGCCCTGCGCCGCGAGGCGGCCATCAAGCGCCTGCCGCGCGCGAAGAAGCTGCGGCTGGTCGAAAAGAAAGAAGTCCTGTGACGGGAAATGTCACAGGACTTTTTCGTTTTCGACTGTAGGGGAGCGGACAGCCGGGCCCGGCGGCGCACCGGCGCAAGAAACAGGCTGTCAGCAAAACGAGGAACGCCAAAGGTTTGTCACTGCGAGGAGCGAAGCAACGTGGCAATCTCGGGAAGGCACTGCCGATTTGGAAAGGCTATCGTTAAAATGGCACGCGCCAATTGCGTCTGTAGCGGCGGTCAGTGACCGCCTTGCAGGCTGCAAGTTTCGTGGCACGATCGCCGACCGCACACGCCAATGTAGCGGCGTTCCCTGAGCGCCCAGTAGGGGAGCATTCAACCGTGCAAGCGCTCTGGTGCACCGCTGCACCCGCCTGACGTGTCATTCCGAGGAGCGAAGCGACGTGG
>DQIA01000056.1 GCA_003525905.1 Clostridiales bacterium
GTCGCTTCGCTCCTCGCAATGACACATCAAGAAGCATGACGCAGGGAACGGTGCGCTGCACAGAAATGGCCGTCCTATTGCCGCTTCGCTGACGGGCGAGGCATGCCTCGCCCCTGCGATTTGCACTGCATTCCATAACAAAAAACTGCCGCACCCGGGTGGGTGCGGCAGCAGGAGAGTATTTCTTACTTGCTGAGAGCCAGATAACGGCAGGCGACGGCGGCAGCCTGGCAGCGGAGCGCCGTGGCGGTCGGGTCAAGGTAGTTGACCTTGTCGTCGTGCGTGGAGCCGTTGACGATCTCGGTGGAGACAGCCCAGTTCATGGCGTCCTTCGCCCAGTCGGCGACGGAGGCGGCATCCGGGAAGGAGACCAGCTTGTCTTCCTCGACCTTTTCGGCCTTGGCCAGACGGTAGAGCATCGTGGTCATTTCCTGACGGGTGATGTTGTCGTTCGGGGCGAACGTGCCGTCGCCCATGCCGTTGACGACACCGGCCTCGGTGGCCCAGACAACGGCGTCATAGTACCAGTCGCCGGTCTTGACGTCGGAGTAGGTGCTCTCGGCCTCGGCCGCGGGCGTACCGGCGATGCGGTAGAGCATCGTGGCGAACTCGGCGCGCGTCAGCGTGCCCTGCGGCTCGAACGTCGTCTCGGTCATGCCGTTGACGATGCCGTCCTTCGCGAGCTGCAGCACGACGTCGTAGAACCAGTCAGTCTCGGCGACATCGGTGAACGGATTGACGAACGTTTCCTCAGTGATGAGGCGGATGCGGGTCTCGTTCATATCGACACGGATGGGCTTCTCCTCTGTGGACTTCTCAAAATAGGCCTGCAGCGCCTGGCGCATATAGGTCTTGTTGACGTGGGTGATGATCTTCACATCGGAGGCCAGCTCCTTCGTCTCGTCGAGGACGTTGAGCATGGTGTAGCCGTCGCCGCCGCCGCCGAGGTAGCTGTTGATGACGACCTTGTAGCGGGCATCGGGATCGAGCGGCGTGCCGTCATAGAACTTCACGTCGGAAACGCGGCTGCCCGGCTCCTTCGTGAGGTCGGCGGTGTAGGTGATGCCGGCGGGCTGGGCGAACTTGCCGTGCAGGCTGGGCAGGGCGCTGACACCGTTTTCCAGCGCGGCGAGGATCGTGGCGCCGGAGGCCTCGACGAGCATCATGTCGTTGTCAAAGGGCAGGACGGAGTTGCAGGACTTCAGCGTGACGGGACCCTCGGGCATGGAGGCGCGGATGCCGCCGCCGTTCACGAGGCAGATGTCCGGCTCATAGATGGCGAAGAAGTCGAGCAGGGCGTCGGTGACGAGGTTGGCGATGGGAGAGTTCTGACCGCGGACGAGCTGCGTGGACCATTCAAGGTTCTGCGCGCTGTAGCCGACGACCTTCTCCAGCGAGGCGGCGACCTCGTCGTTATAGCTGTCGACAAGGGCCTTGACGGTGGGATCTTCGGCGTAGGCATCCGTCAGGAAGATCTGACTGTAGATCACGCCGGTCATCTTGCCGTTCAACACGACGACGTTGATCTGATTCAGGGCTTCGCCATGCTTGCTGGGGTTGATGAGGTACTGCGTGCCGTTGATGATGGTCGGGCGGCCTGCGATGTCGTTGCCGCCGCCGATGGAGATGTCAACGGCGGGATTATCGGTGATGAGCTGCGTGTTCTTGCTGTGCACATGGGACAGCGCGATGACGACATCGCAGGACTCCTCGTTCTTCAGGCGGCTGACAAGCGTCTTGGCCGTGGTCAGATCGTCGTCCCACTCGATGTCATAGGTGTTGCTGTAGAGCGTCGTGGCAGCGCTCTGGTCGTCCGTCACGCCGAAGATGCCGAACTTCAGACCGGCAGCTTCCTTTGTGATGTAGTCGCCGAAGGGATATTCCTTCTCGCCCGCGTAGGCCTTGCCTTCCTTGAACTTCGTATTGGCGGAGAGCATGGCATACTGTGCGCGGTCGCGCAGGCGGAGCAGGTTTTCCAGAGAGTAGTCAAAGTCGTGGTTGCCGAGCACGGTGGCATCGAGGCCGAGAGCACTCAGGGCGTCGACGGAGACATTGCCCATGGAGACGTTGGCCAGCGTGGTGTTGTAGGGGGAGTCGCCGCCGTCGACGTAGATCACATGATCCTCGCCGAGTCTGGCCTCGACCTCATTCATGACGGTCTTGATGCGGGCTACGGAGCCGATCTCGAACTTGCCGTCGCTGGAGGTGTAGGGGATGTAGTTGCCGTGGATGTCGGCCGTGGCGAACACGGAGACGACCTGCATGTCCTGCAGGAAGGCGAACAGCGTCTCAACCTGCGTGGCTGTGATCGGCTCATCTGTGAGGTCGGAGGCCTTCAGCAGGCCTGCGTCGATGGCTTTCTGCAGATGATCGATCTTCAGATCGGCACCGTAGAGCGCCTTGGCAACGGCCGTGGCCATTTCGCGCACGGTGATGGGCGCATCCGGGCGGAAGCTGAGATGATCGTCGGCCAGGGAGAGGAGCTGCGCGTTGATAACGGCCTCGATCTTCGGGGCGGTGGGCAGGTCGACGCAGTCCTTGGCGGCGGCGATGACGTTTGCCGCGGTAATGGCGTCGGAGCTTGCGGAATAGCCCATTTCCTTGGGGGTGGTTTCATAGCCCTCGATCCGGCTCGCATGGATATCGGCCAGACCGAAGGTCTCTGCCAGATACACGGCCGCGTCGGCGCGCGTATAGGGCGTTTCTGCCAGTGCCGAGGCCGGGAGCAACGCGAGCACGAGCATCAGGACGAGAAGTGCGGACAGAACTCTTTTCACAGGGTTACCTCCATCTTTTCCAATATTCGGGTGGGTGGACCGCGCCGTTTCGGGCGCGTAAAAAGAGCGTATCATATTTTCAGGAAAAATGCAAGAAAATGCTGCAAATTTGCTGAATGTTTTTTGAATTTTATATAGTTTTTACAAAATATAATGAGAAGCTTCCGGATTTGTCATTGCGAGGAGGCCAAGGGCCGACGTGGTGATCCCGGCAGGGGGGCTGCCAAAATGGACAAGGGCATCGCCGACCGTGCGTGCTTACAGATTTGACGGTAGCGGCGCTCAGCGAGCGCCATGGGCAGCTGCAGGTTTTGCGGCACTCTGCCGACCGCACACGCCTTGTAGGGGAGCGGCATGCCGCTCCCGGCAGTGTACTCCCAATTCGTACTGGCTGCCGTTAAAATGGTATATACCAATTGCGTCTGTAGCGGCGC
>DQIA01000011.1:0-5744 GCA_003525905.1 Clostridiales bacterium
AGGTGACTGAGAGGGCATTGCAGTGTTTCCCTCTCAGGCGGCTGCGCCTTTATCGCGGCATGGCGGGGACGGCGTCCATATCCTGCCGGAGGTTCGAATCGGAGATGAGCTTCCGCGGGCACACGGCCGCGCAGCGGCCGCAGGAGACGCACTTGGAATAGTCAATGACGGCGAGGTTATTGACGACGTGGATGGCGTCGAACTCGCACTGCTTTTCGCACAGGTGGCAGCCGACGCAGCCCATGTCGCACTCGCGGCGGGTATAGGCGCCGCGCTCGTGGTTCGAGCAGGCGATGACGATGTCGGCGTCGTAGGACACGGGGACGATGACCTTGCGCGGGCACACGGCGGCGCACTGCAGGCAGCCGGTGCACTTCTCGGGATCGACCTTCGCCACGCCGTCCACGACGTGGATGGCGTCAAAGCGGCAGGCCGAGACGCACGAGCCGAAGCCGAGGCAGCCGCTCGGGCAGGCCGAGGGGCCGTTGCCGCCGACGAACATGGCGGAGCGGCAGTCGTGGATGCCGTCGTAGCGGGCCTTGGCGGTGTGGTGGCCGCGGCAGCGGACCATGGCGACGACGCGCTCGGTCTTTGCGGCCGTGACGCCCATGACGGCGGCCATCCGGTCGGCAGAGGCCTGACCGCCCGCGACGCACAGGCCGATCTCCGCGCGGCCCTCAAGCACGGCCTGCGCATAGGCCTGACAGCCCGCGAAGCCGCAGCCGCCGCAGTTCGCGCCGGGCAGGGCCTCGATGAGCTTCGGCAGGCGCTCGTCCGTCTTCACGGCGAAGACCTTCGAGGCAATGGCGAGCACCGCGCCGAACACGGCGCCCATGATGCCGAGCACCAGCACGGCATAGAGAATTTCTTTCATGACTCGCCCTCCTTACCCGAATACCTTGAAGCCGGAGAAGCCCATGAACGACAGGGCCAGCAGACCGGCGGCCAGCAGCGCGATCGGGAAGCCGCGGAAGGCCTTCGGGCAGTCGCAGTCCTCCAGGCGCTCGCGCACGGAGGAGAACAGCAGAATGGCCACGGTGAAGCCGATGCCGCCCGTGATGCCGTAGACCAGAGACTCGACGAAGTTATAGCCGTCCTGAATGTTCAGCAGGGCCACGCCGAGGACGGCGCAGTTCGTCGTAATGAGGGGCAGGTAGATGCCCAGCGCCTGATACAGCGCGGGGACGGCCTTCTGCAGGAACATCTCGACGAGCTGCACGAGGGCGGCGATGACGAGGATGAACACGACGGTCTGCATGTACACGAGGTTCAGCGGCACGAGCAGGAACTCGTTGACGGCCCAGGTGGCCGCCGAGGCGATGCCCATGACGAACGTGACGGCGATGCCCATGCCGAGGGCGGTGTCCTGCTTTTTCGACACGCCCATAAACGGGCAGATGCCCATGAACTTCACAAGGATGAAGTTTTCGGCGAGAATGGCGTTCAGCGCGATGGTGAACAGGGAGATGAATACGCTCATTTTGCTTCAGCCTCCTTCTTTTCGGCCTTCTCGGCCAGATGGCGGTTGAACCACTGCGTGAAGGCGATGAGGCAGGCCAGCGTCAGGAAGCCGCCGACCGGCAGGATCATCAGCATGGCCGGGTACTGCGACGGCAGGATGCGCACGCCGTCGGCCGAGAGGACGCCCTTGCCGAACGTGCCGCTGCCGAGCAGCTCGCGGATGACGCACATGCACACCAGGGCCACGGTGTAGCCGATGCCCTGCGTCAGGCCGTCGACGGCAGAGGCCAGCACGCCGTTCTTCGAGGCGAAGGCCTCGGCGCGGCCGAGGATGATGCAGTTGACGACGATCAGCGGGATGAACACGCCGAGGCTCTTGGACAGGGCCGGGAGATAGGCCTGCAGCAGAAGGTCGATGATGGTGACGAAGCCCGCGATGACGACGATGTAGGCCGCAATGCGGATCTTATCCGGAATGACCTTGCGCAGCAGAGAGATGACGACGTTCGAGCAGATGAGGATCAGCGTGACGGACAGACCCATGCCGAGGCCGTTGAACAGGGTCGTCGTGATGGCCATGGTCGAGCACATGCCCAGCAGTTGGCCCACGACGGGGTTATTGGTCAGGAGCCCCTCGCGGAGCTGTTTTTTAAAATTCATTTCTGCACCTCCCCGGCATAGGCCAGCGCTGCGTTCACGGCGCGGGTGACGGCGCGGGACGTGACGGTCGCGCCCGTCAGGGCGTCGATGTCGCCGCCGTCCTTGCTGACGGCCAGCTCACCGGTCTTGCCGGCGAACTGGGCGCGGAAGTCCTCGCGCGTGCAGTTCGCGCCGAGCGAGGCCGTCTCGGAATGGGAGATGATGGCCACGCCCGTGACCCTGTTTTCGTTGTCGACGCCGACCATGAGGTCAATGGCACCGCCGAAGCCGTTCGTCGTCAGGCGGACGACGGTCCCGGCCTCCCCGGCGCTCCACGCGGCCGTCACGCCGGTGGCGGCCTGCGCGTCCGACACGGGAAGCTCCGTGTAATCGTCCGCGGCGAGGACCTGCGTCATGGCGGAGCGGGCGGCCTCGGCCGTGTGCTCGGCGATGGTGTCGGCCGTCAGGTAGTTGACAAAGGCCAGCAGGCCCGCGACGATGACGGTGATGAGAAAGAGCGTCAGCGTCAGCCGCAGGACATAGGCGGCCGTGCTTTGCGGTTTTGTCATGCTTCGGCACCGCCCTTCTTCTGCTTTTTCTGCCTGACTGCGCCGAAGCGCTTCGGCACGCCGATGCGGTCAAAGAAGCCGACGCAGCAGTTCATGATGAGGATGGCGTAGGACACGCCCTCAACATAGGAGCCGAAGTAACGGAACAGGAACGTCAGCACGCCGCAGCCGACGCCGTAGGCGAGCTGGCCGCCGTGCGTGACGGGCGAGGTCGTGTAGTCCGTGGCCATGAACCACGCGCCGAGCATCAGGCCGCCGGACAGCAGCTGCACGAGCATCCAGTCCAGCCGGGCCGCGCCGCCGCGCGGGAACAGGAAGGCCAGCACCGCGACCGTGCCGAGGTAGGCAAGCGGGATGCGGGCCGAGATGACGCGGCGGACGAGCAGGTAGATGCCGCCCAGGAGCAGCAGCATGGCCGAGACCTCGCCAAGCGAGCCGCCGGTGCGGCCGAGGAAGAGGTCGAGCACGCTGGCCTCCGGCATGGCGCCCACATGGAGGCTTGCCATCGGGGTCGCGGCGGTCAGGCCGTCGAGCGAGGCCGTCGTGGGGTTCGAGAACGCGGGGACATGCACGCCGGAGCGCACCCAGGTATTCATGAACAGCGGCCAGCTGAACAGGAAGGCGCGGGCCGCAAGGGCGGGGTTGACGATGTTCGCGCCGATGCCGCCGAACAGCTGCTTCACGACGACAATGGCGAAGAAATCGCCGATGAGGATCGTCCAGAACGGCAGCGTGACCGGGCAGACAAAGGCGACGAGGATGCCCGTGACCACGGCGGAGAGGTCGCCCGTGGTATTGTCCTTCTTCATGATGCGGCGGTAGGCCCACTCGAAGAACACGCAGCCCGCGACGGACAGGGCCGTGAGCGTCAGGGCGCGCGCGCCGAAGAACACGATCGCGCCGATGAGGGCGGGCAGCAGGGCGATGCACACATCGAGCATGATGCGGCGGGTGGAATTCGGGCTGTGCGCATGCGGCGAGGAGGAGAGCGTCAGCTTCAGGGCTTCTTCGTTCATTTCGCGGCGGCCTCCTTCTTTGCTTTTTCACGGGCGGCGGCGTCGCGCACGAGCTTTTTGCCGGTGCGGAAGCTCTGCACGAGCGGGATGCCCGCCGGGCAGCCGTAGGCGCACGAGCCGCACTCGATGCAGTCCATGACGTGCAGCTCGTCCAGCCGCTCCAGATCGCCGCGGTTCACGGCGCGGTGCAGGAACAGCGGCATGAGGTGCATGGGGCAGGCCTCGACGCACTTGCCGCAGCGGATGCAGTGGGGATTGGCCGTCTCATGGCGGTCCTTGTCGCTGTAGCACGTCAGGGCGTTGTTGCCCTTGATCGTGGCGGTGCGCAGGGTATACTGCGCGATGCCCATCATCGGGCCGCCGCACAGGACCTTGTAGGGGGGCAGGGCGAAGCCGCCCGCCGCCTCGACGAGGTCGGAATAGGCCGTGCCGATGGGAGCCAGGAAGTTGCCGGGCTTTGCGATGGCGCTGCCCGTGACGGTCACGGCGCGGCGCACGAGCGGCAGGCCGAGATAGACGGCGTCGTAGATGGCGGCGCAGGTCGCGGCGTTGAACACGGCGCAGCCGACGTGGGCGGGCAGGCCGCCGGGAGGCACGCAGCGGCCCGTGACGGTCTGGATGAGCTGCTTTTCCGCGCCCTGTGGGTAGCGGACGTGCAGCGGCAGCAGGTCGATGCCGCTGCCCAGCACGGCGGAGATGGCCGCGATGGCCTCGGGCTTGTTCTGCTCGATGCCGATGGCGGCGCGCTTCGGCTGCAGGATCTGCAGGACGACGCGCAGGCCGCCGACGACGCGCTCGGGGGTCTCGCGCATCAGGCGGTCGTCGGACGTGATGTAGGGCTCGCACTCCGCGCCGTTGACGATGACGGTGTCGACCTTGCCGAGGCCGGAGGAGAGCTTGACGGACGTGGGGAAGCCCGCGCCGCCCATGCCGGTGATGCCGGCCTCGCGGATGACGGCGATGAGGTCCTCGGCGCTCATGGCGGCGACGGCCTCGTGGTCCCGCGGCTTGACCGTGGGGCAGAGCGTGTCGCGGCCGTCGGACTCGATGACGATGGCCGTCTGCAGGTTCCCGCCCGGATGGGGCCGGGCCTCGATGGCTGTGACCGTGCCGGACACGGAGGCGTGGACGGGGACGCAGAGGCCCTGGCCGTCGCCGATCTTCTGGCCGACGGTCACACGGTCTCCGACTTTGACGAGCGGCTGGCAGGGCGCGCCGATGTGCTGGGACATGGCGACGGAGACGACGCTCGGGTGCAGCGGGACGATGGCCGCCTCACGCGAAAGCTCCTTATAGCCCTTCGGATGGACGCCGCCGAAAAAGGCTCGTTTCAAGGGTGTACCACCTCAGTTCATGAAGTTCCGGAATCGGGCGGGCACAAAAAGACCCGCCGCAAAGATTCTGTTCTGCGCCGGCCTGTCAAAAAATCCCTTCGGATTTTTCGCTGCTTTCAGGATCGCAAAATCAATTTTTGCAGCATGCTTTTGCAATTCTGCCGCTGCGGCGGGTAATCAAGCGCGAAAGGACACCCTGACGGTTTCCCTTTACACTTTTCTTCCCTCCGAAACGTTCGGCTAAGCAGGGTTTTTTGATAGTCTGACTGCGTACTTCAATATACCACACCGGGCCGGAAAAATCTATGGGTATTTTCTCACTTTGTTGATTTTTTTGCGGATTTTCGCAGATTCAATCCGGAAATATTTATATAAAAATACCGAAAAGAAGAGAATGGGAGAGCGTGGAAAATCGAAAATAGAAAGTGGAAAGTTTTGCAAGGCTGTCAGTCGTGTGTTGTAGGGGAGCGGCACGGAAATGAATGAATCCTGAAGACTGAAAAATGAAGAATGCGGAAAGCCTCCGGCCTTGTCATTGCGAGGCCCCGAAGGGGCCGTGGCGCCCTGAGCGCGAAGCGCGAGGAAGTGCCCTTGGGGTGCAATCTCGGGAAGGCAGCTGCGTTTTCGCCGATGGCTTTCCTGTGATCTGGTCGGGTACTGCGAGATTGCCACGTCGGCCTGCGGCCTCCTCGCAATGACAAGCTTGATGGCATTGCGCCAATGAA
>DQIA01000011.1:5881-6038 GCA_003525905.1 Clostridiales bacterium
ATTGCCACCCTGCAGGGCGCTCATTGAGCGCCATTGGCAGTTGCAGGTATTGCAGTAGTGATTCCGTGGCGCAAGGTTCCCTGATTTGTCATTGCGAGGCCCCAAAGGGGCCGTGGCAATCTCGGGAAGGCAGCTGCGTTTTCGCCGATGGCTTTCC
>DQIA01000004.1 GCA_003525905.1 Clostridiales bacterium
CGGGACTTGAACCCGTACGTCGATCGACACACGCCCCTCAAACGTGCCTGTCTACCTATTCCAGCACACTCGCATATCCAATTTGCTTGTGTATTATACTTTGTTTTTCCGCATTTGTCAAGCCCTATTTTGAAAAAAGCCGCCGCGCGGTGACTTGGGCACCGCGCGGCTGTATATATTATATAAGGTATGAGACTCGGTCTCAGTCGCGGTTCGCGCTGCGGCCCTTGAGGATCTGATTTGCGAGAATACCGAGGATGAGTGCGACGGCGACCGGCGTGATCGTGATCTTGCCGAACGTCAGGGACAGGCCGCCGATGCCGGTCACGAGGATCGTGCTGACGACGAAGAGGTTGTTGTCCTTGCCCAGGTCGACCTGCTGGATCATCTTCAGGCCGGAGACCGCGATGAAGCCGTACAGGGCGATGCACACGCCGCCCATAACGCAGCCGGGGATGGAGTTGACGAAGGCGACGAACGGGGAGAAGAAGCTGACGAGCATGGCGAGGATGGCCGTTGCCAGGATCGTCACAACGGAGGCGTTGCGCGTGATGGCAACACAGGCAACGGATTCGCCGTAGGTCGTGTTCGGGCAGCCGCCGAGGAGAGCGCCCGCCATGGAGCCGACGCCGTCGCCCAGCAGGGTGCGGGAGAGACCGGGATCCTTCAGAAGGTCCTTGCCGATGATGGAGGAGATGTTCTTGTGGTCTGCAATGTGCTCGGCGAAGACGACGAACGCGACCGGCACATAGGCCACGGCGATGGCGCCGACATAGCCCCAGTTCAGCTCGGCAAAGCCCTTGGCAGCCTTGAGGAAGACGAAGTCCTTCGTCACAAGCTCATAGTTTACGAATGTCTTCAGCGTGACGCCGTTCTCCCACAGCACGGAGAGCTTCGAGAAGTCGAGCACCTTCAGCGCGTCCGTGGCCGTGGCGTTGCCGATGAGGGTGAACACCGCCGCGACGGCGTAGCCCGCGAGGATGCCAAGGATGAACGGGATGAGGCGGACCATTTTCTTGCCGTAGGTCGAGCAGAGCATGGTCACGAGCAGGGCCACAAGGCCGCACAGAACGGTGATGAGCGGAGAAGCGACTGCCGCGCCCTCGGCGTTCACCACGCTGCCCTTGACGAGGTCGGAGACGGCGTTGCCCGCCAGCGAAAGGCCGATGATGGAAACCGTCGGGCCGATGACGACGACCGGCATGAGGCGGTCGAGCCACTTGACGCCCGCGACCTTCACGGCCGCCGCAATGATGACATACACAAAGCCGGCAAACACCGCGCCGAGAATAAGGCCCGCATAGCCGAGCGTCATGGAGACGCCGCCTGCGAAGGCAGCAGCCATGCTGCCGAGGAAGGCAAACGAGCTGCCAAGGAAGACCGGGCTGCGGAATTTCGTAAAGAGCAGGTAGACGAGCGTGCCGACGCCTGCGCCGAAGAGCGCCGCGGCGGGGCTGAGCGTGCTGCCGGTCGCGCCGTTGGTGATGACCGGAACGACGAGCGTCGCTGCCATGATGGCCAGCAGCTGCTGGATGGCGAAGAGGATCGTCTGGCCGAATTTCGGCCGGTCCTTGACTCCGAAGATCATGTTCATGATTGGTTCCCCCGTTCTGTATTTTGGGTTTTGCTGATGTGGTTTTGTATTCAGGCCTGCTTGCGCAGGTGAATGCCCCATTGTCCGTCGAACTGCGGCGTCAGCACGCAGATCTGCTCCTCCCGCGCCGTCGGCACGTTCTTGCCGACGTACTCCGGGTCGATGGGCAGCTCGCGGTGCCCGCGGTCGACCATCACGGCCAGCCGGATGCGTGCCGGGCGGCCGAAGCGGATGACGGCCTCCATCGCGGCGCGCGCCGTGCGGCCGGTGTAGATGACGTCGTCCACAAGGATGACGGTCTTTCCGGCAACCGGCGTGGAGAACTGCGTCGGCCGGACCTCCGGCAGATCGCCGAGCTCGCTCAGATCGTCGCGGTACAGCGTGATATCCAGCGTCTCGACCGGCGGCCGGACGCCGCCGAAGCGCTCCATAAGCCTGGCCAGCTCCTCGGCCAGCGGAACGCCGCGCCGCAGGATGCCGACGAGCAGAACCTGCTCCGGCTCCGGATTGTTCTCCAGTATCTGATGCGCCAGGCGGCGCAGGGTGCGCTCAAACGCGGCTGCATCCGCAATATCAACAGTCTGCATATGGTTTTTCCTCCCGCAGGGCGCAAAAATGCCCTGCCGCAGTACAGCGACAGGGCATACGAATCCACAGCAAAGCGGCAGACGGGTGCACAGACCCTCTGCGTCTCTCATTCGCGTCCTTGTCGGTCTCTCTGTACCGCTCTTAAAGAACTTTTTTCGGGCGTTATTCTAGCACAGCCCTTCCCGGCTGTAAAGCCCTTTTTCGGCAAAATCCGATCTTTGGCGCTTACGACGAAAAAGCGTGCCGTTTTTGCGGCGCGCTTTGGTCAGAATGTGAAATCATACGGCGTCGTCTGATAGACGAAGTAGTTCAGCCAGTTCGAGAACAGCAGGTTGGCGTGGCTGCGCCAGGTGACGAGCGGCGGCTTCGTGTCGTCATTGCCGGGGAAATAATTCTCCGGCACAGCAATGGGAAGGCCGAGAGCCTTGTCGCGCTCATATTCGCGCCGCAGCGTGTCCGGGTCGTATTCCGCGTGGCCCGTCAGGAAGATCTGCCGCCCTCCCGCCGTGAAGATCGCATAGACGCCTGCCTGCTCGGACGAGGCCAGGATCTTCAGCTCCGGCACGCGCTCGATATCCTCGCGGCGGACCGTCGTGTGGCGGGAATGCGGCACCATGAACACGTCGTCAAAGCCGCGCAGCAGGATCGGGTTCTTATACTCCACGCGGTGCGGGAACACACCGAAGAGCTTTTTCTCCAGCGGCACCTTCTCGATGCCGTAGTGATGGTACAGCGCGGCCTGCGCGCCCCAGCAGATGTGCAGCGTGCTGTGCACATGCGTCCGGCTCCAGTCCATGATGCTGCACAGCTCCTGCCAGTACTCGACATCCTCAAACGGCAGCTGCTCCACGGGCGCGCCCGTAATGATCATGCCGTCGTAGCGGCGGCCGCGGACCTCGTCGAACGTCTTATAGAACGTGAACAGGTGCTCTGCCGAAACGTGTGTGGCCATATGGGACTGCGTATACAAGAATTCCAGGTGCACCTGCAGGGGCGTGTTGCCGAGCAGGCGGGCAAACTGCGTCTCCGTGACGATCTTCGTCGGCATGAGATTCAGGATGAGAATCTCCAGCGGGCGGATGTCCTGCGTGATGGCACGGGTCTCCGGCATAACGAAGATATTCTCGCTTTGCAGGGTGGCGGCTGCCGGCAGATCGTTCGGTATTTTAATAGGCATGGTGTTTCCTCCGGCTTATTCGGCGGCAAGCGCCTGATCGAGGTCGGCAATCAGGTCGTCCGCATTCTCAAGGCCGCAGGACAGCCGCACAAGGTCTGGAGAAACACCCGCTGCGGCAAGCTCGCTGTCGTTCATCTGGCGGTGCGTCGTGCTGGCGGGATGCAGGCAGCATGTCCGCGCATCGGCGACGTGCGTCTCGATGGAGGCAAGCTTCAGGTGGCTCATAAACCGCTCTGCGGCGGCTCTGCCGCCCTTGACGCCGAACGAAATGACGCCGCAGGAGCCGTTCGGCAGATATTTCTGCGCCAGCTCGTAATAGCGGTCGCCGGGCAGGCCGCAGTACTTCACCCACGCGATCTTTTCATGGCCCTGCAGGTGCTCTGCGATACGCTGCGCATTGGCACAGTGCTGGCGCACGCGCACGGGCAGGCTCTCAAGGCCGAGATTTGTCAGAAATGCGTTGTGCGGGGACTGCACCGCGCCGAGGTCGCGCATGAGCTGGGCCGTGGCCTTTGTGATGAACGCGCCGCCGAGGCCGAAGCGTTCCGTATATGTCACGCCGTGATAGCTCTCGTCCGGTGTGCACAGTCCGGGGAATTTATCGGGATACTTCGTCCAGTCGAATTTTCCGCCGTCGACGATGCAGCCGCCGAGGGCCGCCGCATGGCCGTCCATATACTTTGTGGTGGAGTGCGTCACGATATCCGCGCCCCACGAGAGCGGGCGGCAGTTGGCGGGCGTGGCAAACGTGTTGTCCACGATGAGCGGCACGCCATGGGCATGGGCCGCAGCGGCGAACTTTTCGATATCCAGCACGGTCAGGGCAGGGTTGGCGATGGTCTCGCCGAACACGGCCTTTGTGTTCGGGCGGAACGCGGCGTTCAGCTCCTCCTCGGAGCAGTCGGGGTCGACGAACGTGCAGGAGAGCCCCATGCGCTTCATCGTCACGGCAAACAGATTATAGCTGCCGCCGTAAATGGACGCGGAGCTCACGATATGGTCGCCGCAGCCGGCGATGTTGAACATGGCCATAAAATTGGCGGCCTGCCCGGAGCCGGTCAGCATGGCGGCCGTGCCGCCCTCGAGCGCCGCGATCTTCGCCGCAACGTGGTCGCAGGTCGGATTCTGCAGGCGGGAATAGAAATAGCCGTCCGCCTCGAGGTCAAAGAGCTTTCCCATGGCCTCGGAGGTCTCATAGCGGAATGTTGTGCTCTGGATGATCGGGATCTGGCGCGGTTCGCCGTTGCCCGGCGTGTAGCCGGCCTGAATGCAGAGCGTTTCCGGCCGGAGATCGGGAGTTTTCAAAATCAAGACACCTCAAATCGGGAAGAATAAGAATCAACAAAGCCGCATTCTGCGCGGCGATCGTGAACAATTATATCGAATTCCCCGCAGAATGTCAACGCGGAGCATATTCGAAAGGCCGCCCTGATTTCAGACATTTTTCAAGCTTTGCATATTGCAATTTGCAGAAAAACAGGGTATGATGTTAGTTAATAATAGGGAAGAATCGGGTCCTGTTTTTAGGAGGTGTTCTTTGCTTGCCGAAAAAGGTATTTCGCGCGATTTATGCCGTCAATTATTGCATTCAGGCAGGCTTCTGTATGGTGTGCCCGGCTGGGCTCATCATTCTCGGCGGCTGGCTGCTGCGCACGCGCTGCGGACTCGGCAGCTGGATCATGGTCGTCGCCATCGTGTTCGGCGTGTTCGCCGGGCTGTACAGCATGTTCCATTTTCTGCTGACGGCTGCCCGCACCATGGACCCCACCGCTCCCCCGCCTTCCGACGTTCCGTCATCTCACAAAAAGGAGGATGATCCGCATGGAACCCGTTAACGAGTCAACGTCCGGCAGTCTGAAGTGGCTTGTGCTGCCGACGCTCGCCGCAGAGGTCGTGCTGTCCGGCATTATGCTGGGCTGCTATGCACTGTTCGGCACGCTGCGGCAGGATATCCTGCTCGGCGCCGCGCTCGGCACCGCCGCCGCGTTGGTGAATTTTGCCGCCATGATTCTTGGTCTGCTTCGGGCCTCCAAAAAGGAAAACCCGCTGGCCGCCCAGCTTACGTCCCGCATCCTGTTTGTGGCGCGCATGGTCGTGCTGCTGGTCGTTCTGGTCATCGCGCTCAAGAGCAAGCGGTTCGACCCGCTGGCCACGCTGCTGCCGCTGTGCTTCATGCGGCTGGCGCTCATGGCCTCCGAGCTGGTACGCAAGAAAAAGAAGGGAGTTCCCGCTGCATGAATGTTAATATCACCGGTCCGCGCATCCTTGCGGAGTTTTCGTTTTTCGGTCTGTGCGATGTGACCATCACGCAGACGACGCTCACCTCGCTCCTCGTTCTGGCCGCGGTGACGATCCTCTGCTGGCGGCTCGGCCGTAATCTCCGGAAGCGCCCCGGCCGCATGCAGGCCGTCACGGAGCGCGCCGTCCTTGCCGTTTACAAGCTCGTGGACGACACGATGGGCAAGCACAATGAGCGCTTTGCGCCCTACATCGGCGCGCTGTTCTGCTCGTCCGTGCTCGGCTCGCTCGCCAGCCTGACCGGCTTCCTGCGCAGCTCGACGGCCGACCTCAGCACGACGCTCACCTGGGCCCTCATGACGACCGCTCTCGTCTGGTACAACAACATCAAGAACAACGGCTTCTTCGGCTGGCTGAAGGGCTTCACAGAGCCCGTGGTCGTCATGACGCCGATGAACATCATCAGCGAGATCGCACAGCCGATCTCCATGTCGTTCCGTCACTTCGGCAATATCGCCGGCGGCTCCGTGCTCACGGCCCTTATCTACGGCGGTCTGTCCGCGCTGAGCTCGTTCGTGCTCGGCTGGATCCCGAGTGAATTCATCTCGTCCATCCCCATTTTCCAGGTCGGCATCCCCGCCGTCCTCTCCATCTATTTTGATCTCTTTACCGGCTGCATCCAGGCGCTCGTGTTCTGCATGCTGACGATGGTCTACGTCGGCGCAGCCTGCCCACCCCCCGCCCCGAAGCCGGAGAAGAAATAAGCAAACCCCGATTTGAGATCGTTCCAAACACAACAATATTTACAGGAGGAAACACACAATGGATCAAGCAATCATCAAGGCCGCCGCTGCGATCGGCGCAGGTCTCTGCATGGGTCTGGGCGCTATCGGCCCGGCAGTCGGCGAAGGTAATGCCGTCGGTAAGGCTCTCGAGGGCATGGCACGTCAGCCGGAGGTCTCCGATACGCTGCGTACCAACATGATCCTCGGCTGCGCCATCACCGAGTCCACCGGTATCTACTCTCTGGTCATCGCTCTGCTGCTGCTCTTCGTTTTCTGATGCGGCGCAGCACCACGAGATCTGCCGGAGAAAGGAGAAATGCGGCTTGAAATTTTTTACGGGATTTGAGAGCTTTGTCGGTGTGGATTTCTGGACCTGCCTGTTCACGCTGTGCAATCTGGTCATCCTCTATCTGGTCATGAAAAAGCTCCTCTTCAAGCCCGTCAAGAACATGATCGATTCGCGCCAGAAGGAGGTCGACGACCTCTACGACAACGCCAACCGTGCCAAGGCCGAGGCAGAAGAGATGCGCGCGCGCTATGAGACGCGCCTGCAGCAGGCCAACGCCGAGAGCGAGGCGCTGCTCCGCGACGCCAACCGCCGTGCCCAGCTCCGTGAGGAGGAGATCCTCCGCGACGCGCAGGACAAGGCGGCGCAGACCATGCAGCGCGCTGAGGCGCAGGTCGCGCTGGAAAAGAAGCGCGCCATGAACGAGATCAAGGACGATGTGTCCGACATGGCGGTGGACATTGCCTCCGCCGTCCTGCAGCGCGATATCCGCAGCGAGGAGCACACCGAACTGATCGATTCCTTCATTGAGAAATTGGGGGACAGCCATGATTGATGCCGCAAGCTATGGCCGCGCGCTGTTTCAGCTCGCGGAGGAAAACGGCTGCGGCGACGGGGTGCTGGAGGAGCTGCAGCTCGTCCGCCGCGCCCTGCGGGAAAACCCAGGTTATGTCACGCTGATGGACACGCCCGCCGTGGCCGGGCCGGAAAAACACGCCCTGCTGCTGCAGGCCTTTTCCGGCGCGTCGCAGGAGCTGCGCAATTTCCTGTGCCTGCTGTGCGACCGGCGCGCGCTCTGGCAGCTGCCCGCCTGCCTGACCGCCTATGAGGCGGCCTATGACGAGGCGCACGGCATCCTGCGCGCGACGGCCATCACGGCCGTTCCCATGCAGCAGCGGCAGCGCGAGGCCCTGTGCGCCCGGCTCGAGTCGCTGACCGGCAAGACCGTCAGCCTGACCTGCCGCACCGATCCCACGCTGCTCGGCGGCATTACCCTGCGCTATGGCGGCATCCAGCTCGACGACAGCATCCGCAGCCGTCTGGAGCGCCTGCGCCGCAGCCTGAGCCAGACCGTGGTCTGACCGGCTCCCCATCAAAAGATAAGGTTGGTGAAACCGTGAATCTCAGAATCGACGATATCAGTAAAATCATCAAGGATCAGATCAAAAATTATGCATCCCAGACGCAGCAGGATGAGATCGGCTACGTCATTCAGGTCGGCGACGGCATCGCCAAGGTGCACGGGCTGGATAAATGCAAATCCAACGAGCTGCTCCGCTTCGAGAACGGCTCGTTCGGCATGGCGCTGAACCTCGAGGAGAGCTGCGTCAGCGTCGTCATGCTCGGCACGGACGTCGGCATCCGCGAGGGCGGCCTTGTCAAGCGCACGGGCCGCGTCGTGTCCGTTCCGGTCGGCGAGGCCCTCATCGGCCGCGTCGTCGACGCCCTCGGCCAGCCCATTGACGGCAAGGGCCCCATCGACTCGAAGGAGCTGCGCCCCATCGAGCGCAACGCCCCCGGCATCATCGAGCGCAAGTCCGTCAGCGTCCCGCTGCAGACCGGCATCAAGGCCATCGACTCCATGATCCCCATCGGCCGCGGCCAGCGCGAGCTCATCATCGGCGACCGCCAGACCGGCAAGACCGTCATCGCAACGGATACCATTCTGAACCAGAAGGGCAAGAACGTCATCTGCATCTATGTCGCCATCGGCCAGAAGCGCTCGACCGTCGCCCAGCTCGTCGATACGCTCGCCCGCGGCGGCGCCATGGACTATACCATCGTTGTCTCCGCGACAGCCTCAGAGCTGGCTCCGCTGCAGTATATCGCGCCGTACTCCGGCTGCACCATGGGCGAATACTTCATGGATCAGGGCAAGGACGTGCTCATCGTCTATGACGACCTGTCGAAGCACGCCGTGGCCTACCGTGCCCTTTCCCTGCTCATCCGCCGCCCGCCCGGACGCGAGGCCTATCCCGGCGACGTGTTCTATCTGCACTCCCGTCTGCTCGAGCGCGCGGCCCGCGTCGCCCCGGAATACGGCGGCGGCTCCATGACGGCCCTGCCCATTATCGAAACGCAGGCCGGCGACGTCTCGGCCTATATTCCGACGAACGTCATTTCCATCACGGACGGACAGATCTATCTGGAGTCCGAGCTGTTCCACTCCGGCATCCGCCCGGCTATCAACCCCGGCATCTCCGTGTCACGTGTCGGCGGCAGCGCCCAGATCAAGGCCATGAAGAAGGTCGCCGGTACCCTGAAGCTGACGTATTCGCAGTACCGCGAGCTGCAGTCCTTCGCGCAGTTCGGCTCGGACCTCGATGCCGACACAAAGACGCGCCTTGCCCAGGGCGAGCGCGTCGTGGAGGTGCTCAAGCAGGACCGCAGCTCCCCGCTGGACGTTGCCCTGCAGGTCAGCATTCTCTACGCCGTTGTGCACAACATGCTCATGGACGTCCCCGTCGAACGCATTTCCGCCTTTGAGAACGCGCTGTTTGACCATCTGACCGTGCAGCATCCCGAAATTCTCGAGGACATCCGCAAGACCGGCGAGCTTCGGCCGGAAAACGAGGCCGCGCTGCGCGCCGCCATCGAATCCTGCCGCGCGCCGTTCACGGCCTAAGGAGCGCTGCCTATGGCTTCCATGAAGGATATCAAGACGCGCATCCGCAGCGTCGAGAGCACCCAGCAGATCACCCGCGCCATGGAGCTCGTCGCCACGTCCAAGCTGCGTCATGCGCGCGAGCGGGTCGAGCGCTCCCGCCCCTTCCACGAGGTGCTGGGTGAAGCCATCGCGGGCATTCAGGCCGGGCTGAAGGAAACGCCGTCCGTCTATTCCGAGGTGCGCCCCGTGAAGAAGACCTGCTTCGTCGTCATCGGCGGTGACCGCGGTCTGGCAGGCGGCTATAATGCCAATCTGCACCGGCTCGTGCTCTCGCTGGCCGGCAGCGAGCCCTACTGCGTGCTGCCCATCGGCAAAAAGCCGCTCGAGCAGTTCACGCGCAGCGGCGCGGAACTCGTCAGCACCTACTTTGGCCTTGCCGCCTCCGTCGGCATCGGCGACTGCATGCAGATCGCCCGCCTGCTGTGCGACGGCTTTGCAGCCGGGCGCTATGACCGCGTGACCGTCGTCTATACGGAGTTCCGCTCCATGCTCTCGCAGGTCCCCGCCTCTGCCGGTGTTCTGCCGCTGCAGCTCACGGGCGATGCAAAGTACCAGAGCGCGACCGTCGAGGACGACCCTGCCGCCCTGGTTGCGGCCATCGTGCCGCAGTATGTCTCCGGCGTGCTGTATTCCGCCCTCTGTGAGGCCTCTGCCTCCGAGCACGGCGCGCGCCGCACGGCCATGAACGCCGCCAATAAAAACGCCGGTGAGCTCATCGACTCGCTGGTCCTCAAATACAACCGCGCGCGGCAGGCAGCCGTCACGCAGGAGATCACAGAAATCGTTTCCGGCGCCGAGGCGCTGTAACGGAAAGGAGTCAACCGAATGCAGGAAAAGAACATTGGTTCCGTCGTGCAGATCATCGGCCCGGTGCTGGACATCCGCTTCCCGGCCGGTCACCTGCCCGACCTGCTCAACGCCATCGAGATCGAGCGCGACGGCGGCAAGCTTGTCTGCGAGGTCGCCCAGCAGCTCGGCGACGATGTGGTCCGCTGCATCGCCATGAGCTCGACGGACGGCATGGTGCGCGGCATGGAGGCCGTAGACACCGGCTCGCCCATCAAGGTCCCCGTCGGCAACGAGACGCTCGGCCGCGTCTTCAATCTGCTCGGCCGCGCCATCGATAATAAGCCCCAGCCCGTCACCTGTGAGAAGTGGAGCATCCACCGCGACCCGCCCGCCTATGACGAGCAGCAGACCTCCACGGAGATCCTCGAGACCGGCATCAAGGTCGTCGACCTGATCGCCCCCTATGCCAAGGGCGGCAAGATCGGTCTGTTCGGCGGCGCTGGCGTCGGCAAGACGGTCCTCATCATGGAGCTCATCAATAACGTCGCCAAGCAGCACGGCGGCATCTCCGTCTTCGCGGGTGTCGGCGAACGCACCCGCGAGGGCAACGACCTCTATAACGAGATGCAGCAGTCCGGCGTTATCAACAAGACCGCCCTCGTCTACGGTCAGATGAACGAACCGCCCGGAGCCAGAATGCGCGTGGCGCTGTCCGGCCTGACCATGGCCGAGTACTTCCGCGACCGCGAAGGGCAGGACGTTCTGCTCTTCATCGACAACATCTACCGCTTCACGCAGGCAGGCTCCGAGGTCTCGGCCCTGCTTGGCAGAATGCCCTCCGCCGTGGGCTACCAGCCGACACTGGCCACGGAAATGGGCGCGCTGCAGGAGCGCATCACCTCCACAAAGAAGGGCTCCATCACGTCCGTGCAGGCCGTTTATGTCCCTGCCGACGACCTGACGGACCCGGCCCCGGCCACGACGTTCGCCCATCTGGACGCAACGACCGTTCTGGACCGCGGCATCGCCTCGCTTGGCATCTACCCCGCCGTCGATCCGCTGGAGTCCACATCCCGCATCCTGACGCCGGACGTGGTCGGTCTGGAGCACTACGAGGTTGCCCGCGAGACGCAGCGCATTCTGCAGCGCTATAAGGAGTTGCAGGACATCATCGCCATCATGGGCATGGACGAGCTGTCCGAGGAGGACAAGCTGACCGTCAGCCGCGCCCGCAAGATCCAGCGTTTCCTGTCCCAGCCGTTCTCTGTTGCCGAGCAGTTCACCGGCATGCAGGGCAAGTACGTTCCCATCAAGGAGACGGTCCGCGGCTTCAAGGAGATCCTGGAGGGCAAGCATGACGATCTGCCCGAGTCCGCGTTCCTGTTTGTCGGCACGATCGACGAGGCCGTTGAGAAGGCGAAGCAGGGGGCTGCAAAATGAGCAGCTTCCATCTGCAGATCGTCACGCCGGACGGCAGCTTCTTTGACGGAGAGGCCAATTCCGTCGTTGTCCGCACGACCGGCGGCTATGTGAGCATCTATCCCCACCACACGGACTATATCGCCGCGCTGGACATCGGCCGCGTCGTCGTCACGAAGGACGGCGAGCCGCGGCATGCAGCCTGCGGCGGCGGCTTTCTCAGCGTGGAGAAGGGCGAGGTCCGTCTCGTCGCCACCACGTTCGAATATGCCGATGAGATCGACGTTGCCCGTGCCGAGGCCGCAAAGGCCCGCGCTGAGGCTCGCATCGCAGCGGCCACGGAGGAGCGCGACATCAAGCTGGCCCGCGCCAAGCTCAGCCGCGCCCTGAACCGGCTGCATATTGCAGGAAAATGACCACAAAAAGGCCTGCTGCAGAACTTACGCTGCAGCAGGCCTTTTTTGCACCGTTCTGTACCATGTTCCGCCTTGACATTCTCCGACCGATTGTGTAAAATTATTATGAACAGGATATGCCCTGTCATTCCTGAATCTGTTTGAATCGAGGTAATTTCCATGTCCATGATCCAGTGCCCGAACTGCAAAAGCATGGTCGACAACAGCGGCGCATTCTGTCCGAACTGCGGCACTCCCATCGCGGCTGCCCCTGAGGCCCCCGTTCAGCCCGTGCAGGCTCAGCCTTCCCAGCCCGTCTATGTTGCCGCTCCCGTTCCCGAAAAGCGCGGTGCACACGGCTGCAGCATCGCGGGCTTTGTCTGCGGTCTGCTTGGCCTGATCTTTTGCTGGACCTACATCGGCCTGCTGGCCATTCCCGGCCTCATCCTCAGCATCGTCGGCATGTCCCAGAAGAACCGCAGCAAGGGTCTCGGCATTGCCGGTCTGATCCTGAGCGCCATCGCCCTGTGCATCTGGCTCATCGTGCTGGCGGCCATCGGCATCGCCGTGCTCTAAGCCCTGGAAAGAGAGGAATCTGTTATGAGATCATTCTGTGCCAACTGCGGCGCCCCCGTCGAGGAAGGCGCTGCGTTCTGCGGCAGTTGCGGCGCACCTGTTCAGAACGCCGTGGAGCCCATGCAGCCCGCCGTCCCCGTGGAGCCGCCCGTCGCTCCCGTCGAATCCCAGCCTTCCGCACCGGTCGAGTCTGCCGCTCCCGCGCAGGCCCCGGTATACCCTGTCTACCAGCAGCCGGTCTACGTCCAGCCTGTCTCCCCGCTGAAGGGCAGCAACGGTGTCGGCGTGGCCTCGTTCGTCATGAGCATGGTCTCGCTCGTCGCCACGATCGCCGTGATTGCCATCATTTCCAGCATCATGGATTCGGTCAGCTCCTTCTATTTCAGCTTCAGCGAGCTCCAGACGCTGTGCACCAGCGGCATCGTGCTGGCCATTCTCGCACTGCTCGTGTCCATCGTCGGCCTCATCCTCGGCATCGTAGGCGTCGCCCGCCGCAATGTCAAAAAGGGCATGGCCCTTGCCGGCCTGATCATCAACGCCGTGGAGCTGCTTGCCGACTTCGTCGTGATCGCCATGATCGCCGCCATCATCAACGAGCTCTTCTGAGCGCGTTTCCCGGCACATATTCCGCGCGGCTCGGCTCCGGGCCGCGCGGTTTTCATTTGGAAAGGAAAAACGTCATGGATCAAAATCTTCGGCTTCTCTTTACGGAAATGCTCCGCCGGACCGGCCGCTGCCGCGCGCTGTACGACGGACCGGAGGGCATGCTGCTGCAAACGGGCGGAAACGGCCTTTTCTGCGGCATTCCGGATGCGGACGCTCTGCTGCGCGTACTGCGGGGCGTGACCGTTCCGAAGGACGCGGGCTTCACCGTCTTCTCGCACGAGGCCGCCGACGCCGTGCAGCGCGAATTCGGCCTGCACGCTCAGGAGGCCTATGAGACGCTGCTGTACCTGCAGCCGTCGCCGCCCGAGGTCTCGGCCTGCTCCATCCGCCCGCTGACGGCGGAAGACGCCGCGGAGGCGGCGCGCTACTATCATCTGTTCGACGATCCCCAGCCCTATCTGCGCGGCCGCGCGGAGGCCGGAGCGCTGTGGGGCCATTTCACCGCCGAAGGGCGGCTGGCAGGCTTCCTCGGCATCCATTCCGAGGGCAGCATGGGCATGCTCGAGGTCGTGCCGGAGTTTCGCCGCCACGGCATCGCGCAGGCGCTGGAGGCGGCGCTCATCCGGCTCCATCTGGAGCGCGGCTGGCTGCCGTACTGCTTCGTTGCGCCGGATAACGTGCCGTCCCTCTCGCTGCAGGCCAAGCTCGGGCTGACGAACATCCACATCCCGGCCATCTGGTTATTCTAAGGAAACCGAGTAGGAGGGACGTTTA
>DQIA01000033.1:0-8928 GCA_003525905.1 Clostridiales bacterium
CGGCAGAATTGCAAAATCATGCTACAAAATTTGATTTTGCAATTCTGAAAGCAGCTTGGCGGAAATGTCCGAAAGGACATTTTAACAAGCTGATTTTGAATTTACCATAGGAGAAGAACCATGAGCCAGAAATCTGCCATGATCACGATCGTGGGGCGGCCGAACGTCGGCAAATCGACGCTCATCAACCACCTCGTTGGCGAAAAGATCGCCATTGTTTCCCATAAGCCGCAGACGACGCGCAACCGCATCTGCGGCATCGTCACGCACGATGACACGCAGCTCGTGTTCGTCGACACGCCGGGCTTCCATAAGCCGCGCACGCGCCTCGGCGACTATATGAACAATGTCGTGCACGACTCCGTCGCCGATGTGGATGCCGCGCTGCTGCTCGTCGAGCCGATCGCACACATCGGCCCGCAGGAAGAAGAGCTGCTCGGTCAGCTTCGCGCCGCGCATGCGCCGGTCATCCTTGTTATCAACAAGATCGACACGGTCGAGAAGGAGAATCTGCTTGCCGTCATCGCGGCCTATGCCGCAAAGTTCGAGTTTGACGCCGTCGTTCCGGTGTCTGCGAAGTTCGGCGACGGTATCCCCGACCTGCTGCGGGAGTGCGCCCGCCACGCGGCCGACAGCCCGTTCCTGTTCCCGGACGATATGACGACGGACCAGCCGGAGCGGCAGGTCATGGCGGAGATCATCCGCGAAAAGCTGCTGTGGAACCTCGAGCGTGAAATTCCGCACGGCACGGCCGTTGAGATCACGAAATTTTCGGAGCGCGACAGCGGCGTCATTGACATCGACGCGACGATCTACTGCGAGAAGGCCAGCCACAAGGGCATCATCATCGGCAAGAACGGCTCCATGCTGAAAAAGATCAGCACGGAGGCGCGCGAGGACTGTGAGCGCTTTATGGGCACGAAGGTCTTTTTGCAGACGTGGGTCAAGGTCAAGGAGAACTGGCGCGACAGTCAGGCTATGATCCGTAACTTTGGCTACGAATAATTGCGCAAAGCAGGCTTATCCTAAAGACAGCCCGTTTGAAAAACGGAGCACCGATGACAGGAGGCCTGCTGCATGACGAGAGAACAGCTTTGGAGCATATTTTGGGAGACGGGCGCACCGGAGGCATGGCTGCTGTACCGGCAGGAGCCGGCGCGCGGTGAGGCCTCGGCGGGGCGGTGAGCCGTCCCGCAAAGCCCGGCAGGAGGTCGGAGCATGTACATCAAAACAGACGGCATCGTCCTGCGCGAGGTCGCCTATCAGGACAGTGACAAGCTGCTGACCGTGCTGACACGCGAATACGGCAAGCTGACCGTGCGGGCGCGCGGCGTCCGCAGCAGCCGCAGCCGCAGCAAGGCGGCCTGCCAGCTGCTGGCCTATTCCGAGTTCACGCTGCTCGAGCGCGGCGGGCGCTATGTCGTTACGGAGGCCACGGCAAAGGAGATGTTTCCGGAGCTGCGGAACGATCTGGAGCTTTTGTCGCTGGCGTCCTATTTTGCGCAGGCCGCGGACGTGCTCAGCCCGGAGGGCGAGGAGAATCCGCCGTTCGTATCACTGCTGCTCAACGCTCTCTATGCGCTCGGCAGGCTCGGCCTGCCGCAGAAGCTCGTCAAGGCGGTCTTTGAGCTGCGCGCCATGTGCCTGAGCGGCTATGAGCCGGACCTGCGCGGCTGCGCCGTGTGCGGAGCGCCGGAGCCGGACCGCTTCAATATCTCACAGGGCGTGCTGCAGTGCGCCGCCTGCCGCGCGGAGGGGGAGGACGACATCCGTCTTCCCATGAGTGCCGGGACGCGTGCCGCCCTGCGTTATCTGGACTCTGCGCCGCCTTCGCGCGTATTCTCGTTCCGGCTTGCGGAGCCGTCGCTCTCCGAGCTGGGGCAGATCACGGAGAGCTATCTCTGCACGCGATTGGAGCGCGGCTTTTCCACGCTGGATTTCTATAAATCTCTATTTCTTTGAATCCATATCTGAGGTATCTGTACCATGACAGAACTGTACGAAAAATCCCTGCGCAAGCTCGAGCTGGACAACGTTCTGGCTCAGCTTGCAGACTGCGCGAACTCCGAGGACGGCAAGGACCGCTGCCGCGCCCTGCTGCCGCTGGACGATGCAGAGGAGATCCGCCTGCTCCAGCAGCAGACGACGGCGGCCTGCGGCATGATCGTCCGCAAGGGCGCGCCGGGCTTCCATGAGCTCAAGCCCGTGGCAGCCAGCCTCGAGCGCGCTGACCGCGGCGGCTGCCTGACACCGGTGGAGCTGCTGCGCATTGCGGGTGTGCTGCGCTGCATCCGCAATGTCAAGGCCTATTACAGCGAGGACGGCGAGCCGACCGTGCTGGATGTCTATTTTCAGGAGCTTTCGCCGAATCGCTATCTTGAGGAGAAGATCACGAACTCCATCCTCTCCGAGGAGGAGATCGCCGACGCGGCCAGCAGCGAGCTGGCGGATATCCGCCGCCATATGCGCATTCAGAGCGCAAAGGTCAAGGATTCGCTGCAGAAGATCATCTCCTCGCCGAGTTTTTCCAAGTATTTGCGCGACCCGATCATCACGCTGCGCGGCGACCGCTATGTCGTGCCGGTCAAGAGTGAATACAAGAGCGAGATTCCCGGCCTGGTCCACGACGTGTCCTCGACGGGCAGCACGTTTTTCATCGAGCCGATGTCCGCCGTCAATGCGAACAACGCCCTGCGCGAGCTGCTGATCCGCGAGAAGAAGGAGATCGAGCGCATTCTGGCCGCACTGTCGGCCGAGGCGGCCTCGTTCCGCGAGGGCATCTGCCACAGCTATGAGATGCTCGTGCAGCTCGACTGCATCTTTGCCCGCGCGCGCCTGTCGCACAAGATGGACGGCATGGAGCCGGAGATCCGCACGAACGCCAGTCTGGAGCTCGTGCGGGCGCGCCATCCGCTCATCGACCGCAAGAAGGTCGTTCCCGTCTCGCTGCGGCTCGGCTCGGATTTCGACACGCTCATCATCACCGGCCCAAACACCGGCGGCAAGACCGTCACGCTCAAGACCATCGGCCTTCTGACACTGATGGCGGAGTGCGGCCTGCACATTCCGGCGGACCACGGCAGCGCCATTTCCGTCTTCCGGCAGGTGCTGGCGGACATCGGCGACGAGCAGTCCATCGAGCAGTCGCTGTCCACCTTCTCCGCCCATATGAAGAATATCGTCGACATCGTTGCCGACTGCGACCGCGACACGCTTGTGCTGTTTGACGAGCTGGGCGCGGGCACGGACCCGGCCGAGGGTGCGGCGCTTGCCAATGCGCTCATCGAGTTCTGCCGCCAGTGCGGCAGCCGCGTGGCTGCCACGACGCACTATGCCGAGCTGAAGCTCTATGCCATGCGCACGGAGGGCGTCATGAACGCCTCGTGCGAGTTCGACGTGGAGACGCTGCGGCCGACCTACCGCCTGCTCATCGGCATCCCCGGCAAATCGAACGCCTTTGCCATTTCCCGCCGCCTTGGCCTGCCGGAGCCGATCATCGACAAGGCAAAGAGCCTTGTGAACGAAAACGACCGCAACTTTGAGGACGTCCTGAACCAGCTCGAGCAGCAGCGCCAGCAGATGGAGGCTGCCAAGCTCGAGGCCGAGCGCCTGCGCCAGGAAACGGAGCAGATGAAGGAGAAGTCCGAGGCCTATTATGCCGAGATCAAGCGCGAACGCGAAAAAGCCGTGCGCGCGGCCCGCGCCGAGGCGCAGAGCATCATCGACGATGCCCGCCGCACCTCGAACGAGGTCGCAGACGAGCTGAAGCAGCTGCGCAAGCAGCTGCGGGAAAACGCGGACGTGCAGGGCTCGAACGCGAAGCAGACCGAGCTGCGCCGCAGGCTCAACGAGGCAGAGGACCGCCTTGCCGGGCATGACGACGCGCCGAAGTCCCGCCCGCAGGCCACGCGCGCCATTCGCGTCGGCGACACAGTCGAGCTTGTCCGCTTCGGCACCCGAGCGAGCGTGCTGGCCATCAACAAGGACGGCTCTTATCTGCTGCAGGCCGGGATCATGAAGGTCACGGCGCAGCCGGACGAGGTATATCTCATCGAGGAGACGAAGCAGCAGGCCAAGAAGATCATCGAGCGCAGCCAGCGTGCCTTCCGCAGCGCGGGCGCCTCAACGGAGCTGGACCTGCGCGGCATGTCGGCTGACGAGGCCATTGCTACGCTGGATATCTTCCTCGATAACGCCATGATGGCCAATCTCGCCTCCGTGCGTATCATCCACGGCAAGGGCACGGGCGTCCTGCGCAAGGCCGTGCAGGACGAGCTGAAGCGCAATCGCTGCGTGAAGCGCTACCGCCTCGGTGTCTACGGCGAGGGCGAGGACGGTGTGACCATCGCCGAGCTGGCCTGACGGGAAATCCCGGCAAACTTGAGAAAACAGTTGACAAATGCCCCTGTTTTGTTATATTCTAAGAGAAGCATATCACCTCGCGCAGCCTCAAATTTGAAGGAGTGACACAGGATGTATACAGAAAAATCGGTGGTCAAGTGTGAGTCTGGTCTGCACAACAGACAGGCTACGTTTTTCATTCAGAAGGCCAATGAATTCCGTTCCAGCATCTGGATCGAGGTCGACGACCGGAAGATCAATGCCAAGAGCCTGCTGGGCGTACTCTCCATGGCCATCACCACGGGCACGGAGGTCACGCTGATCGCCGAAGGCCCGGACGAGGAAGCGGCAGTCAAGACGCTGGCGCAGATGCTCGTCAAGGATATTTTCTGATCCGCTCAACATGAACGGCTGCCCCAAACGCACGGAATCGGCGGCGTTTGGGGCAGCTTTCTCGTCAGAATGGAGCAAGCATGACCCGTGAGGAATTGAAGCAGGCCGCGCTGTCGCTGCCCTATGAGCCGGGCGTTTATCTGATGAAAAACGCCGCCGGGACCGTGATCTACGTCGGCAAGGCAAAAAAACTGAAAAACCGCGTCAGCCAGTATTTTCAGGATACGGCGGCGCACAATGCAAAAACGCGCAAAATGGTGTCGAATGTCGATCATTTCGAGACGATCGCCGCCGCGACGGAGTTCGAGGCGCTCGTGCTCGAATGCTCGCTCATCAAGCACTATATGCCGAAATACAACATCCTGCTCAAGGACGACAAGGGCTATCCCTACCTGCGCGTCGACCTGCGTGAGGCCTATCCCGTCATCACGCTGGCCACGCGCGTCACGGACGACGGCGCGCGCTATTTCGGCCCCTACGGAAGCCGCGGGCGCACGCAGCAGGTCATCGACGCCCTGCGTACGACGTTCCGCCTGCCGGGCTGCTCCAAAAAATTCCCGCGCGACATCGGCAGGGAACGGCCCTGCCTAAATTATCAGATGGAGCGCTGCGACGGCTGGTGCCGCCCCTGCATGCAGCAGGCGGACTATCACGCGCGGCTGGAGCAGGCCGTCCTTCTGCTCGAGGGCAAGCACCAGAGCCTGTGTCAGGAACTGCAGGAGAAGATGGAGGCCGCGGCCGAGGAGCTGCGCTTTGAGCGTGCGGCGGAATACCGCGACCGTCTGCGCGCCATTGAGCTGCTCGGGCAGAAGCAGCTCGTCACGGCAGGCACGATGGCGGACACCGACGTCATCGGCTGGTACCAGACGGAGGCGAAAGCCTGCTTCGCGGTGCTGCACTTTATCAAGGGCAACCTCATGGATAAGGACTATGAGGTACTGCCTGTGCCGGAGGAGCCGGACGACGCGCTGTCGTCGCTTGTCAAGCAGTACTATCTGACGCGCAAGGCCGCGCCGCGCCGCATTTTCCTCCCGGCGGAGATGGACGACGCCGCGCTGTTCGAGGAGCTTCTGCTGCAGGAGCTCGGCAAGCATGTGCTCATCCGCACGCCGCAGCGCGGCTATGGCCGCAGGCTCGTGGAGCTGGCGGAGAAAAACGCCCGCGAGGAGGCCGAGCGCGCTACCTCAAAGGCAGAGCGCCTGAGCGGCACGCTCGTGCTGCTGCAGGGCATGCTCGGCCTGCGCGAACCGCCACGCCGCCTCGAGGCCTATGATATCTCGAATATTGCGGGGACGGATATCGTCGCCTCCATGACGGTCTTCGAGGACGGCAAGCCGAAAAAGAGCGATTACAAGCGCTTTCAGGTGCGCGGCCTGACGGATCAGGACGACTACGCCTCCATGCGGCAGGTGCTCTGCCGCCGCTTCCGTCATTATCTCGACGGCGACAGCGGCTTTTCCGAGCGCCCGGACGCCCTGCTCATCGACGGCGGTGCCGTGCACGCCGAGACGGTCCGCGCCGCCCTGTCCGAAATGGGTGTTTTTCTGCCGATCTTCGGCATGGTCAAGGATAACCGCCACCGCACGCGCGCCCTTGTCACGCCGGACGGGCAGGAGATCAGCATCCAGAGCAATCCGGCGGTGTTTGCCCTCATTGGCCGCATCCAGGAGGAAACGCACCGCTTCGCCATCACTTATCAGCGCACCCTGCGCAGCCGCCATGTGCGCGGCTCGCAGCTCGACGCCATCCCCGGCATCGGGGAGAAGCGCCGCAATCAGCTCCTGCGCCGCTTCCGCTCGCTCGCGGCCATCCGTGCCGCCAGCCGGGAGGAGCTGCAGGAGGTGCTGCCCGCGCCGCAGGCGCAGGCGGTCTATGACCATTTTCACGGACAGGAGCAAACACAGCCATGAGAGTTATCACCGGAACGGCGCGCGGCACAAAGCTGAAAACGCCGGAGGGCATGCTCACGCGCCCAACGACGGACCGCGTGAAGGAAGCCCTGTTCAACATCATCCAGTTCGACATCGCAGGCGACGTGCTCGACCTGTTCGCCGGAACGGGCCAGCTCGGCATCGAGGCGCTCAGCCGCGGAGCCTCACGCGCCGTTTTTGTCGACCACCGGCAGGATGCCGCGGCCCTTGTGCGCGAGAATCTGCGCCGCACGCATTTTGAAGACAGGGGAGAGGTCGTCTGCACGGATTTCACGCAGTATCTTGCGCGGTGCAGGCGAAAATTCCGCCTGATCTTCCTCGACCCGCCCTATGCAGAAAAATCCCTCGAAACGGCGATTCAGCGCCTATCGGAAATTGACATTTTGTCGGATGGTGGTATAATTATCACAGAAAGACCCCTCGGCAAACCGCTTGCGGAGGAATTTCCGGGCTTGACCCGCTCAAAAGACTATCATTACGGAAAAACGACCATCACCCTGCTCCGCAAGACCGGAGCGGGCGGCGGCAACGATTAGGAGGCAATATCATGAACGAACACGGCATTGAAGAATTGATCGGCACCCTGTATGAAATGGTGCAGGACGCACGCTCCGTGCCGTTCAGCAGCGATAAGTGCGCTGTTGAGCGCGAAAAGGTCCTCGACCTGCTCGACGAGATCAGCAACCAGCTCCCCGGCGAGCTGAAGCAGGCCAAGACCATCGTGGATTCCCGCAGCGAGCTCATTACGAACGCAAAGCGCGAGGCCGAGAATATCATGAAGTCCGCGCAGGCACAGGCCCGCCAGCTCGTCTCGCAGGAGGCCATCTATCTCGAGGCCAAGAATCAGGCCAACGATATGGTGCGCGCCGCGCAGGATAAGATCAAGGAGCTCAAGAAGGTCACGAACGACTATGTCGACGATTCCCTGCGCCGCACGGAGGAGGCTGTGGCCGAGGCTCTGAGCGAGATCCGCAATTCCCGCTCGAAGTTCCGCGCCCTCGTCAATCCGCAGGCTAAGAATAACTCCGCGATCATCGAAGACGTGTAAACCGGCGCCATGAGCCGGAACCGTATTCTCATTACCGCCGTCGCGGCTGCGCTCCTTGTGGTCTGCGGCATCGGCATTTTCTTCGCATCCAACCGCGACCATGCGGCAGAGCGCGCCGACGAGTGGACCATGCAGGGCATGACCCTCGCACCGGACGGCTCGGCCACGCCGTGCACCGTGCGCATCGCGGGCACGTCCCGCTCCTATTTGCTCGGCGGCAGAGTCGGCGCGTTCGAGACGGGGACGGACGGCGGTATCTATGTCGACGGTACGCGCGTCTGCTCCGGCGTTATCCTGCCGGACGACGCCTTTGACCCGTGGCTCACGATGCAGGCGGATACCGATCCGTTCTGGATCGCAGCCGACGGCAGCACGCTCGTCCTGCCGCTTCCCGGCATGCAGTCGCTCGTCGTCGCTCCGGCAGAGTCAGAGCAGGCGGCGCAGGAGCTTTTACAGTCGCTGCAGGAAGCGCTCCCGGATGAGACAAAAAACGCGATCTCCCCTTATCTCAAGTCTCAAGTGACCCGTGGTTAACGATTACCCGTTTTATGCTGAAAGGGAAGGTGCTATATGAAAACCGCAGAAAACAGAAAGCATGCAGCTGCCATTGCCGCAGCCTGTATTGCGCTTGCCGCGCTCGTGGTTCTCGGGACCGTGATCATTTCGTATTGGAACACGCCGATTGCAAAGACGGAAAGCCGGACGATGCAGGCGATGCTTCTGCAGGAGGATGGCTCCGCGGAGCCTTGTACCGTCCTCATCAGCGGCATTTCGTATCACTACCTTTTCCGGAATCACGCGGATTCCTTTGAGGCAAACGATCCGGGCGGCGTATTCGTAAACGGCAGCCGCATCATGGACAGCCTGATCCTGCCGTCGGACATCGACTCGGATTGGATGTTCTGGCAGGACGATATGCTCTGGTGCGACGCGGCCGGGGAGCAGCTCATTGTGCTGCTGCACCGCGATGCGGACGGCGCGTTTGCAGAGACCGGCACGCCGGTGCTCGTCATCGCCCCGGCGGAGACGGAGCAGGAAGCGCAGGCCCTTCTGCAGTCCCTGCGGGAGACGCGTGCAGACGATGCGGAAACGCAGCGCCTGATCGAACCGTTTTTGAAATAACCGGACGACACAGCGCCCCGTCCCATTGGGGCGGGGCGTTCGTGAGCTTTCCCGGTCGTGTTATTCCGAGGAGCGAAGCGACGTGGGAATCTC
>DQIA01000033.1:9036-9614 GCA_003525905.1 Clostridiales bacterium
TCCTGCGAGATTGCCACGGCCCCTCGCGGGGCTCGCAATGACAAATTTGACAGTCTGAGCTTATGACTTTAATTCCATATTTTAGGAGGCTGAAATGACGGAACTGGAACGTTATCAGCAGTGGTGCGAGCAGGCGCCGCTGAATGAGGCCGGGCGCGCTGCGCTGGCCGCCATGCAGAACGACGAGACGGAGCGCAAGGGCTGCTTCGGCGCAGAGCTGCAGTTCGGCACCGCGGGCATCCGCGGCATTATGGGCATCGGCACGAATCGCCTGAACGACTTCACTGTTCGCCGCACGGCGCAGGGCCTTGCCGCATGGCTGACCTCGACGGAGCTGCCGCAGCGCTGCGCCATCGGCTATGACTCCCGCCACAACTCCCGCCGCTATGCGGAGCTGTGTGCCGTGGCGCTTGCGGAGCGCGGCGTGCATGTCTACGTCTATCACGAGCTGGCCCCGACGCCGATGCTCTCGTTTGCCGTGCGCCAGCTTGGCTGCGGCTGCGGCATCGTCGTTTCCGCCAGCCACAATGCGGGCATCTACAACGGCATCAAGTGCTACGGCCCGGACGGCTGCCAGA
>DQIA01000033.1:9668-59616 GCA_003525905.1 Clostridiales bacterium
CTACGGCCCGGACGGCTGCCAGATGACGGACGAGCCGGCGGCCCGCGTGTTTGCCGAGATCGAGAAAATCCCGTATTTCCTCCCGGCGGAAAAGAGCTTTGAGGACTTCCTTGCGGAAGGCGGCGTGGAATTCATCGCGCCGGAGCTGTGGGAGCGCTACTATGAGACCGTTCTCGGCGAGCGCCTTGCCACTGTCCCGTCCGATAACCTGAATCTGCTCTACACGCCGCTGTGCGGCACGGGCAACAAGCCGGTCCGCACCGTGCTCGGCCGCATCGGCGTGAACGTCGCCGTCGTCCCCGCACAGGAAAAGCCGGACGGCGATTTCAAGACCTGCGAATATCCGAACCCGGAGACGGACGCCGCGCTGAACGAGAGCTACAAGATCGCGCGCGAGACGCACCCGGACCTCATCCTCGGCACGGACCCCGACTGCGACCGCGTGGCCGTGGCCATCCCGGTGGAAGGCGGCTTCCGCAAGCTCAGCGGCAACGAGCTGGGCTGCCTGCTGCTGGACTACATCCTCGGCACGATGCAGAAGGCGGGTACGCTCCCGGCAGACCCTGTCGCCGTGCGCAGCATCGTCTCGACCCCGATGGCAGACAAGATCGCCGCAAGCTACGGCGTGAAGATGCGCAGGGTCCTCACGGGCTTCAAGTACATCGGCGGTGAGATCCTCACCCTCGAGCAGAAGCACGAGGAGAACCGCTTCGTCTTCGGCTTTGAGGAGAGCTGCGGCTACCTCAAGGGAACATACGCGCGCGATAAGGACGCCGTCGTTGCCTCCATGCTGACTTGCGACCTCGCCGCCGCGCTCAAGCGCGAGGGCACAAATCTGGCCGAGCACATGGACGCGCTCTACAGCCGCTTCGGCTGGCATGAGGCGCGCGTGCTGAGCTGCGAGCTGCAGGGCCCGGACGCCATGGAAATTTCCGCTGGCTTTATGGCGCAGATGCGCCGCGAGCTGCCGAAGGCCGTGTGCGGCATTGCCGTCACGTCCGTCACGGACTATCAGGCGCGCGTCACGCGCGATCTCGTCCACGGCACGGAGGAAGCGGTCGCGCTGCCGAAGTCCAATGTGCTCGTGCTTCAGCTCGGCGAGAAGGGTACGGTCATCCTGCGTCCGTCCGGCACGGAGCCGAAGGTCAAGATTTATCTGACCGCCGTTGACGCCGACCGCGCGGCAGCCATGAAGCTGCTGGACGATATGGCCGCCGAAATGAGCGGCTATCTGCCCAAAAACGCTTGACAACCGGCCGGTTTTCGGCTATCATAACCGCATAGTGAAAACGCATGGAAGAAGAGGAGTATCCCATCCGCGCGCTGCAGAGAGGGGGCGGCTGCTGAAAGCCCCTGCGCAGGTCGGGAGAAGGTCGCTTCGGAGCGGGCGTGCCGAACCTGCAGTAGGCCGCACGGGTGCTCCCGTTACAGAGCCAGAGTGCCCGCCCATGGCGGGAATTCAGGTGGTACCACGGTAATCTGCATCGCCCTGAGCATATTATGAAGCTCAGGGCGATTTTTATCGTCAAAAAGGAGAAGACTATGAAAGAACTGCCAAAGACCTACGAGCCGCGCGACGTTGAGGACCGGCTCTACAAATTCTGGGTGGACAACGGCTATTTCCATGCCGAGCGCGACCCGGACAAGAAGCCCTTTACCATCGTCATGCCGCCCCCCAATGTCACAGGCCAGCTCCACATGGGCCATGCCATGGACGCCGCCATGCAGGACGTGCTCATCCGCTTCAAGCGCATGCAGGGCTATTCCGCCCTCTGGATCCCCGGCGTGGACCATGCCGGTATTGCCACGCAGATCCGCGTGGAGGAGGAGCTGCGCAAGGAGGGCAAGACCCGTTATGACCTCGGCCGCGAGAAGTTCCTCGAGCGCGTCTGGGCCTGGAAGCATCAGTACGGCGACCGTATCGTCGAGCAGCAGAAGCGCCTCGGCGCGTCCTGCGACTGGGACCGTGCCCGCTTCACGATGGACGAGGGCTGCTCGAAGGCCGTCCGCGAGGTGTTCGTGAACCTGTATGAGCAGGGCCTTATCTACAAGGGCAGCCGCATCATCAACTGGTGCCCGCACTGCGTCACGGCCCTGTCCGATGCCGAGGTCGAATATGTCGACAAGCCCGGCCATCTGTGGCATGTGCGCTATCCGCTGGCAGACGGCTCCGGCGAGGTCATCATCGCGACGACCCGGCCCGAGACCATGCTCGGCGACTCCGGCGTGTGCGTCAACCCGAACGACGAGCGCTACAAGGACATCGTCGGCAAGAACGTCATTCTGCCGCTCGTCGGCAAGGAGATCCCCGTCGTGGCGGACGACTATGCCGAAATGGACTTCGGCACCGGCTGCGTCAAGATGACGCCGGCTCACGACCCGAACGACTTTGAGGTCGGCCTGCGCCACAACCTCGAGGTCATCCGCGTCCTCGACGATAAGGGTGTCGTCAACGAGAACGGCGGCAAATATCAGGGCCTTGACCGCTATGAGGCGCGCAAGCAGATCGTCGCCGACCTCGAGGCGCAGGGCTACCTCGTGAAGGTCGAGCCGTATAACCACAATGTCGGCACCTGCTACCGCTGCCACCGCGACGTCGAGCCGATCATCTCCGCTCAGTGGTTCGTAAAGATGAAGCCGCTGGCCGAAGAGGCGCTGCGCGTCGTGAACGACGGCGAGACGAAGTTCGTGCCGGAGCGCTTCACAAAAATTTATACGAACTGGATGGAGAACGTCCGTGACTGGTGCATCTCCCGTCAGCTGTGGTGGGGCCATCAGATCCCGGCGTGGTACTGCGCCGACTGCGGCCATATGACCGTCTCCCGCGAGGATGCGACCTGCTGCGAAAAGTGTGGCAGCAAGCATATCACCCGCGATGAGGACGTGCTTGACACCTGGTTCTCCTCGGCGCTGTGGCCGTTCGAGACCCTCGGCTGGCCGGACACGAATGCGGAGGATTTTCAGTATTTCTATCCGACGGATGTGCTTGTGACGGGCTATGATATCATTTTCTTCTGGGTCGCACGCATGATCTTCTCGGCCTGCAAGCAAACGGGCCGCCCGCCGTTCCACACCGTGCTGATTCACGGCCTTGTCCGCGACGACAAGGGCCGCAAGATGTCCAAGTCCCTCGGCAACGGCATCGATCCGCTCGAGATGATCGACCGCTACGGCTCGGACGCCCTGCGCATGAACATGCTCACGTCCAATTCGCCCGGCAACGACATGCGCTTCTATATCGAGCGCTGCGAGGCCATGCGCAACTTTGCCAATAAGCTCTGGAACGCCAGCCGCTATGTCATGATGAACCTCAGCATCGACAAAAACGAGCTGCCCGCCCTGTCCGAGCTCGAGACGTCCGACAAGTGGATCCTTTCGAAGCTCAATACGCTCATTGCCGACGTCACGGAGAACCTCGACAAGTATGAGCTCGGCGTCGCCGTCCAGAAGATCTATGACTTCATCTGGGACAGCTACTGCGACTGGTATATCGAGCTGACAAAGGCCCGCCTCTATGGCGAGGACGAGGCTCAGAAGCGCTCTGCCCAGCAGGTGCTGCTGTATGTTCTCGACCAGATCCTGCGCCTGATGCACCCGTTCATGCCGTTCATCACGGAGGAGATCTGGCAGGCCATCCCGCACGCGGGCGAGGCGCTGATCGTCGCCGCTTGGCCGAAGTACCGCGAGGATCTCTGCTTCCAGGCGGAGGAGGACGGCATGGAGAGCATCATGCAGGCCATCCGCGCCGTGCGCAACCGCCGTGCCGAGATGAATGTACCGCCTGCGCGCCGCACGACGCTTTATATCGTCACGGAGAAGCAGGATCTGTTCTCTGCCGGTATCCCGTTCATCACCCGTCTGGCCTATGCCGAGCGCGTCGTCGTTCTGGGTGAGGAGCCGGAGGGCCATGGTTCCATGGTGTCCTGCGTGACGCACGACGCCAAGCTGTTCCTGCCGATGGAGGAGCTTGTGGATGTGGACAAGGAGCTTGCCCGCATCGCCAAAGAGAAGGAGAAGGTTCAGAAGGGCCTTGCCGGTGTGCAGGCTAAGCTTGGCAATCCGGGCTTTGCCGCAAAGGCACCGGAGCAGGTCGTCCGCGCAGAGCAGGAGAAGGCCGAAAAGTATGCCGCCCTGCTGCGTCAGCTCGAGGAGAGCGAAGCACGGCTGAAGGATCTCTGATTTTTATCGACCGCCATTTCGGGGCTGCCGCATGGATTTGCGGCAGCTCCGTTTTTTGGGCTTTATTTCTGGAACGAGTTGGTGTATAATTTATCCTGAATGAATGGCGGCCTGCCGCCAGACAGGAAGGATGACTTTGATGGAGAATTTCGACGCGGAGCAGCCGATGGAGGACCTGCAGGAGCAGACTCCGAAGAAGGAACCGAAAAATCCGCTCTATGACTGCTACTCGCTTTTGCATGACCTTGTCTATATTCTGGCCGCGATCACGATCGTGTTTGTGTTTTTCGTCCGTCTCGTCGGCGTGGACGGACCGTCCATGATGCCGACGCTGCAGGACGGCGACTATGTGGCACTGCTGAGCAATCTGTTTATGGGCGACCTCGAGCAGGGCGACGTCATCGTCGCGCGCAAGGAGAGCTTTGAAAACGGCGAGCCGATCGTCAAGCGCGTCATCGCCACGGAGGGTCAGACTGTGGATATCCTCTACGACGGCAACGGCTATGGCACGGTCTACGTCGACGGCGAGCCGCTGGACGAGCCCTATATCTTGGAACCGATGGTGCTGCCCTACTATGACCGCACGAGCTTCCCCCTGACCGTGGACGAGGGCTGCCTCGTCGTGATGGGCGATAACCGCAACCGCTCTGCTGACAGCCGCTATGCCTCCATTGGGCAGATCGAGGAATCACAGGTCATCGGCAAGGTGCTGTGCATTCTGTTCCCAGGCTGCGGCGAGAGCAGCTCGCGGGACTTTGGACGGATCGGAGCGGTGGACAATGGATGAACGCATGAATATCCAGTGGTATCCGGGCCACATGACCAAGACCCGGCGGAATATGGAGGCTGACCTCAAGCTCGTGGACGCCGTCTGCGAGATCGTGGACGCACGCATCCCGTTTTCCAGCCGGAACCCGGACATTGACGCTATCTGCGGGCAGAAGCCCCGCATGATGATCCTCAACCGCATCGATCTGGCCGATCCGGCCGCTACGGACGTCTGGCAGAATTACTGGCAGGCGCAGGGCATGACCGTTGTGCGCACGGACTGCAAGAGCCGCCGCGGCATCGACCGCTTCGTGCCCGCCGTCCGCTCCATGCTGGCGGAGAAGCTGCAGCGCTATGCGGACAAGGGTCAGACCGGCCGCGCACTGAAGCTGATGATCGTCGGCATCCCGAACGTGGGAAAATCGACCTTCATCAATCAGATCGCCGGGCGCAAGGGCGCAAAGGCGGAGAACCGCCCCGGCGTCACGCGTGGCAAGCAGTGGGTCACGGTGGACAGCGGCCTTCTGCTGCTCGACACGCCGGGCATCCTCTGGCCGAAATTCGACGATGAGGAGGTCGGCCGCAGGCTGGCCTATACCGGCGCGGTCAAGGACGACGTACTGGATGTGGAAACGCTGGCCTGCCATCTGGCGGCCATGCTCTGGGCGCGTTACCCCGAGGCCATGCGCGCCCGCTATAAGCTCGACCCGCCGGAGGACGCCTCCGGCTATGATCTGCTGACCGAGGCGGGCCGCCGCCGCGGCTTCCTGCTGGCGCGCGGCGAGATCGACACGGAGCGCATGGCGCGTGTGCTGCTGGAGGAATACCGCAGCTGTAAGATCGGCCGCTTTACGCTGGAGGACCCTCCGGAAAGGACAGAGGCATGCGCTACGAACTGATCCGCGAGATCTTCAATCTCTGCAGCAACAACCAGATGCGCGACGTGTTCGTCAGTGAGGTGGAGACCTCGGACCCGGAGGCCGTCGCGCGGACATACTGCCGCGGTAAGGACGTCACGATGGACCGCACGGACAACGAAGACGGCAGCATCATATTCGACGTGGTGGCGGACGGCCTGCATCAGCGCCTGAGCTTCACGCCGGATGATTAAGAAAGAGCAAGACCGTATAATTCTCTTCGGCCTTCGCCGGACATTTTTGTCGAATGATCCTGCTGAATTGTGCGGTATTGCCTAAGATAAATGAGGAATTGGCATGACGGAACTTTGGAATTACGAAAACCGCTGCTGGGAGGCGGGCTATGAGACGGTCTGCGGCGTAGACGAGGCCGGGCGCGGCCCGCTGGCCGGACCGGTGTGCGCTGCGGCGGTCATCCTGCCGCGCGGGCTGGACATTCCCGGCCTGAACGACTCGAAAAAGCTGACGGCCAAGCGCCGCGAGGCGCTGTATGACATTATCACGGAGCAGGCGCTCGCCTACGGCATCGCGTTTGCCTCCGAGCAGGAGATCGACGAGATCAACATCCTGCAGGCGACGTTCCTCGCGATGCGCCGCGCCATGGACCAGCTCCGGGTGCGGCCGGATATCGCCCTGATCGACGGCAACCGCGAGACGGACTTCGGCCTTCCCGTGCAGACGATCGTCAAGGGCGACAGCCTGAGCGCCAATATCGCGGCTGCGTCCATTCTGGCCAAGGTGACGCGGGACCGCTTTATGCTGGAAATGGATGAGAAATATCCGCAGTACGGCTTTGCCACGCACAAGGGCTACGGTACGCGCGCGCACTATGCCGCGCTGCGCGAATTCGGCCCGTGCCCCATCCATCGCCGCACGTTCCTGAAGAATCTCCATGCGGAATGATCTGACGGGCCGCTGGGGCGAGGAGACCGCCGCGGCCTATCTGCGCCGCAGGCACTATACCATCGTGGCGGCGAATTACCGCTGCCGCCTCGGCGAGATCGACCTGATCGCGGAAAACCGCGACTATCTCGTCTTTGTCGAGGTCAAGCTGCGCAAAAGCGCCGCATTTGCCGAAGCGCTGGAATTTGTCGACCGGCACAAGCAGGAACGCATCCGTTGCACGGCGGAGCTGTACTTATGTGAGCACCCGGAACAGACAAAGCAGCCGCGCTTCGACGTCATCGAGGTCTACGCGCCGAACGGCACGCAGACGAAGCGGCCGGAGATCCGGCATCTGGAGGATGCATTTTCATGAAGCTGTTTGACGGACACTGCGACACCGCCTATGAGCTGTTGAAGCGCGGCGAGGGGCTGGCGCGAAACTCGTGCCATATCGACCTGCAGAAGGCGGCCGGACTGGAGGCCTATGCCCAGGTCTTTGCGTTCTGCAGCAACGCCGGCCGGCCCGGCGGCGGAACGGAGCGCCTGCTGACGGAGCCGCTGGCCCTCCTGTGCCGCGAGGTGGAGAAGAACCGCAGCCGCATCGGCTTTGCCGCAAACGGTGCGGAGGCCCTGCGCCTGACGGAGCAGGGGAGGATCGCCGCGCTGCTGTCCGTGGAGGGCTGCGAGGTCATCGGCTGCGACCCGGGCAGACTCGAATGGCTGCGGGAGCAGGGCTTCTGCATGCTCACGCTGACGTGGAATGCCGACAACGCGCTTGCGGGCTGGCACGGCTCCGCGCTTGGCCTGACGCCGCGTGGGCGCGACTTTGTCCGGGAGGCGCAGCGGCTCGGCCTGCGGATCGATGTGAGTCATCTGTCCGAAACTGCGTTCTGGCAGCTCATGGACTGCACGCAGGCCCCCATTCTGGCCAGCCATTCCAACTCCCGCGCTTTGTGCGGCTGCACGCGGAACCTGACGGACGATCAGCTGCGCGCGCTGTCGCAGGCCGGCGGCACGGTCGGCCTGAACCTCTATCCGCCGTTCCTCGGCGGGAAGGCAGACTTTGACACTTTGCGCGCCCATCTCGAGCACATGCTCACGCTCTGCGGCGAGGACCATGTGGCCCTCGGCGGCGACCTCGACGGCTGCGACGAGCTGGCGCGCGGCTTTACGGACGTCTCCTCGTGGGCTTCGTTTTATGCGTATTTACAGGCTGCGGGCTATCCCGCGGACCTGCTCGACCGGATCTTTTTCCGGAACCTTCTGCAACTGCTGCAATGAAAGGAGCGTGAGGGATGGCCCTTTACGCGATTGGAGACCTGCATCTTTCCCTCGGCAGCGACAAGCCGATGGACGTCTTCGGCGGCGCGTGGGTCGGCTATGTGGACAAGCTCCGCGAAGGCCTGTCCGTCATCGGGCCGGAGGACACGACCGTCCTGCTCGGGGACCTGTCCTGGGCGCTGGACCTGAACGGCGCGCGCGAGGATTTTGCCATGATCGCCGCCATTCCAGGGCGGAAGATCATCGTCAAGGGAAATCACGATTACTGGTGGACGACGGCCGCGAAATTCTACCGCTTCTGCGAGGAAAACGGCTTTCCGGACCTGTATCTGCTGAATAACAACTGCTATTTCTATAACGGCATCGCCCTGACCGGCACGCGCGGCTGGTTCTTTGAAGAGGACGCGCCGGACGGCAGTCATAACGATAAAATTTTCAAGCGGGAGCTGCTGCGTCTGGAGGCCTCGCTCCGCGCGGCGGGAGATACGCCCGAAAAGCTGTGCTTTCTGCACTATCCGCCGCGCTACCGCGGCTACGAATGCCCGGAAATTCTGGCGCTCCTCGAGCGCTACGGCGTGAAGGAATGCTGCTACGGCCACCTGCACGGCAGCAGCCACCGCCTTGCCATCGAGGGCGTGCACCACGGCGTGACCTACCGGCTCTGCGCTGCGGATTATACGAATTTTGCCCCGATCCGGCTTCGCTGAATATTTTCCCTGTAATTTTCCTGCGGAAAAACCGAAAATTCACAAAATCGACTTGTTTTTTTGTGAATAGTCTGATAAAATAGTGCGGATTCATCAAGGTATCAATGCGCGCCGACCGGCGCAGCACATAGGAGGATGTTAGAAATGAATGTCAAAAGCGTAGAGAAAGAAGCGACCCGCGCATCCGTTACGGTGGAACTGACCCGTGAGGAGCTGGAGCCTGCCCTGAACCGCGCCTATCTGAAGTACCGCAAGGATATCATGATCCCCGGCTTCCGCAAGGGTCATGCTCCGCGTATGGTCATCGAGGCTGCCTATGGCAAGCATGTCTTCTTTGAGGACGCTGTCGAGGATATGTTCCCGGATATCTACAAGGATGCCGTCCTGACGCAGGACATCCGTCCCGTCGGCCGCCCGAGCGTTTCCAAGATGGACATCGCCGACGACGGCGCCGTCACGCTGACGATCGTGACGGATCTGTATCCCGTTGCTGAGCTTGGCGAATATAAGAATCTCGAGATCGAGAAGGCCGAGGTCGAGGTCAAGGAGTCCGAGGTCGAGGCCGAGCTGGACCGCATGGCCCAGAACGTTGCCCGCATCACCACGGTCGACCGCCCGGCACAGGAGGGGGACACCGCCGTGATCGACTTCGAGGGCTTTGAGAACGGCAAGGCCTTTGCGGGCGGCAAGGGCGAGAACTACGAGCTGAAGCTCGGTTCCCACACCTTCATCCCCGGCTTTGAGGAGCAGGTCGCCGGCATGAGCGCCGGTGAGGAGAAGGACATCGACGTCACGTTCCCGGCTGACTATCACGCCGAGGAGCTGGCTGGCAAGCCTGTCGTCTTCAAGGTCAAGGTCCATGAGGTCAAGGAGACCGTCGTTCCCGAGAAGGACGACGAGTTTGTCAAGGACGTCTCTGAGTTCGACACCGTCGCCGAGCTGCGCGCCGACATCGAGAAGCGCATCCGCGATGAGAAGCAGGCCGGGATCGACCGCGCGTTCGAGAACGCCGCCGTCGAGAAGGCTGCCGCCAACATGACCGTCGAGATCCCCGACAGCATGATCGACGAGGAGCTCGATCAGGAGATGGAGCGCATGGACTATGAGCTCCGCTCCCAGGGCGCTTCCCTGCAGGCCTATGCCCAGATGATGGGCGGCGACATGAACGCCATCCGAAACAGCCTGCGCCCGTCCGCTCAGGCCGCTGTCCGCACGAACGTCCTGCTGGACGCCGTTGCTGCCGCTGAGAACATCGAGGTCAGCGAGGAAGAGTGCGAGGAAGAGTACAAGAAGCTCGCCGAGAGCTACAAGATGGAGCTGGACGACGTCAAGAAGGCCCTGAACGCCGACGGCCTGAAGAGCGATCTCAAGCTGCGCAAGGCTGCCCGTCTCATCGCCGACTCCGCTGTCGCCGTTGCACCCAAGGCCCCCGAGGCCGCCGAAGAGGCTCCTGCCTCCGAGGAATAATCCGCCTGCAGAGCGGTTAGAATGTTTCTGATTCCTGCTGCGGCAGGCGATCCGCACTCCCGCCGGTGACCCCGGCGGGAATGCACGCAGAAAGGAGCATGATTATGAGTTTGGTTCCCTATGTCGTCGAGCAGACGAGCCGCGGAGAGCGTTCCTATGACATTTTCTCCCGCCTTCTGAACGACCGCATCATCTTCCTGTCGGAGGAGGTCAACGACACGACCGCCAGCCTGATCGTCGCCCAGCTTCTCTATCTGGAGGCGCAGGACCCCGACAAGGACATTCAGTTCTACATCAACAGCCCGGGCGGCGTGGTAACGGCCGGACTTGCGATTTATGACACCATGCAGTATATCAAGTGCGATGTTTCCACGATCTGCATCGGCATGGCCGCGTCCATGGGCGCGTTCCTGCTGTCGTCCGGCACGAAGGGCAAGCGCCTCGCCCTGCCGAACGCGGAGATCATGATCCATCAGCCGTCCGGCGGCGCGCAGGGTCAGGTCACGGATATCGAGATCCACGCCCAGCGCATCGCGGATGTGAAGCGCCGTCTGAATGAAATTCTGGCGAAGAACACCGGCAGACCCGTTGAAGAGGTCGCCCGCGACTGCGAGCGCGACCATTTCCTCACGGCCGAGCAGGCGAAGGAATACGGCATTGTGGATAAGGTGATCTATCAGCGCTAAAGCCCAGAGGAGGAAGTAAATTTGGCAGAAAAACTCATCCGATGCTCCTTCTGCGGCAAGACGCAGGCACAGGTCAAGCGGATCATGTCCGGGCCGAATGCCTATATCTGCAACGAATGCGTGGAGCTGTGCAGCACGATCCTGCACGAGGAGATGTATGAGACCGGCAGCTCCGAGCTGACCGTTCCCGATCATCTGCCCACGCCGAAAGAGATCAAGGAATATATGGACGGTTATATCATCGGTCAGGATGAGGCGAAGATCGCCCTGTCCGTGGCGGTGTATAACCATTACAAGCGCATTTTCTACGGCGGCGACTCCGATGTGGAGCTGCAGAAGAGCAATATCCTGCTCATCGGCCCGACGGGCTGCGGCAAAACGCTCTTTGCGCAGACGCTCGCCAAAATCCTGAACGTTCCGTTCGCCATCGCCGATGCGACCACGCTCACCGAAGCGGGCTATGTCGGCGAGGATGTCGAGAACATTCTCCTGCGCCTGCTGCAGGCGGCAGACTTCGACGTTGAGCTGGCGGAGCGCGGCATCATCTATATCGACGAGATGGATAAGATCGCCCGCAAGAGCGAGAACACCTCCATCACGCGCGACGTGTCCGGCGAGGGCGTGCAGCAGGCACTGCTGAAAATTCTCGAGGGCACGACGGCGAACGTGCCGCCGCAGGGCGGCCGCAAGCACCCGCAGCAGGAGTTCATCCAGATCGACACGACGAACATCCTCTTCATCTGCGGCGGCGCCTTTGACGGCCTCGACAAGATCATCGAGCGCCGCGTGGACCGCAGCAGCCTCGGCTTCGGCGCAGAGCTGAAGAGCCGGAAGGAGCAGGACGTCGGCGAGCTGTTCCGGCAGGTGCAGCCGCACGATCTTCTGAAATTCGGCATCATCCCGGAGCTGGTCGGCCGTCTGCCGGTCGTCACGACCCTCGGCAGCCTGAAGAAGGAAGAGCTCGTGCGCATCCTGACCGAACCGAAGAACGCGCTGTGCCGCCAGTACCGCAAGCTGCTCGAGCTGGACAACGTGACGCTGGAATTTGAAAATGCGGCGCTCGACGCCATTGCGCAGAAGGCCATCGACCGCAAGATCGGTGCGCGCGGTCTGCGCGCCGTGCTGGAGAGCGTGATGACGAAGGTCATGTATGACATTCCCTCGGATCCCACGATCTCCGAGGTCCTGATCACACGCGCCTGCGTGGAGGACGGAAGCGAGCCGGAGATCCGGCACAAGGCCGGCGCTGCGCGCCGGAAGCGTCCGAGCGCAGGATAACAAGACACAGAAGGGGGCGTTGCGGACACTTGGGTGTCTGTGCGCCCCTTTTGTGGTCCGTCCCCGCATCCGGCGGGGAGGAAGGAGAACTATGAACGAACTGATTTTGTCTGAACGGATGCCGGTGCTTGCCATGCGCGGGCTGGTCCTTTTTCCGCAGGCAACCATGCACTTTGATGTGGGGCGGGAGAAGTCCGTTCGCGCGCTGGAGGCGGCGATGAACGCCGACCAGCACATTTTTCTGGTGACCCAGAAGGAGATCGAGCAGGATGATCCCGGCTTCGGTGATCTCTATGAGATCGGCACGGTCGCCCATGTCCTGCAGGTCCTGAAGATCCCCGGCGACACCGTGCGTGTGCTGGTGCAGGGCGAATACCGCGCCCGTGCCACGCAGATGCTGCAGACGGCGCCTTGCATGATGGCGCGCGTCGAGTCGATCCCCGAGGAGGAGACGCCGAGCATTACGCCGCGCACGGAGGCCCTGCTTCGGCAGGCCATCGAGCTGTTCGGCGAATATGCGGAGCTGTCGCAGCGCCCGATGCAGGACATCATGCTCCATTTGCTGTCCGAAAAGGATCCCGGCTCTGCGGCCGACATGACGGCGCAGGCGGCATCCTATGACTATAAGGAAAAAATGCGCGTTCTGTCCCAGCTTGCGCCGGTGCGCCGTCTGGAAACGGCGAACCGGCTGCTTGCGCGGGAGCTGGAGGTCCTGCGCCTCGAGGCCCAGCTGCAGGAGAAGACGCAGCAGAGCATCGACAAGGGCCAGCGCGATTATTATCTGCGTGAGCAGCTCAAGGTCATCCGCGGCGAGCTCGGCGAAAACGACGAGGACGCGGAGATCGATGAATACCGCGAGAAGATCGAGAAGCTCCACCTGCCGCAGGAGGCCGACGAGAAGCTCCACAAGGAGCTGCAGCGGCTGGAAAAGCAGCCGTATGGCTCCGCCGAGGCCAGCGTCATCCGCAATTACCTCGACGTCGCTCTCGAACTGCCGTGGAATACCCGCACGCGCGAGCGCACGGACATCCGCGTCGCCCGCCGCATCCTCGATGAGGACCATTTCGGCCTTGAGAAGGTGAAGGAGCGCATTCTGGAAATTCTGGCCGTGCGCCAGCTTGCTCCGGAGCAGCCGGGGCAGATCATCTGCCTCATCGGCCCTCCGGGCGTCGGCAAGACGTCCATCGCCATGAGCGTGGCCCGCGCCCTGAACCGGAAGCTCGCGCGCATCTCGCTCGGCGGCGTGCACGACGAGGCCGAGATCCGCGGCCATCGCAAGACCTATATCGGCGCGATGCCCGGCCGCATCCTGACCGCCATGCAGCAGGCCGGAACGCACAATCCGCTGCTGCTGCTCGATGAGATCGACAAGCTCGGCAGCGATTATCGCGGTGATCCGTCATCCGCCCTGCTCGAGGTGCTCGATGCGGAGCAGAACGCAACGTTCCGGGATAATTTCCTCGAAATTCCGTTTGACCTGAGCGAGTGCATGTTCATCACGACGGCCAACACGGCCGACACCATCCCGCGTCCGCTCCTCGACCGTATGGAGGTCATCGAGCTCGGCTCCTATACGGACGAGGAGAAGCGCAGCATCGCGCGCGACCATCTGCTGCCGCGCCAGCTCGCGAAAAACGGCCTGAAGAAATCGCAGGTCCGCGTGACGGACGATGCCCTGCGCGAGATCATCCGCTGCTACACGCGCGAATCCGGCGTGCGCAATCTCGAGCGCAAGCTCGGGGAGCTCTGCCGCAAAAGCGCCGTGCAGCTCCTTTCAGACGAGGCCCCGCGCCGCGTGACCGTGACGGGCACGAATCTGGAGAGCTTCCTCGGCCCGCGCCGCATCCTGCCGGATAAGCTGCCGGAGACCGATCCGATCGGTCTTGTGACCGGCCTTGCCTGGACTTCCGTCGGCGGTGAGACTCTCGAGGTCGAGTGCAATGTCATGGACGGCAGCGGCAAGCTCATCCTGACCGGAAACCTCGGCGATGTGATGAAGGAGTCCGTGCAGGCGGCCGTGAGCTATCTGCGCACGCGTGCTGAGCAGCTGCACATCCCGTCCGACTTCTACAAGACGCGCGATATCCATGTCCACTTCCCGGAGGGAGCTGTTCCGAAGGACGGTCCGTCCGCCGGTATCGCCGTATGCACGGCGTTGGCCTCCGCGCTCAGCGGGACGCCGGTCCGCCGTGATATCGCCATGACGGGCGAGATCTCCATCCGCGGCCGCGTGCTTCCCATCGGCGGCCTGAAGGAGAAGACCATGGCAGCGCTGCGCCACGGCGTCAAGACCGTCATTATTCCGCACGAGAACGAAAAGGATCTGCAGGAGATCGACCAGACGGTGCGCCGCGCGCTCAACTTCCTGCTCGTCGACCATGCCGACGCCGTGCTGGACGCCGCGCTCGTCCGCCCCGTGCAGGAGGAGCCTGCGGTGCGCAAGACCACGGAGCGCGTCCTCCCGGTCGCGCAGCATGACACGGCCCAGCCGAATCAGGGGATCCGCCAATGATGAATTTACAGCGAGTGGAATTTGTAAAATCTGCGGCGCAGGCCGGTGCGTTCCTGCACGACGGCCTGCCGCAGATCGCCTTTGCCGGAAAATCAAACGTCGGCAAATCCTCCGTGCTGAACTGCGTGCTGCAGCGCAAAAATTTTGCGCGCGTCGGTCAGAAGCCGGGCAAGACCGTCCACATCAACTATTTCCGCGTGGACGGCAAGGCGCACTTCGTCGATCTGCCGGGATATGGCTATGCGCAGGTCGCTGAATCGGAAAAGGAACGCTGGGGCAAGCTCATGGAGGCCTATTTTGCCGAGCCGGAGCCCATCGCCCTCGGCGTGATGATCGTCGATGCCCGCCACGCACCGACGAAGCTCGACTGCGTCATGGCGGACCTGTTCCGCAGCACCGGGCGGCCGTTCCTCGTCGTTGCCAACAAGCTCGATAAGCTGAAGGCACGCGAGATCGAGCCGAACCTTGCCTGCATCCGCGAAACGCTGCGTTTGGGCGAGCAGACACCGCTGCTGCCGTTCTCCGCAGAGAAGGGGACCGGCCGCGAGGCCCTTGTGCGCGCCATATTTGACGCGGTCGGCTAAGGATTGTGGGTTGCCATTTTCCTAAAATAATGGTATACTCTAAAGTGAAAGGAGCCGGAGGCGCATGGAAGAACCAACCTATCATCTTGCGGGCGTCATGCACACGCGCGATGAGCTGCCCGCAGATTTTGACGGTCCGCTGAGCGTCATCCTGCTTCTGCTGAGCAAAAACAAGATCGAAATTCAGGACGTCAGCATCACGTCCATTCTGGAGCAGTATCTGGCCTATCTCGACGAGATGAAGCGGCTGGATATGGAGATCGCCAGCGAATTCATCGCCATGGCGTCCCATCTCATGCTCATTAAAACAAAGATGCTGCTCTCCGCCGCCGAGCGTGAGGAGGCCATGAGCGAGATGGAGCTTCTTATCCGCTCCCTCGAGGAAAAGCAGCGTGCGGAGGCCTATGAGCAGATCCGCACGGCTGTGGCCTTCCTTGAGCCGCGCAGCGACATCGGCAACGGTTTTTTTCCGCATGCGCCGCAGCCGCTCCGTCCGGACGCGACCTATCGCTACCGCCACGAGCCGCAGGATCTTCTGCGCGCCATGGCGGCCATGGCAGAGCGCAGCGAGCGGCGTCTGCCGCCGAAGCTCTCAAATTTTCAGGGCATCGTCGGCGTAGAGCCGTATCCCGTGACAAAAAAGGCCGCGCAGGTGCTCAAGCAGCTGCTGATGCGCGGCGTGGAGAAATTCTGCGCGCTGTTCCGCGGCAGCCGCTCTCGCAGCGAGATCGTTGCGACGTTCCTCGCCGTTTTGGAGCTTTGCCGCGTGCATTCCGTCAAGCTGGAGGACGGCGACGATGATCTGAACATCCGCTTTTGCAAAATGCCGGAGGAAAGGGTAGAACATGGAACAGACGGAGCTGGAACGGGTAGCTGAGGCCATCCTGTTTACGGCGGGCGAGCCGGTCGAGCTCGAACGCATTGCCATGGCCGCTGAATGCGACCCGGACGAGGCCGAGCAGGCCGTGCGTTCGCTGATGGACCGCCTGTCCTACGAGCGGCGCGGCATTCGCATCCTGCGCCTCGAGCACGCCTATCAGATGTGCTCCTCGGGGGAGATGTCCTCCTATGTGACCCGAGCACTGGAGACACGCAAGCCGCCCCGTCTTTCGTCCGCGCAGCTGGAGACCCTGACGGTCATTGCCTATTATCAGCCCGCAACGCGGGCCTACATCGAGCAGATCCGCGGCGTCGACAGTGCCTATTCCGTCGGCGCGCTGCTCAATAAGCACCTCATTGAGGAGTGCGGCAGGCTGAATGTGCCCGGACGGCCCATTCTGTACCGCACAACACCGGATTTCCTGCGCACGTTCGGTCTGGAATCGCTGGACGAGCTGCCGGAGATCGAAAAAATGCAGTTCGGCAAACAGGAACTGCCGCAGCAGGAGGAGGAAACAGAATCATGAGTCAGAATGTTTCGGAGCTTCTCGGCGCCTCTATGGCGAAGGTGCGCGAGATGGTCGATGCCAACACCGTGGTCGGTACGCCCATTTCCGCGGGCGACGGCACGACGCTCATCCCGATCTCCAAGATCAGCTTTGCCATGGCTTCCGGCGGCAGCGACCTCAAGCCGAAGGCAGCCGCCTCTGCACTCCCGTTCGGCGGCGGTGCGGGCTGCGGCGTGAAAATCGTCCCGGTTGCCTTTCTGGTGCTGCAGGGCGAGCGGGTGCGTATGCTCCCGATCACTGAGCCTGCGACCTCGACGGCTGACCGCCTCATCGAGCAGATCCCGGAGCTGGTCGACCGCATCAACGAGATGATCTCGCAGTACCGCGCGGAGAAAAAGGTCGACGTCGACCTCGCATGAACCGCGCCTCGCCGGGCATACTAGGCCCGGTGAGGAAGAATGAAACGAATGCTTCGGGCGGCGGCGCTTCTGATCGCTGCCGCCCTTTTGTCTCCGTGCGCGTCGGCCCTGTCGGCCTGCCGCGCCGCCGTGCTGGACGCGGACACCGGAGAGGTCTGCTTTGCACGCAATGCTTCAGAGCACGCGCTCATCGCCAGCACGACAAAGATCATGACGGGTCTGCTCATCGCGGAGGACTGCGATACGGATGCCGTTGTCACCGTGCCGCAGGAGGCAGTCGGGATCGAAGGCTCTTCGCTCTATCTCAAGGCGGGGGAGCAGCTCACGGTCCGCGCTCTGCTCTACGGCCTGCTGCTGCACTCCGGCAACGATGCCGCCGTCGCGCTGGCTCTGGCGCACAGCGGCTCGGTCGGGGCCTTTGTGGAGGCCATGAACGGACGGGCGCGGGAGCTTGGCCTGCAGGACACCCATTTTACGAACCCGAACGGTCTGGACGCGCCGGAGCACTATTCCACAGCGCTCGACCTTGCGCGCCTGACGCGCGCCGCGCTGCAGGTCCCGGCCTTTGCCGAGGTCGTCGCCACGCGGCAGATCACGATCGAGGGGCGCAGCTTTACGAACCACAACCGCCTTTTGTGGTCTCTGGACGGCGCGATCGGCGTGAAGACAGGCTTCACCCGCGCAGCCGGGCGGACGCTCGTCAGCGCCGTGGAACGGAACGGACGGCGGCTCATTGCCGTCACGCTGTGCGCGCCGGATGACTGGCAGGATCATGCCTGCCTGTATGACGAGGCGTTTGCCGCCTTTTCCGAGCGTGAAGCGGTGAAGGCCGGGGCGTGCGTCGCGTCCGTGCCGCTGCTGTCCGGCGGAAGCGCTGCGCTTATGGCAGGGGAGTCCGTCACTTATGCGCTGCGCGACGGGGAAACCGTTACCGTACGGCCGCTCTGGCCGCGTGTGGCCTTTTCTGCCGGAACGCCCGGCGAACCCGCCGGAGAGGGCGGCGTATTTCTCGGGACGCGCTGCATCGCGCGCATCCCGCTGCTCTGGGGAGAGTGTACCGATGAGGGAACGAATTCAGAAGATCCTTTCTGCGCGCGGCGTTGCCTCGCGGCGCGCAGCGGAGGAACTGATCCGGCAGGGCCGGGTCACGGTAGACGGGGTGCCGTGTGCGCTTGGCGCATCGGCGGAGCCGGACTGCCGGACCATTGCGGTCGATGGCGTTCCCATCCCGCCTCCGCCGGAGCACGTCTATCTGATGCTTTATAAGCCGCGCGGCTATATCACAACGCTGTCGGATGAACGCGGCCGCCGAACGGCCGCCTCGCTCGTAGACTGCGGCACGCGCGTCTATCCGGTCGGGCGGCTGGACTATGATTCTGAGGGCCTGCTGCTCTTTACGAACGACGGCGCGCTGGCCGACCGGCTGATGCACCCGCGCCGCGAGATCAGCAAGGTCTATGAGGTCACGGCCCGCGGCCCTCTGGACGGCGCGGCTGAGCGGCTGCGGCGTCCGCTCGTGCTCGACGGTTATCGCATCCGCCCGCCGGAGGTCGAGCAGACCGCGCCGGGCCGGTTCCTCATTACGATCCACGAGGGCAGGAACCGCCAGATCCGCCGCATGTGCGCGGCGGCCGGGCTGGAGGTGCTCCGGCTGCGGCGCATTGCAGAGGGACCGCTGCAGCTCGGAACGCTCACGCCCGGCGCATGGCGTCCGCTCACCGAAGCGGAGCTTGCCGCGCTGCGGCAGGAATCAGAAGGGGGAGATCCTGTATGACGGCAGACATCCTGACGAACATACATAACAAGCTGACAACATTCTCCAAGGGCCAGCGCCGCATCGCGACCTATATTCTGGAGAGCTATGATAAGGCGGCCTTCCTGACGGCGGGCGCGCTCGGCAAGATCACGCAGGTGTCCGAGTCGACGGTCGTGCGCTTTGCGGCGGAGCTGGGCTATGACGGCTATCCCGCCATGCAGCGCGCGCTGCAGGAAATGGTGCTCAACCGCCTGACCTCCGTGCAGCGCATTGAGGTCACGGATGAGCGCCTCGGCGAGCAGGACGTCGTCTCGACGATCCTGCAGGCGGATATGGACCGGCTGCGCCATACGAACGAGCATCTCGACCGCGAGGCCTTCTCCGGCGCGGTGGAGGCCCTGCTGCAGGCGCGCTGCATCTATGTGCTCGGCGTCCGCTCCTCTGCGGCTCTCGCGAGCTCCCTGAGCTATTACCTGCACTATATGTTTGAAAACGTCCGACTCATCACGACGCCGTCGACGAGCGAGGTCTTTGAGCAGCTCGTCCGCATCTCGCCGCAGGACGCCGTCATCGGCATCAGCTTCCCGCGCTACTCCACGGCGACGGGCAAGGCGCTGCAGTACTGCCGCGAGGCAGGCGCGCAGGTCATTGCCCTGACGGACTCCGAAACGGCCCCTATCGCCCGCAGCGCACACTATCTGCTCACGGCCAAGAGCGACATGGTCTCGCTTGTGGATTCGCTCGTCGCGCCGATGAGCGTTGTCAACGCCCTGATCGTCGCGCTGACGTCCCGCCGCAAGCACGAGACCGCGCAGACGCTCGAGCGTCTGGAGCAGGTCTGGGATCAGTACCATGTCTATGAAAAAGTCCACATTTGACGCCGTGATCGTGGGCGGGGGAGCGGCAGGGCTGTTTGCCGCAGTTCAGGCCTCCGCGCGCGGGCGTAGGATCCTCCTGCTCGAAAAAAACAGCCGCTGCGGGAAAAAGCTTCTCATCACCGGCAAGGGCCGCTGCAATGTCACAAATGCCTGCACCGCCGAAGAGGCGCTGAAAAATATTCCGCGCAACGGGCGCTTCCTCTACAGCGCCATGGCGGCCTTCCCGCCGGAAGCGGCAATGGCCTTTTTTGAGCAGGGCGGCTGCCCGCTCAAGGTCGAGCGCGGCAACCGCGTGTTTCCCGTCTCGGACCGCTCCGCCGATATCCTGAATGTGCTGGAGCGTGCGCTCCAGCACGGCGGCGTGGAGCGGCGGCAGACGACGGTAACGGGCCTTTCGATCGCGGACGGCGCGATAAACGGCGTTCTGACCTCGGACGGCCCGGTCGCATGCAGCACGGTGCTGCTGTGCACCGGCGGCGCGTCCTATCCGCTGACCGGCTCGACCGGCGACGGCTACCGTCTGGCGGAGCAGGCCGGGCACACGATCCAGCCGCCGTGCGGCTCGCTCGTGCCGCTCGTGAGCCCGGATGAAGCCTGCGCCGAGATGCAGGGCCTGTCCCTGCGCAACACGGGCGTGCAGCTCCGCGACGAAAAGGGGAAAACGGTTTATCAGGACTTCGGCGAGCTGCTGTTCACGCATTTCGGCGTCTCCGGCCCGACGGTCCTGTCGGCCTCGGCGCATCTGAAGCCGGGGAAGTCCTATTCCCTCGTGCTCGATCTGAAGCCTGCGCTGGACGAGGGAAAGCTTGATGCGCGCTTCCTGCGCGATCTCGAGGCCTATGCCAACCGCAGCATGGAAAATGCGCTGGCAGACCTCTTCCCGCACTCCATGATCCCCGTGCTGCTGCGGCGTGCCGGCATCGACCCGGCGCTGCGCGCCAATTCCCTGACCAGGCAGCAGCGGCGCGCCCTGCTCGAGGAGACGAAGCGCTTTGTGATCCCCATCTCCGGCACGCGCCCAGTGGAGGAGGCCATTATCACGCGCGGCGGTGTCAGCACAAAGGAGATCGATCCGCGGACGATGGCCTCGAAGCTTGTGCACGGCCTGTATTTTGCAGGAGAGCTCATCGACTGCGACGCCTATACCGGCGGCTTCAATCTGCAGATCGCATGGGCCACGGCGTATGCAGCGGCACAGGAATTGTAACAGAATATTGAGCGTAAAACAGAGACTGTGCGGCAGGCAACGCACGGTCTCTGTTCACTTTTTTCAGTTTTTCCGCTGCGGAGACCGCAATTTTTGGACGTTTAGCAGGGAATCCTGCACAATTTGAAGTTGACAAGAATTTTATTTTCGAGTATAATATTTCTCAGTATTTGAATGGGAGAGCAGGATCCAACATGGAAAAGCAGCATTACAGCATCGCGATCGACGGCCCCGGCGGCGCAGGAAAGAGCACCATTGCGCGCAGAGCCGCGGCGGAGCTTGGCTTTGTCTATGTCGATACCGGCGCGATCTACCGCGCGGTGGCCTGCGCGGCCCTTTTCCACGGCATCGATCCGTCGGATGAGGCTGCCGTTTCGGCTCTGCTCCCGTCGCTGCAGCTTGAGCTCCGTTGGACGGAGGACGGCGTGCAGCACGTCTGGCTGAACGGAGCCGATATTTCCTCCGAGCTCCGCACGCCCGCAGTCTCCACGGCGGCCTCCCGCGTTTCGGCCCTGCCGGTCGTGCGTCAGTTCCTGCTGGAGCAGCAGCGCGTGGTCGCCCGCACGCATGACGTGATCATGGACGGGCGCGACATCGGCACGGTCGTTCTGCCGGATGCCGATGTGAAGATATTCCTCTCTGCCTCGCCTGAGGTGCGCGCACGCCGCCGCTGGCTCGAGCTGCAGGAGAAGGGCGCGCCGGATACCTATGAGGCCGTCCTTGCCGATCTGATCGCCCGCGATGAACGGGATTCCAACCGCGCCATTGCGCCGCTCCGCCCCGCGGATGACGCCGTGCTGCTCGATACCTCCGGCATGACGCTGCAGGAGAGCATCGACGCGATCTTAAAGCTCATTCGGAAGAAGGTCACAGTATGAGCGGTTTTCCGCAGAAATTCTACCACGCAGTCTTCTGGCCCATCCGCATCCTCATGGGCTTCGCGCATCCGATCGTCCATGTCCGCGGTCTTGCAAATATTCCGGACGGCCCCGCCGTCATCTGCTGTAATCACAGCTCGTTCTCCGACGCGATCTGGGTGATCGTCTGCTCTCATCAGAAGCGCATTTTCCGCACGATGGCAAAAAAAGAGCTGTTTTCGCACCGCGTGCTCGGCTGGTTCATTACAAAGCTCGGCGCTTTCCCGGTCGACCGCGAGGCCAACGATATCCATGCCGTGAAAACGGCGCTCGGCGTGCTGCGCGAGGGGGACAAGCTCCTCATCTTCCCGGAGGGGACGCGCGTGCGCGAGGGGGATGTTTCCCATCCGCATGTCGGCGCCGTGACGTTCGCCTGCCGGACGGACGCGCCGATCGTTCCGGTGTTCCTGACGCGCAAGAAGCGCTTCTGGGCGCCCCTGACACTCGTGTTCGGCGAAGCCTATCATCCGCAGTTTGAGGGTCGCCGCCCGTCGTCCGATGAGCTCGAGCACCTGACGCAGGAAATGATGGATAAGTGCTATGCACTCGGAGGCATGCAATGTCCGTCCGCGTAGCTGCTTCGGCCGGGTTCTGTTTCGGGGTCGACCGCGCGGTCGGTCTGGTGGAGCAGACCGTGCGCGAAGGAAAGCGCGCCGTCACGCTCGGGCCGATCATCCATAACCACCACGTCGTGCAGCATTTTGCCGCGCTCGGCGTGCGGGAGATCGCCTCTCCCGGGGAGGTCCCGGGGGGAAGCGCCGTCATCATCCGCTCGCACGGCGTCTCGCGCGCCGTCTATGAAGCGCTGCAGGCGCGCGGGCTGGAGATCATCGATGCAACATGCCCGTTCGTCAGCCGCATCCACCGTATCGTACAGGAGGCTGAGGCAAACGGCCGCCAGCCGCTCATCATCGGCACACCGGAGCACCCGGAGGTCGTGGCCATCGCAGGCTGGTGCAGGCATCCGCTCGTCTTCCCGGACGGCGAAGCCCTGCAGAAATGGCTCGATGACGACCCAAAACGACACGATCTGCCATTTACCATGGTCTCACAGACCACAAGTACGCAGTTTTTATGGGATTCCTGCAAGAAAATCGCAAAAAAAGTGTGTACAAATCTTGAGTTTTTTGATACAATATGCAAAGCGACCGAAAATCGACAGGCAGAAGCCGCTGCGCTGGCTGCGCAGTGCGACGCCATGATCGTGGTCGGCGACCGGAAAAGTTCCAACACCGGGCGTCTGGCGCATATCTGCGCCGCGCATTGCCCGCAGGTCTTCCTTGTGGACAACGCGTCAGAGCTGGACCTGCCGAAGCTTCGGCAGGCCGGAACCATTGGCATCACAGCAGGAGCTTCGACGCCTGCGTGGATAATAAAGGAGGTCAACCACACTATGAGCGAAATCAATACTACCGTTGATGCAGCTGCGGAGGAGAGCTTTGAGGAGCTTCTCGGCCAGGGCATCAAGACTTTAAATACAGGAGATAAGGTGCTTGGCACTGTTACCGCAATCGGAAACACCGAGATCCAGGTAGACCTGGGCACGAAGCATGCCGGTTACATTCCGTATGACGAAGTCAGCGCAGATCCTACCGTCAAGGCGGAGGACATCCTCAAGGTCGGCGATGAGATCGAAGTTTTTGTCGTTCGCGTCAACGATCAGGAGGGCACCGTGCAGCTCAGCAAGAAGAAGCTGGACGGCATGAAGGTCTGGGACGACGTTGAGGCCGCTGCCGAAAACAAGGACACGGTCGAAGGCGTTATCACCGAAGAGAACAAGGGCGGCCTCGTGGCCAACGTGAAGGGCGTTCGCGTCTTCATCCCGGCTTCTCAGACCGGTATCCCCAAGGGCGGCGACATGTCCGCGCTGAAGGGCCAGACCGTCAAGATGAAGATCACCGAGTTCAACCGCGCTCGCCGCAGAGTCGTCGGCTCCATCCGCATGGTCAACGCCGAGGCCCGTAAGGCTGCCGTTGAGAAGCTCTGGAGCGAGATCGAGGTCGGCAAGAAGTATCTGGGCACCGTCAAGTCCCTGACTTCCTACGGCGCGTTCGTCGACATCGGCGGTGTGGACGGCATGGTCCATATCTCCGAGCTGTCCTGGGGCCACATCCGCACGCCGGGTGAGGTCGTGAAGCCCGGTGATCAGATCGAAGTCTTCGTTCTGAAGTTCGATCCGGAGAAGAAGAAGATCTCCCTCGGCTACAAGACCCCGGAGATGAATCCGTGGAACCAGTTCCTCGCGAAGTACTCCGTTGGCGATGTCGTCACCGTGAAGATTGTCAAGCTGGTCGACTTCGGCGCCTTTGCCGAGATCATGCCCGGCGTTGACGGCCTGATCCACATCTCCCAGATCTCTGACCATCGCGTCGAGAAGGCTTCTGACGCCCTGCAGGAGGGCCAGGAGGTCGAGGCGAAGATCATCGACGTTGACACCGACCGCAAGCGCATCTCTCTGTCCATCCGCGCTCTGCTCGTTCCGCAGAACGACGAGGACTAAATTATTCCAATATCGCATTATATTTGGTGGAGCAGGTTTGCCTGCTCCACTTTTTTACGTTTTGACGGAGAAAGACATGGATAATTAACCACGATATGCATATTTTATGAGCCAACCGTGCGTGGAATATGCAGCTATCTCTGTGCAAAATAGACAAAAGTATAAGTTTCCTGTCCACATAGCAAAAACAAATGTACCAAAAAGAGAAGCCCTGTATTCCAGCTTCTTCCAACCAACGCTTGACGAATGCATGCGCATATGCTACACTACAAACGTACCACGAGCGGCCTTGCGCCCTCGGGGCATTCAAATTCCTGCCGGTGAGGAAGCCGGCCGGAAAATACTTTCAAAACAAAACCAGGGGTGGCATTATGATTCAACTTCATGAGAACAGCATCTATCTCGTAGACGGCCGTCCGGAGGAGAAGGCGTCCATTCCCCAAAACGAAGCGAGAAAGCAGACCATGGCATGGCAGATCCTGCAGGCGCACAACACGTCCGGCGACCCGGAGCGCCTGAAGATCCGCTTTGATGCCATGGTTTCGCACGACATCACCTATGTCGGTATTATCCAGCAGGCGCGCGCCTCGGGCATGAAGGAATTCCCGATCCCGTATGCGCTGACGAACTGCCATAACAGCCTCTGCGCAGTCGGCGGCACCATCAACGAGGACGACCATGTCTTCGGCCTGTCCGCCGCGAAGAAGTATGGCGGCATCTATGTGCCCGCCAACCAGAGCGTCATCCATTCCTATGCCCGTGAAGAGCTCGCGCGCTGCGGCGCGATGATCCTCGGCTCGGACTCCCATACGCGCTACGGCGCGCTCGGCACGATGGCAGTCGGCGAGGGCGGTCCGGAGCTTGCCAAGCAGCTGCTCAAGAACACCTGGGACGTCAACATGCCCAAGGTCGTTCTCGTATACATGACCGGTGCGCCGCGCCGCGGCGTCGGCCCGCACGACGTTGCCATTTCTCTTGTGAAGGAAACGTTCGCCAGCGGTTTTGTCAACAACTGCGTGCTGGAGTTCTGCGGCCCCGGCATCGCAAATCTGCCCATCGATTTCCGCAACGGCATCGACGTCATGACGACGGAGACGACCTGCCTGTCCTCCATCTGGGAGACGGACGAGATCACGCGCGGCTTCTTTGAGACGCACGGCCGCCCGCAGGACTATGCCGAGCTGCATCCGGGCAGAGAAGCCTGGTATGACAAGATGATCACCATCGAGCTGGACAAGGTCGAGCCGATGATCGCCCTTCCGTTCCATCCTTCGAACGCCTATCCCATTCGGGAATTCCTTGCCAATGCGAAGGAGCTGCTGGAGAAGGTCGAGCAGGATGCTGCCCGCCGCTTCCCGAAGGCCCATGTCAAGCTGACCGACAAGCTGCATGACGGCGGCGTCTGGGCAGATCAGGGCGTGATCGCGGGCTGCAGCGGCGGCCTGTTCGACAATATCACCGAGGCTGCAGACATTCTGCGCGGCGGCTCGACCGGCAACGGCGAATTCAGCCTGAACGTCTATCCGACGAGCGTCCCCGTTTCGCTTGCGCTCACGCGCAACGGCGCGACGGCACAGCTGCTCGAGGCCGGCGCGGTCATCAAGCCGAGCTTCTGCGGCCCGTGCTTCGGCGCAGGCGACGTCCCCGCCAACAACGGCCTGTCTCTGCGCCATACGACGCGCAACTTCCCGAACCGCGAGGGCTCGAAGCCCGGCGAGGGCCAGTTCGCCGCCGTGTGCCTCATGGACGCGCGCTCCATCGCAGCAACGGCTGCCAACGGTGGCCGCATCACGCCCGCGACGGACATGGACTATGTTGCGGAGCCGCAGCCCTATCACTTCGACCGTGCGGTCTATGACAACCGCATTTACTACGGCTTCGGCAAGGCCGATCCCTCCGTTGAGCTCGTCATGGGCCCGAACATCACCGACTGGCCGAAGATGTACCCGCTGACCGAGAACCTGCTCGTCGAGCTGGCCGCCGTCATCCACGATCCGGTCACGACGACCGATGAGCTCATCCCGTCCGGCGAGACGTCGTCCTACCGTTCGAATCCGCTGCGTCTGGCCGAGTTTACGCTCAGCCGCCGCGTGCCGGAATATGTCGGCCATGCGAAGGACATCGCCGCACAGGAGGCCGAGCGGCGCGAGGGCAAGCTGCCGGAGCACCTGAAGGCTGTTCTGTCCGCCGTCGGCGACGCTGCCGCACTGGCCGGAACGACGCAGTTCGGCTCCGCCGTCTTCGCCAACAAGCCCGGCGACGGCTCTGCACGCGAGCAGGCCGCCTCCTGTCAGAAGGTCCTGGGCGGCTTCGCCAACATCTGCTACAGCTATGCGACGAAGCGCTATCGTTCGAACTGCATCAACTGGGGCATCCTGCCGTTCACGATCGACGAGGGCACCCCGTTTGACTATGCCGACGGCGACTGCGTATTCGTCCCGGACGTCCGCCGCGCCGTGGAGGAGGCCCGCGAGGATATCCCCGCGAAGGTCATCCGCAAGGACGGCTCCGTTGAGGACCTGATGCTGCATATCCGCGGCCTGACGCAGGATGAGCGCGAGATCATTCTGGACGGCTGCCTGATGAATTATTACGCCGCGCGCATCGCGGACTGAATCCATAACATTCATAACTGACAGGAGGAGCAACAGCGTGGAAAAGATCAAAATGACGACCCCTCTGGTGGAGATGGACGGCGACGAGATGACCCGTGTCCTTTGGAAGATGATCAAGGACGAACTCATCCTGCCCTTTGTGGAGCTGAAGACCGAGTATTATGACCTCGGCCTGCTGCACCGCAACGAGACGAAGGATCAGGTGACGGTCGAGGCCGCCAACGCCACCCGCCGCCTCGGCGTGGCCGTCAAATGCGCCACCATCACGCCGAACAAGCAGCGCATGGTGGAGTATCCGCAGCTCACCGAAATGTGGAAGAGCCCGAACGGCACGATCCGCTCCATTCTGGACGGCACCGTGTTCCGCACGCCCATCTGCATCGACACCATCCATCCCGTCGTAAAGAACTGGAAAAAGCCCATCACCATCGCCCGTCATGCCTATGGCGACGTGTATAAGTCGGTCGACCTCTACACGACCGAGCCCGGCTCCGCCACGCTGACGTTCGTCGGCGAGAGCGGCGAGAAGAAGGAGCTTCTCGTGCAGAAAGTCGACGGCCCCGCCGTCTGGCAGGCCGCCCACAACAAGGAAAAGAGCATCCGCTCGTTTGCGCGCTCCTGCTTCCAGTATGCCATTGATACGAAGCAGGATCTGTGGTTCTCCACGAAGGACACCATCGCCAAGATCTATGACGGCGAGTTCAAGAAGGTCTTTGAGGAGGAGTTCGAGCACTACCGCGCGAAGTTCGAGGAGCTCGGCATTACCTACTTCTACACCCTTATCGACGACGCCGTTGCCCGCGTCATCCGCAGCGAGGGCGGCTTCATCTGGGCCTGCAAGAACTATGACGGCGACGTCATGAGCGACATGGTCTCCACGGCCTTCGGCAGCCTTGCCATGATGACGTCCGTGCTTGTCTCGCCGGACGGCACGACGGAGTATGAGGCCGCTCACGGCACCGTGACAAAGCACTATTACCGCCATCTGCGCGGCGAGGAGACCTCCACGAACCCGATGGCGACCATCTTCGCCTGGACGGGCGCCCTGCGCAAGCGTGGCCAGCTCGACGGCCTGACGGAGCTGGAGCAGTTTGCGGGCAAGCTCGAGCAGGCCTGCTTTACGACCCTGAATCAGGGCACGATGACGAAGGATCTGGTCGGCCTCGTGGACGAGGGCGTGCAGGCGCATGCCGTAACGTCCGCAGCGTTCCTCGCCGCCGTCCGCGGCAATCTCGAAGCCAGTCTCTGACCGGCTCATGCAGGAGGGTTATGCAATGGATTTGCGCAAAGCAGCCACGGCGGGCACCATGGAGTCCAATGACATCATGGTCACGCTGGAGCCGGCGGAGGCCGGCGGCATTCAGATCGATCTGACCAGCAATGTTCTGCAGCAATTCGGCGCACAGATCCGCAGCGTCATCACGGAAACGCTCACGGAATACGGCGTGGAAAACGCCGCCGTGACCGCTGTTGACAAGGGCGCACTGGACTGCACCATCCGCGCGCGGGTCACGGCCGCGCTGTTCCGCAGCGCCGGCTCTGCCGCGTATCGTTGGGAGGTCAAGTGATGTATATCAAAGACAGACTGCGCCGCAGTATGATGTTCGTTCCCGGCAATAACCCCGGCATGATCCGCGACGCGCACATCTATGGCGCGGACAGCATCATGTTCGACCTCGAGGACTCCGTGGCCTACACGGAGAAGGACGCCGCGCGTCTGCTCGTCTACAATGCGCTGCGCTCCCTGAATTTCGGCTCGCGTGAGACCGTCGTCCGTATCAACGATCTTTCGAGCGGCCTCGGCATCGAGGACCTCGAGGCCGTCGTGCGCGCCGGTGTGCAGGTCGTCCGCCTGCCGAAGACCGACTCCGCACAGGACGTGATCGACTGTGAGCGCGAGATCGCCCGCATCGAGCGCGAGTCCGGCATCCCCGTCGGCACGACCGGCATGATGGCAGCTATTGAGAGCGCAAACGGCGTTCTGAACGCGGCCGAGATCGCCCGCGCCAGCAACCGTCTCATCGGCATCGCCCTCGGTGCGGAGGACTACGTCACCGATCTGAAGACGACCCGCTCTGACGGCATTGAGCTGCTGTTTGCCCGGTGCATGATTCTGAATGCGGCCCGCGCCGCCGGGATCGCCGCGCTGGACACCGTCTATTCCGACGTCAACAACGAGGAGGGCTTCCTCGCCGAGGCAATGCTCATCAAGAAGCTCGGCTTCGACGGCAAGTCCGTCATCAACCCGCGGCAGATCGAGCCGCTGCACCGCGTCTTCATGCCCAGCGAGAAAGATCTGAACAAAGCGCGCCTCATCATGGCCGCCATTGAGGAGGCCAACGCCCGCGGCAGCGGCGTCGCCAGCCTCAAGGGCAAGATGATCGACAAGCCGGTCGTCACCCGCGCGCGCCGCCTGCTCGACCTCTATGAGGCGGGCAGCAAGATCGATGAAGTGGAGGAGATTTGACATGCCGGACCTGCATCAAATTCCGCATCTGGACGAGATCGCGCACCACGGAGAATATCACGGCGTGGGCAAGCGCGTCACCGAGACGTTTGCCGACCGCTATCACCACCAGAACAAGGTCGTCCCCTCGCTGGAGGATGCCATTCGCCTGACGGGCCTGCGCGACGGCATGACCATCAGCTTCCACCACCATTTCCGCAACGGCGACCATATCGTCAATATGGTGCTCGATAAGCTTGCAGAAATGGGCTTCCATGATCTTAAGCTCGCAGCTTCGTCGCTTTCAGCCATTCACGCTCCGCTCATCCGCCACATTCAGAACGGCGTTATCACGCACATCGAAACGTCCGGTATGCGCGGCGAGCTGGCGGAGGCCGTCTCCCGCGGCCTGATGGATTGCCCGGTCGTGTTCCGCTCTCACGGCGGGCGCGCCTCTGCCATCCGCACGGGTGAGCTGCACATCGACGTCGCCTTCCTCGGCGCGCCGTCTTGCGACCCCTACGGCAATGCCAACGGTTACAGCCGTGATGACGACGAGGGCATTGCCTGCGGCTCGCTGGGCTACGCCCGCCCGGACGCCGCCTATGCCGACGAGGTCGTGATCATCACGAACCATCTCGTCGCCTATCCGAACGCTCCCTGGGCCATTCCGGAGGACGAGGTCGACTACGTCGTCGTCACGGACGACATCGGCGACCCGAAGGGCATCATGTCCGGCGCAACGCGCTACACGAAGGACCCGAAGGAGCTGCTCATCGCCCGCAATGCCGCCAATGTCATCGACGCGGCGGGCTACCTCTATGACGGCTTCTCCATGCAGATGGGCTCCGGCGGTGCTTCGCTTGCCACGGCGCGTTTCCTCCGCCAGAAGATGCTCGACCGCGGTATCCACTGCCGGTTCGCCCTCGGCGGCATCACCGGCCAGATCACGGCCATGCACGAGGAGGGCCTCATCGACCGTATTCTCGACGTGCAGAGCTTCGATCTCGACGCAGCCAAGTCCCTGAAAAACAACCACTTCCACCACCAGATCGGCGCAACGTATTACGCGAGCTATCTCGTGGACTCCGCCGTCGATCAGCTGGACTTTGTTGTGCTCTCTGCGCTGGAGATCGACACGGACTTCAATGTCAACGTTCTGACCGGATCGGACGGCGTCATCCGCGGCGCTATCGGCGGCCACCCCGACACGGCCGAGGGCGCGAGCCTGTCCGTCGTTGTCGCTCCGCTGACGCGCGGCCGTATCCCGACCATCGTGAAGCACGTCAACACGGTCGTCACGCCCGGCGACGCCGTGGACGTCGTCGTGACGGATCAGGGCATTGCCGTCAATCCGCGCCGCCCCGACGTGAAGGAGAAGCTTGAGAAGGCCGGACTGCACGTCTTTACCATCGAGCAGCTCCAGCAGCGCGCCGAAAAGATCGTCGGCGTGCCGGAGCCGATCCGCTATAAGGACCGCGTCGTCGGCGTCGTGATGTATCGCGACAATACGATCATCGACGTCATCCGCCAGATCGACGAGGATGCCTGATCTGCTGCTTTGCACCGCTGTCCCGCCCGGTCTGCAGGCTGCCCATGCGCGCCTGCTGACCGGGGCCGGGCTGCGGCTCGAGGAGGCGGGGGAGTGCACGGCGCTGCTGCTGGCAGACGACGGTGCGCTCCTCGCCTGCGGCACCCGCAGCGGCAAGGTCCTGCGCCAGATCGCCGTCTCGCCGGAGGCCGAGGGCGGCGGAGCCTGCGCCGAGGTCGTCTCGGCCCTGCTGCAGGACGCAACTGCCCACGGCATGCCGCACCCGTTCCTGTTTACCGCGCCGGGAAAGAGCGGCCTGTTCCGCTCGCTCGGCTTTACGCCGCTGGCGCAGACGGCGGACATGCTGATGATGGAGCATGGCCGCGGCGGGCTGCGCCGTTTTCTGTCCGGTATCCCGGTCGGGCCGGAGCGGCCGGTCGGTAGCATCGTCTGCCATGCCAACCCGTTCACACTGGGGCACCGGCATCTCATTGCCTATGCCGCCGCGCGCTGCGCGCAGGTCCTTGTCTTTGTCCTCAGCGACACGGACAGCCTGTTCCCACCGGAGCTGCGCCTGCGGCTGGTGCGCGAGGGAACTGCCGATCTGCCGAATGTCCGGGCCTATCCCGGCGCCGACTATCTCATCAGCCCCGCGACGTTCCCGGCCTATTTCCTCAAGGATCAGGCCCGCGCGCCGGAGGCAAAATGCGATCTCGACCTGACGCTGTTCGGCAGCGCGATCGCGCCCGCGCTCCATATCACGGAGCGCTTTGTCGGTCAGGAGCCGACGTGCGCCGTCACGGCGCAGTATAACCGCCGTATGCAGGCCATTCTGCCCGCCTATGGCATCCACGTTACGGAGATCCCGCGTCTGAGCGCGATCTCCGCCACCACAGTCCGTGCGCGCCTGCAGGAGGGCGATCTCGCCGCCGTGCGCGCGCTGGTCCCCAAAACAACCTATGAAGCCTGTCGAAGTCTCTTTGGAGCAGGTGCTCCTTGCCCGTGAAAACCGGGCCGGGCGGCAGCAGCGGCTGCTTGCGCAGTATGGCCTGCCGCTCGTTTCGTTCACGATGAATATGGCAGGGCCGGTCAAGGATACGCCGCTGTCGCGCTTTGCCTTTCAGGCGGGTGTGACGGCCCTCACAAAGCGTCTCGGGGCGCCGGTGTCATGCTGCCTGACGGAGGCCGTGACCGGCTGCGAGGCCCTGCTGGTATATGACCGCCCGGCGCAGGTGCTCAAGGACGTCTGCATGGAGCTGGAGTCGACGGAGGTCGGGCGGCTCTACGATCTGGATGTGCTGGATGCCGCGGGAGAAAAGCTCTCGCGGCCGGAAATGCGCCGCTGCCTCGTCTGCGGCGGACCCGTTGCGGCCTGCTCCCGCAGCCGCGCGCATGGGCTGGATGCCATCTGCGCCGAGACGGCCCGCAGGCTCGCAGAATTTGCCTGCACAACGCTCGGCGATCTTGCGGCGGATGCCCTTCGCGAGGAGGCGGCGCTTTCCCCGAAGCCCGGCCTTGTCGACGCACGCACGAATGGCGCACACACGGATATGGACCTTCTGCTCATGCTCCGCAGCGCAGAGACGCTCCGGCCGTGGTTTTGCCGGATGGTCCGCCTCGGGCTGGACGGCGCTGCACCTGCGCAGCTGCAGAATGCAGGACGGCAGGCAGAGGCAGAGATGCTGCAGGCGACCGGCGGCGTGAACACGCACAAGGGCGCGCTGTATGCGCTCTCGCTGCTGCTGGCGGCGATGGGCAGGCATCTGAGCGGCGCGCAGGAGTCCATATTTTCGCTTGCCGCAGCCGATGCCGCAGCGCTGGCTCCGCCTGTCGGAACGCATGGCTCGCAGGTCCGGCGGCGCTACGGCCGCCCCGGTGCGCGTGAGGAGGCCATGGATGGCTTTCCTTCACTGCAGGCCCTGCTGCAGGCCACGCGCAGCCAGCCACCGCTCGGTGTGCTGCTGTGGAGCATGGCGCATCTGTCTGACAGCAACCTGCTCTACCGCGGCGGAGAGGCCGGTCTGGCCTTTGCGCAAAATGAAGCGGAGCGCATTCTCCGGCTCCCACAGGCGCAGTGGGAGGCCGAGCTCACGGCACTGGACGCCGAAATGACGCGCCGCAACCTCAGCCCCGGCGGCAGCGCCGATCTGCTGGCCTTGACGCTGTTTTTCCGCAGTCTGGATTTCTGGACAGAGCTGTCCGTATAAAAATCGCTCCCTTCCCGCATTTCCGGGAGGGGAGCGTTTGTTTCGGGATCAGTTTTTGCCGAGGTAGCGGTCGCAGACATGGCGGGCATTCTCGGCTGTTTTTGCCTCATCGATGCCGGTCAGTTTGCCGTGCGCGACGGTGATGCAGCCGTTGACCACGGTGTAGTCCACCGGGGCGCGCAGGCCGACCGTGCCGAAGACGTTTTTGGGATCATAGCACGCGCCGACGAGCTCGAGCCGCCGAGAATCGACGAGGAACAGGTCCGCGCACTTGCCGACCGCAAGACAGCCGATGTCCTCACGCCCGAGCAGGGAGGCGGAGCCGCGCGTGGCGAGCTTCAGCACGTCGTAGCCGCTCGGCGCAGCGGCAGAGGAATGCAGGCGATGGAGCAGATAGCAGATGCGGATCTCCTCTAGCAGATCGGAGCCGTCCTGTGAGGCCGAGCCGTCGACGGCAAGGCCGACGTGGATGCCGCGCTGCAGCATCTCGGGGATGCGCGCCACGCCGGAGGAGAGCTTCATGTTGGAAACGGGGCAGTGCGCCACGCCCGTTCCGGTCTCTGCGAGAAGGTCGAGCTCCGCGTCTGTAAAGTGGATGCCGTGCGCGAACCAGACATCCGGGCCGACCCAGCCGAGCGACTCGAGATAGGCAAGCGGACGCAGGCCGTAGCGGTCAAGGGTGTAGCGCTCCTCGTCCTTCGTCTCGGCAAGGTGCGTGTGCAGGCGGACATGATACTGCCGCGCCAGCTTCGCACTCTGCAGCAGCAGCTCACGCGAAACGGAGAACGGCGAGCACGGAGCCAGCGCGATCTGCCGCATGGAGCCATAGGACGGATCGTGCCAGCGCTCGATCAGCGCGGCGCTGTCCTCCAGAATGGCGTCCACGCTCTGCACGACGCTGTCGGGCGGCAGGCCGCCGTCCTTCACGGACAGGTCCATGCTGCCGCGCGAGGCGACCATGCGCATGCCGAGCTCGTCGGCCGCCGCAAACTGCGCGCCGAGCAGATCACCGCACCCAGCAGGGAAGACATAGTGGTGATCGAAGCAGGTCGTGCAGCCGTTTTTCATCAGCTCGCCCATGCCGGTCAGCGAGGAAGCGTGCACGACCTCGGTATCGAGGTTTTTCCAGATCTCATAGAGCGCCTTGAGCCAGGGGAACAGTTCAAGATTCTGTACCTCCGGCAGATTGCGCGAGAACTGCTGATAAAGATGGTGGTGCGTATTAATGAGGCCGGGATAGCACAGCAGATGGGAGCCGTCCAGCACCTCGTCGGCCTGAACGGCAAGATCAGGGCCGATGGCGCGGATACGTCCGTCCTCGCAGTACAGGTCGACGTGCCGGAGCACGCTGTCCGCATCGTCGCAGGTGACCACGGTGTCAAGATCGCGAATGAGCAGGGAAGCCATGCGGGTTCCTCCTTTGTCCAGCGCGGGAAGCGCCGCCTTTTCTCTTATTTTAGCATAGTTTGAAGATAAAGCCAATGCTGATTTGAAGCGGAATCGAAAGAAACTTCCAGCCAGGTTGATTTCCCTTGTCCTGTACGTAAAAGCATGCTATAATGAAAGAAAAGCACCGCATAATTCAGCAAGAGAACTCCGAGAAATTTTTTGTCGAGACAAGACTTGAAAGGCGCAGATGTACTTTGTGTCCCTCAACCTTTTCAAGCCGATGAATCGGCGAAAAATATCCGGCGTAGGCTGAAGCTGCAATTGTGCAGTGTTGGTAAAGTAAAAAACCACGGAGGCACCATGAGAGTTCTTGCCATTGACTACGGCGACGCCCGGACGGGGATCGCCATTTCCGATGCGAGCGGCAGCATCGTCGGCCGCACGACCGTCATCCACAGCCGCCGCCCGCAGCAGACAGCGGAAGCAATTGCCGCACTTGTGCAGGAGAGCGGCGCGGAGCGGCTCGTGATGGGATTCCCGCGCAATATGGACGGCACGGAGGGCCCGCGCGCGGCGCTGTACCGCGAGATGGCCGCCACGATCCAGGCTGCCTGCGGCATGGAGGTCGTGCTCTGGGACGAACGGCGGACGACCGTTGAGGCACACCAGATCCTGAGCGACTGCAATTATCACGGGAAAAAGCGCAAAAATACCGTCGACGCCGTCGCCGCCTCGCTGATCCTCGAGGGCTATCTGGCGTTCTTGTCGCGCTGCTGATGGAAAAACAGCTCGCGCAGGCCGGTGAGCAGCAGAAAGCCGCCGAACAGGCGGCGCAGCAGCGAGACGTCCAGCCCCGTGGCGATCCATGCGGCGATCGCCGCAGTCACGCAGCCGCCCAATGCGGCCGGGAGCACGATATCCCAGCGGATCAGCCTGTTGCGAATATGAAAGAACAGCGCGCAGGCAGCCGACGGCAGAAAATACAGCAGATTAATGCCCTGCGCGGTCTGCTGCGGGAGGGCTGCAACGCCGGTCATCCAGACCATGAGCAGCGTGCCGCCGCCGATGCCGAGGCCGGAGAGCAGGCCGCAGACTGCGCCTGCGAGAGCTGCGGCCCACCACGCATTCATCGCAGCAGGAGGCGCAGTCCGCCCCAAACGATCAGCGCGCCGAGCGCGCGGTGCAGCCACACGGCGGACAGGCGGCGCAGCAGGAGTCCTGCCGCGATGCCGCCCAGCGCGCCGCCCGCAAGATAGGGGAGGGCCGCAGTCAGAAATTCACCGCCGCGCAGCCAGTAGACAACAAGAGAAACGACGGACAGCGGCAGCATCGTGCAGACGCTGCAGGCAAAGGCCTCATGCTCCCGCAGATCGGTCAGGCGATGGAGCAGGGGAAGCAGCAGCATGCCGCCTCCGGCGCCGAATAAACCGTTTACTGCCCCGGCCGCCGCGCCGGTCAGCCCGGCCCGAAGCCATGTTCCTCGTTTCTGCATTCGCGATCCCTCCGGATGATTCAAATCGGGACAGAAAAAGCCCGCAACGGAAGTGTTTCCGCTGCGGGCTGGTTTTATGTGCGTTTATACTAGAATCTGATAAAAAGCTTTAAAAGCTTTTTATAGCGCCGAGGGCGCGTCAGATTCTGCATGAGACGGCGCAGCGTGCGTCAGCACGATGCGAGTGTGCGTAGCACACGGGATTCCTGATGAAATATTTTAATCAGGAATCAGTATTAGTTGCTGCTGGAGGAGCTGCCGTAGATGTTGGCGATCGTCAGGCCGAGATTTGCGTGCTTGGCGGCGTCTGCATCATAGGTGTAGGTCGCGGCAGAGGTGACCTCGTCGTACCACTCGGTCTTCAGCTTGTTCGTGACGAGCAGGTCGCGGTAGGTCTCGGCGAAGTCCTGGAAGAAGAACACATAGGTGCCGCCGTTGTCATCGACGAATTCCTTCGTGTCGCCGGCCTTGCGGCTGGAATCGAACAGCCAGGTGCGGGCGACTTCCGGCGTGATGCTGCGGTGCGCGCCGTTCGTGATGGTGTAGGAAGACGTGTTGTCCGCATAGGTCTTGATGTACTCGCGGAACTTCTCCTCGGAGGAATCCTCCTTCAGGGCAGCCTCAAGCTCGGAGACGCGCTCCTCGGAGGTCTTCTCGCCGTCCTTGTATTCCTTATCGTCGGCGTCCTTCGCAATATAGAGCTGGAGAGCATTGACGGTCTGGTAGTTGTTGTCATTGATGCTCGTGAGCTGGAGGACATAGAACGTGTTGTCCTTCTCAAAGAGCTTCGCCTCGCCGGGCTTCGCCTCGGTGTAGAGCCAGTTGGCGGCATCCTCGGAGATGGAGGACGTGACCTCGCTCTTGGAGCGCTCCGTCATGACGGAGACATTCTCGTCATCGGTCTTGAAATCGGAGACCATGGCGTTGGCAGCCTCACGGGCGGCGGCAATGGCTTCCTCGGACGGCTCCGTGGAGGTCGTGGCCTCGGTGCTGTCAGTGCTGCTGTCGGACTTCGTCTCAAAATCGGAGGCCTTGACGGCGTAGCTGTAATAGGTGACGGTGTCGAACTCGGTCGTGTCCTGCTCATAGCGGGCGTTGCGCTCGTCTTCCGTATAGGTCAGGGACTCAATGTAAGCGTCGTGCAGCTTGGAGACCTCAAGATAGTGGCGATAATTCTTCTCGTTGCAGCCCTTGCCGAACATGGCCTCGATGTACTCATCCAGATCCATGCTGTAGATGCCGGCATAGGTCTTCAGGGTGTTGATCTCATTGTCGATGGAGGCCTTGTCGTCGTCGCTCAGGGAGAAGCCTGCCTCGACGGCCTTGTCATAGACGGTGTAGGCATCCACAGCAGAGGTCTTGGCGCTGTCCGCCAGGAAATCGGCCCAGGTGTCATACTCGTCGCTGCCGGCATAGCTCTGCTCGTCGAGCGGGGTGCTCGTGTCGATGCCGAGCAGGGAGATGTAGCTGCCGTAGGTGCTGTAGATCGAATTCAGTGCGCCGCGATAGAAATAGTTGAATTCCGTCGTGGAGACCTTATGATCGCCGACAGACACAACGGTCGCATTGCGCCAGGATGCCTGCACGCCGAAGATGACGCCGAAAACGATCACGGGGATCAGAATGACGATAATGGCAAAGATCCAGCCCTCAGAGAGCTTCTTCTTGGTCTTCTTTGCCTGCTGCGGAGCGGCCTGCTCCGACTCTACCATGCGCTTTTTGCGCTCGCGGGATGCACTCATAGTCTGTTTACCTCTCATTCGTGGGAATCGCGGGGCGCACGCCCCGGAAAATAACAGGTCTTATTATACTAAGGATTTGCGCTTGTTGCAAGAGCATTCTGGAAATTTGACGAAAAAAGTTTCTGTTTCTTAACAAACTCGTTAAGAAAATGATACCGCTCTGCGCGATAATGCCAGAGAAATGCTGGGAAGACGCACAAAATCCCCGCTTTGGCCGTGTAGCTCCGTTTATAACCTGCACGAAACGGGCAGGTGGGTCGCCTCTCCGATTCTTAGCTGCTTCCAACTTCCATCCACGGTCAGAGCCAGGACGGGAGGCCTGCAATCCGAAGCGAACGTCCGGCGTCCCGAAAAAATGATGTGGGTTTAAAGGGAACTATCACGCACCAAGCAGGGATCTTGCTTGATGACTATTTAATTATGAGAAAGGGCGGTCATTCTTCCTCGTCTTCTGCTTCCTCTTCGTCCTCATAGAGGGACTGCATCAGCAGATCGTAGACGGCAGCCAGCTCATCTTCGTCTTCCACGGCAACGAGTAGGTCCTCGCCGTCCTCCGTGACGGACTTCAGGATGCTGACCTCGAGCTCCTTGCTCGCTTCGTCCTCCTCTGCGGGGACAAGGGCAAGATATTCCGCGCCCTGGTATTCGATGGTCGAGAGGATCTCCAGCTCGTATTCCTTGCCGTCCTCATCCGTGATCGAAATAAAGTCGCTTCCGTATTGCTGCTCCATGGGGCACCTCCTGTCTGTCTGGCTTTATTTTAACCGCTGCTGCCGGGAAAATCAAGTGGAAATCTGACGAACCGCCGGAAAATCCGTTTTCTGCCCTTTCAGCCACCGTAAAAAGTCTCGTTGCGTATCTACAAGCAGAGAAATCCTGCCGCAGAAAATTTTCATTCGGAATGTGCCGGAGTGATTGACAGGCATGATATAATTAAAAAATAGAGAATGAAGGATCATGGATTTTTGCGCCTGTCCGTAGGATGCGGCGCTTCCCGAAGAACGGAGGAATTGTCATGGCAAGACAACCGAAGCAGGAAAAGCAGCCGCATCTGGCCTGGCGCATCACGCGGACCGTGCTCGACGTGTTGGGCAAGATCATCCTTGTGCTGTTGATCGCCGTTGGCACCGTCGCGCTCATCGCTGCGATCGCCGGTTCGATCTTCCTGTCGAAATTCAAGAGCTATGTCGAGCTGGATATCATCCCGAAGGCCGAGGAATATGCCGAAGGGCTGGAGCTGGACAATATCTCGCTGGCGCAGACCTCGATCATCTATTATACCGACCCCAAGACGGGGGAATACCGTGAGCTGCAGCAGCTTTATGGCACGGAGAACCGCATTTGGGTCTCCTATGACGATATTCCCCTTGATCTCGTCCACGCGGCCATTTCCATCGAGGACAAGCGCTTCCCCACGCACAAGGGCGTGGACTGGATCCGCACACTGGCAGCCGTGAAGGGCTTTGCGGGCGGCAGCTCATCGTTCGGCGGCTCGACTATCACACAGCAGCTCATCAAGAACCTGTCACAGGAGGATGAGGTCACGGTCGACCGCAAGGTACAGGAGATCTTCCGCGCCCTGGAGGTCGAAAAGCGCTATACGAAGTCCGAGATCATGGAGTGGTATCTCAACACGATCTACCTCGGTGAGGGCTGCTACGGTGTCCAGAGTGCGGCGCGCGTCTACTTTGGCAAGAAGGTCTCCGACCTGACGACGGCCGAGTGCGCCAGCCTCATCGCCATCACGAACAATCCCTCGCTCTACGATCCCTATATCCGCGAGGAGAACAACCGCGAGCGTCAGCTCACGATCCTGAAGGAAATGTACGCTCAGGGCTATATTGAGACGGAGGAGGCCTATCAGGCCGCCGTCGATCAGGAAATGGTCTTCCGCAACGGAACGTATGACGAGGAGGAATACACCTGTGCGAGCTGCGGCTTCACCGGTACGCGCGCGGAGTACACGGAGACGGACGGCGAGTATTTCTGCCCGCAGTGCGGCGAGGTGAACAACGCCGTCGACAAGAACCACTATTACTCTTATTTTGTCGATACGGTATGGCGCGATGTCGTTGATGCGCTTGTGGAGCGCTACGGCTACAGTGAGCTTGCCGCAGAGCAGAAGCTCCTGACGGGCGGCTATAAGATCTATGCAACGATCGATCCCGAGGTCCAGGCTATTGTGGACAAGGTCTACGAGAACCTTGACAACGTGCCGAAGACCGTGAGCGTTCAGCAGCTGCAGTCCGCCATCGTTGTGACGGACAACAAGACCGGCGACATCGTCGCCATGGCGGGCGGTGTCGGCGACAAGGGCGGCAGCCTGACGCTCAACCGCGCCACGCAGAGCAAGCAGCCTGCGGGCTCGTCATTCAAGCCTGTGGCAGTCTATGCGCCCGCGCTGGACGCCGGGATCATTACGCCCGCGACGGTCTACGAGGACTCTCCGCTGAACGAAGACCGCAACTGGCCGCAAAACGATGCCAGAACCTACAGCGGCCTTTGCAATGTGCTGCGCGGTCTGACGCGTTCGCTCAACACCATCTCCGTCAAGGTCCTCAATGACCTCGGCGTGGAGAACAGCTACCAGTTCCTGACGCAGAAGCTCGGCTTTACGACCCTCGTGGACGAGCTGCAGATCGGCGACCACTCCTATACGGATATCGCCCTTGCTCCGCTCGGCCTCGGCCAGCTCACGCGCGGCGTCACCGTGCGCGAGATGACGCAGGCCTACGGCACCTTCCCGAACGGCGGCACGTTCCGCGAGGCCCGCACGTTCACAAAGGTCGTCGACCCCGAGGGAAAGGTCATCCTCGACAATGCACAGGAGAGCCACACCGCCATCGGCGAGAAGGCCGACTTCTATATCAACTATATGCTGCAGAATGCCGTGCTTGCCGGTACCGGCTCCGCCGCGGCCATGGACAACATCGCCGTAGCCGGTAAGACCGGTACGTCCAACGACAACCAGACACGCTGGTTTGCGGGCTACACGCCGTACTACACGGCCGTCGTCTGGTGCGGTTATGACGAGCCGGAGCAGATCATTCTCGACGGTGACTGGACGAACCCCGCCATTTCCATGTGGAATCAGGTCATGCGTCCGCTGCACGAAGGTCTGGAGTCCGCCTCATTCTCGCAGCCCGAGAACGTCGGCTACTATTCCGTATGCGCTGACTGTGGCGGCAAGCCCATCGAGGCCTGCAAGAAGGACGTGCGCGAGAATGGCAGCAACCGCGTTGTGACGGTGCGTCTGTTCTATGAAGATGCGCCCACAAAGGAGTGCACCTGCCATACTATGGTCAAAATCTGCAAGGAAAGCGGCAAAATTGCCAACGAATACTGTGAAAAGGCCGATGGAAATACGGTTGAAGAAGTCGGCAAGCTGATTTATAATAAGAATTGGAAAGTCAACAAGGATGCAGACTTCGTCTACAATCCCGAGGATAAGGAGCAGGTCTGCACCATCCACACTGCTGAATCCGTTAAGCCGACCGAGCCGACGGAGGGCCCGACCGATCCGACGCTCCCGACGGAGCCGACGGAACCGACGGAATCGACTGAGCCGCCCACGCCCGCACGCACACCGATGCCCGCAGCCCGCAAAAAGACAGACAGGAGCTGAAAGCCCATGTGGAAAGCCGATCAATGGAAGGATTATGAGGTGCTCGATACCTCCGACGGAGAAAAGCTCGAGCGCTGGGGCAGCTTCTATCTCGTGCGGCCGGACCCTCAGGTCATCTGGAGCACGCCGCGGCAGGACCCGCGCTGGAAGCGCTTTGACGCGCGCTATGCCCGCTCGAGCACCGGCGGCGGACACTGGTCCGCGCACCATCTGCCGGAGCACTGGTGCATTCATTACCGTGAGCTGACGTTCCAGGTCAAGCCGATGAACTTCAAGCACACGGGCGTGTTCCCGGAGCAGGCGGCAAACTGGGATTTTATCGATGACCAGATCCGCCGCGCGGGGCGGCCCGTCAGCGTGCTGAACCTGTTTGCCTACACCGGAGGCGCGACACTCGCAGCCGCTGCGGCAGGCGCATCCGTCTGCCATGTGGACGCCGCAAAGGGCATGGTCGCCTGGGCCCGCGAAAATGCGGCTGCCTCCGGTCTGTCCGGCGCCCCCATCCGCTGGATCATCGACGACTGCGCCAAGTTCGTCGAGCGCGAGATCAAGCGCGGCCGCCGCTACGACGCCGTCATCATGGACCCGCCGTCCTACGGGCGCGGCCCGTCCGGCGAGATCTGGAAGCTTGAAAAGGACCTTTTCCCGTTCCTGAAGCTCGTCTCCGGCGTGCTGTCGGACGATCCGCTGTTTTTCATCATCAATTCCTACACGACAGGCCTCGCGCCGTCCGTTCTGACATGCCTCCTCGACAGCGTGGTAACGCCGCGCTTCGGCGGCGGGACGGTCTCGGATGAGCTTGGCCTTCCCGTGACCGATTCCGGCCTTGTGCTCCCGTGCGGCGCAACAGGGCGCTGGACAAGAGAGGGCAGAGCATGACCGAGGCCATCCGGACAGAACATTTGAAGTTCTCCTATGACGCCCAGAGCGAAAGCGGCGGCGTCACGGTTTTTGACGATCTAAATTTATCCATCGAGGAGGGCAGCTTTGTCGCCGTCCTCGGCCACAACGGCTGCGGCAAATCCACGCTGGCAAAGCATTTTAACGCGGTCCTCCTGCCGGAGGGCGGCAGTGTGCAGGTATTCGGCATGGACACGTCCGACGAGTCTCTTTTGGTCGACATCCGCCGCACGGTCGGCATGGTGTTCCAGAATCCCGATAATCAGATGGTCGCCAACGTCGTAGAAGAGGATGTTGCCTTTGCGCCGGAGAACCTCGGCGTTCCCTCGGAGGAAATCCGCAGACGCGTGGACGAGGCACTGAAGCTCGTCGGGATGTATGACTACCGTCTGCACGCGCCGCACCTGCTCTCCGGCGGGCAGAAGCAGCGCGTGGCCATCGCGGGAGTCATCGCCATGCGGCCGCGCTGCATCGTACTCGATGAGCCGACCGCCATGCTCGACCCCCACGGGCGCGAGGAGGTCATTTCGACCATCGAGCGCCTGAACCGGGAAATGGGCATCACCGTGGTGCTCATCACCCATCATATGACCGAAGCGATCCGCGCCCAGCGCGTGATCGTTATGGACGCGGGGCGCATTCTCGCGGACGGAACACCGAAGGAGGTCTTCCCGCAGGTCGAACTGCTGGAATCCGTAGGCCTGACCGTACCGGCGACGACGAAGGTGCTCTATGCGCTGAATCAGGCGGGCTTTGACCTGCCGCTCGACGCGCTTTCCACGGAGGAATGTGCGCAGGTACTTCTTGCCGCGATCGGGGCGAAGACCTGACAAACGATTTGGAGGAAAGACCATTGGCCGCAACCATCGAGGTCAGAGACCTCTCGCATACCTACAGCGCCGGAACGCCGTTTCAGCACGATGCCGTCAAGCACATGAGCTTCTCCGTGGAAAAGGGGGAGTTCCTCGGCATCATCGGGCACACCGGCTCCGGCAAATCGACGCTCATCCAGCATCTGAACGGCCTGCTGCGCCCGACGTCCGGCGAGATCCTGCTGGACGGGACGAACATCTGGCAGGACAAGAAAACAACGCGGGAGAGCCGCTTCCGTGTCGGGCTGGTGTTCCAGTATCCGGAGTATCAGCTGTTTGAAGAGACCGTTTACCGCGATATCGCGTTTGGTCCGAAGAACATGGGCCTGAGTGAAGAGGAGATCCGTACGCGCGTGCTGCGCGCGGCCGGATTCGCGGGCGTGGACGAGTCCCTGCTGGAAAAGTCGCCGTTCGACCTCTCCGGCGGGCAGAAGCGACGCGTCGCCATTGCGGGCGTCATCGCCATGGAGCCGGAGGTCGTCATTTTTGACGAGCCGACAGCCGGGCTGGACCCCGCAGGCTGCGCCAGCATCCTCGGCAATATCCGTGACTATCAGAAGGCGACGCACGCCACCATCCTCATGGTCACGCATTCCATGGATGAGGTCGCGCAGCTGGCCGACCGTATGCTCGTCCTGAACGAGGGAACGATCGAGATGTCCGGCACGCCGCGCGAGGTGTTCTCCCATGCGGCGCGTCTGGCAGAGATCGGCCTGTCCGTGCCGCAGGTCACGGCGCTGTTCCTGCGCCTGCGGGAGCTGGGCGTGGACGTTGACCCGACGACCTTTACCGTGGAGCAGGCTGTGCCGCAGCTCCGCGCGCTGCTGGAGGGCCGTGCCCATGCTTAAAGACATCACACTCGGCCAGTATTTTCCCGGCGACACCGTCGTCCACCGGCTTGACCCGCGCACAAAGCTGCTGATGGTCATCGTCTACATCGTGGCGCTGTTCCTTGCAAAGTGGGTCATTTCCTACGCAGTCATGCTCGTGTTTCTTGTCACCGCAGTCGCGCTGTCACGCATTCGTCCGCGCGCACTGTTCAAGGGCCTGAAGCCGCTGCTGTTTATCATCATTTTTACCGCTATCATCAACGTATTTTATACCAAGGGCGATGTGCTGGTGCAGTTCTGGATCTTTAAGATCACGAGGGAGGGCCTTGTCAACGCGGGCTTCCTGGTGCTGCGCATCGTCATGCTCGTGACGGGCACGTTCCTTCTGACCTACACGACGTCTCCCATCGCGCTGACAGACGGTCTGGAGTCCCTGCTCTCGCCGCTGAAGGCCATCCATTTCCCGGTGCACGAGCTGGCTCTCATGATGAGCATTGCCCTGCGCTTCATCCCGACGCTCATCGAGGAGACGGATAAGATCATTTCGGCCCAGAAGGCCCGTGGCGCGGATTTTGAAACGGGAAATCTGTTCCACCGCGCAAAGGCCCTTGTGCCGATCCTCGTGCCGCTGTTCATCAGCGCGTTCCGGCGCGCCGACGAGCTGGCCACGGCCATGGAGTGCCGCTGCTACCGCGGCGGCTCCGGCCGCACGAAGCTGAAGCAGCTCCGCTTTCAGCTCCGCGATATTCTGACGTTTGCCCTCGGCGCTGCCGTGCTGGCCGGCGTCATCGTCCTGCGGAGCTATGGACTGTAACGGCTGGGAGGAAGCATGCGGAATCTCGCACTCTTTCTGAAATATGACGGAACGGCCTATCACGGCTGGCAGGTGCAGAAAAACGCCTGCTCCGTCGCGCAGACGCTGGAGGAGGCCGCGGCGGATGTCGTCGGCCATCCGGTGCATATGACCGGCTGCGGCCGGACGGACGCCGGGGTCCACGCGCGCACCTATGTGGCCAATTTCCGCACGGAGTCCCGCATCCCCGTCGACCGCGTGGCCTATGCGCTCAACACGCATCTGCCCGCCGACATCGTCGTGACCGGCGCGCGGGAGGTCCCGCTGGGCTTCAACGCCATCGGCTCCTGCGTGCGGAAGGAATATACCTATCAGATCTATAACTCCCGCATCCGCGACCCGTTCTTTGTGAACCGGGCATGGTTCTATCCCAAGCATCTGGATGAAGCCGTCATGCAGGAGGCCGCCGCGCAGTTCGTCGGAACGCATGATTTCGCTGCCGTCCGCTCCGTCGGAACGGACGTGAAGTCCACGGTCCGCACGGTGTATTATTTCGACGTGGAGCGCAGGGGAGAGCTGATTCTCCTGCGCGTGTGCGCAAACGGATTTCTCTACAATATGGTGCGCGCCATGACTGGAACGGTCGTCTACGCTGCGGAGGGAAAAATCCGCCCGCAGGACATCGGCCGCATTCTGGAGAGCGGCAACCGTACCGCTGCCGGTCCGACCGTGCCGCCCGGCGGCCTGTACATGACGCACCTTTGGTATGACGACGGGGAGGTGGCGTTCGATGCCTGACCATATCAAGCCTGTCCCGGATCCGGAGCCGCAGAAGCCGCGCCGCCGCTGGCCGCTCTATCTGCTGGCTGTGCTGATCGTTCTGGCGCTTCTCGCAGGCTTCCTGCTGACGAAGACCCATGTGCTCGACGGGCTGAAGCGCTCGCTGCGCTATCTTGGGAAAAACGGGGAAAACTACGGCTCCGTCAGCTTTGAAACCCTCGGCAATACGGCCTATGGCCAGCTGAACGGCGGTCTCGGCGTTGCCACCGGAAGCAGCGTGACCCTGTTTTCCGAGGAGGGCAAGCAGCTCGGCTCCGAGCAGCATGCCATGACCGCTCCCGTCATCTGCACAGGGCAGGACCGCCTGCTGTGCTATGACGCGGGCGGGAACTACCTGACCGTTCTGGACAAGAGCGGCAGCGCCGTCTTTTCGCAGACCCCGGAACAGACGATCTTTGATGCCGACCTGTCCTCCGGCGGCTACAGCGCCATGCTGACGGCAGGGGACAGCGGCCGCTCGCTGCTGCAGGTCTATGACCCGAACGGCAGCCTGCTGTATAAGCGCAGCACAAAGTCGCATTATCTCAGCGCCTGCGCCGTCTCGCCGGACGGCAGCCATGCAGCGGCGGTCGCGCTCGGGCAGGCGGACATCACATTTTCTGCCTCGCTGCAGCTCTATCGCACGGACAGCGAGGAAATTGCCGCCGAGTGCGCACTCGGCTCGGAGATGCCCTATGATATCGCCTTCGTGACGGACAGCGTCGTCTGCGCCGTTTCGGAGGACAGGGTCCGGTTCTTTGCGGCAGACGGCACGGAGCGCGGCGCTTATGTCGCGGAGAACGGCCGCATCGCCGACTATCACTTCGGCGGAGACGGCTTTGTGACCGTGCTGGTCGATCCCTATGAGACCTCCAGCCGCGCAGAGCTCATCACGCTGCAGCCGGACGGCAGCGTTCTGGCGCAGTTGTCGCTGAGCTTCATGCCGGTCAGCCTTTCGGCCTGCGGCAGCTATGTCGGCATTCTGACGGCTGAAAAAGCGCTGCTCTACACGAGCGCGCTGGAGCCCGTCGCCGAGACGGAGCAGGACGGCACGGCCGTCTGCATTCTTGCCCGTTCGGACGGAACGGCCCTGCTGGCCGGTACCGGAACGGCAAGCCTGTTCCTGCCGTAAGCAGGAAAACGCCCGCAAGGCGGGACTTTTACGGAGGCGCGACTGCTTCCGGGAGGAGTGAGCTTATGAAACCTACCATCTGCAGCCGATGCAAGAAGAACATCGCTGTGATTTTTATTACGAAGGTCGAAAACGGCGTGAGCACGAACGAGGGCCTGTGCCTGAAGTGCGCCCGCGAGCTGAAGATCAAGCAGGTCGACGACATCGTCGAGCGCATGGGCATCACGGATGAGGATCTGGACAATCTCAACGGCGAGATGATGGCCATGATGCAGCCGGAGCCGGACGAGACCGACGAGGACGACATCGGCAGCCGCACGGCGACATTCCCGCACATGAACCGCCTGTTCGGCAATCAGGGTGAGGTCGCCCCGCGCGAGGAGCCGAAGGAGACGCAGAACGGCAAGACGGAAAAGCCCAAGGTGAAGAAACACAAGTTCCTCGATACCTACTGCCTGAGCCTCACGGGCCGTGCCCGCGCCGGTGAGCTGGACAAGGTCGTCGGCCGCGAGGTCGAAACGGAGCGCGTCGTGCAGATCCTCAACCGCCGTCAGAAGAACAATCCCTGCCTCATCGGTGAGCCGGGCGTCGGCAAGACGGCCATCGCCGAGGGTCTGGCGCAGCGCATCGTCGCGGGCGATGTCCCGTTCAAGCTGCGCGACAAAGAGGTCTATCTGCTCGACTTGACGTCGCTCGTCGCCGGAACGCAGTTCCGTGGCCAGTTTGAGAGCCGCATGAAGAGCCTCATCGCCGAGATTAAGGCCTGCGGCAACATCATTCTTGTCATCGATGAGGTTCACAACCTTGTCGGCGCGGGCGATGCCGAAGGCTCCATGAACGCCGCCAATATTCTGAAGCCTGCGCTGTCGCGCGGCGAAATTCAGGTCATCGGCGCAACGACGTTTGCCGAATACCGCAAATACATCGAAAAGGACTCCGCGCTCGAGCGCCGCTTCCAGCCTGTCACAGTCAATGAGCCGTCGCTGGAGGAGGCCGTCGCCATCCTGCGCGGCGTGGCGCATTACTATGAAGTGTTCCACGGCGTGACCATCCCGCCCGAAATGGCGCGGCAGGCCGTCGTGCTCTCCGAGCGCTATATCACGGACCGCTTCCTGCCGGACAAGGCCATCGACCTGCTTGATGAGGCTTGCTCCGATCTGAACCTGCACAGCAAGGAGATCTCCGATCTGGCCGAAAAGCGCAAGGAGCGCGACGACTACCAGCTTGAGATCAAGATGCTGACGGAGGACACGGAACAGCAGGACAATTTCGAGCGTCTGGCCAAGCTGCGCAGCAACGTCTGCCGCCTCGACGCCGAGATCGCCGAGCTGGAGGCGAAGCCCGCGCCTGTCCTGACCATGGAGAACCTTGCGCGCATCATCGAGCTTTGGACGAAAATTCCCGCCAGTAAAATTCGCGCGCAGGAATATGCCCAGCTGCGTGAGCTCGAGGACCGGCTGAAGCAGCACATCATCGGACAGGACGAGGCCGTCCATGCCGTTGCCGCCGCCATCCGCCGCAACCGCGTCGGCATCGCCGTGAAGAAGCACCCCGTTTCGTTCATCTTTGTCGGCTCGACCGGTGTCGGCAAGACGGAGCTGGTCAAGTGCCTCGCAAACGAGCTGTTCGACTCCGTCGATTCGCTCATCCGGCTGGATATGTCGGAATACATGGAGCGCCACTCCGTCTCGAAGCTCATCGGCTCGCCCCCCGGCTATGTCGGCTATGACGAGGCGGGCCAGCTGACGGAAAAGATCCGCCGCAAGCCCTATTCCGTCATTCTGTTCGACGAGCTGGAAAAGGCTCACCCGGACGTGCTGAATATTCTGCTTCAAATTCTGGATGACGGCCGCATCACCGATTCGCAGGGCCGCGTCGTGAATTTTGAAAACACCGTCATCGTCATGACGTCCAATGCGGGCTCCGACCGGCAGGGCGGCTCCGTCGGCTTCGGCCGCACGGCGACCGAGCAGGGACGCGACAAGGCCATGAAGGCCCTGTCCGAATTCCTGCGCCCGGAATTTCTCAACCGCGTCGACGAGATCATCTGCTTCAACCGCCTCTCGGAGGAGAACTTCCGCGGCATCGCCGCCATCATGCTCGGTGAGCTGAAAACTGCCCTTGAAGAGCACGGCGTGGCGCTCCGTTGGGATGAGAGCGTCATCGACTACCTCGTACAGAAGTCCTATACCCTGACCTACGGCGCGCGCAACCTGCGCCGCACCATCCAGAAGGACATCGAGGACGTCGTCGCCGAAAAGCTCATCGACAGCTATGAGAACCCCATCACGGCGATCGGCCTGCAGGCGCAGGACGGCAAGCTGGAGCTGTCCTGCCTGTAAGCCGCAGAAAGAGAGAACACGATGATCCGCGCAGTTTTTTTTGATATCGACGGCACGCTGGTCTCGCTGAAGACCAAGCGCTGCCCGGATTCCACAAAGGCGGCCATCCGCGCCCTGCGAGAGAAGGGCATCCGCGTCTATGTGGCCTCCGGCCGCTCCCGCTTCGAGCTGGAGGAGCAGGAGATGCTCCGCGGCATGACGTTTGACGGCTATCTGACCAACAACGGCCAGATCGTCTATGACGGCAGCTGGAACCTGCTGCGCACGGTGGCAATGGTTCCGGACGAGGTCCGCGCCCTTGTGGACTACTGTGACGAGCGTTCGCTCCCGCTGTGGCTCGTCAGCGAGCAGCGCTCGCGCTTCAATTACCATTTCAACGACCGCGTGCCGGTCGTTATGGCAGAGATCCATACGGAGATCCCGGAGCGCTGCGACCTGCATATCATGCTGCAGGAGCCGGTCGTCAAGGCCGTCATGTTTCTGACGGCGCAGGAGGTCCGCGAAGGCCCGCTGTCGTTTATGCCGCATGCGCGTTCGACGCAGTGGTTCATCCATGGGCAGGATATCATTCCGGCCGAGGGCGGCAAGCTGCCTGCGATGCGCTTCATGGCTGAGGCGAACGGTTGGACACCGGACGAGCTGATGGCCTTCGGCGATTCCGAAAACGACAATGAAATGCTCCGCTATGCGGGTACCGGCGTTGCCATGGGCAATGCGCTCGAGGAGACGAAGGCCGCCTCTGACTATGTCACGGACGACTGCGACGACGAGGGCGTGGCCCATGCGCTGGCACATTTCGCGCTGATCTGAGAGAATCGACCATGATGCACCGGAGCATCTCAGCATATGCGGTGTATAACGGCCTCGCAGAGTTCGCCGCCCGC
>DQIA01000055.1 GCA_003525905.1 Clostridiales bacterium
GTGACGGCCCGGGCGGCGGACCGGGGGGCGGGGGCGCATCGGGCGGCCCCATGCCGAGCGACTGCGCGAATGACATCAGCTGCGCCATGGAATTCGGGTCGTTCAGGACCTGACTGAGCTTTTCCTCCAGATTTTCCGTGCCGATCACCTGCCCTGCTTCAGCTTTTCCAGCAGAGCGGCCGCCTGCGGGTCGTCCAGCAGCGGCTTCAGCATGGCCTGCGCCCCCGCCATGTCGCCGCGCTGCGCCGCTGCCGCCGCCTGCTGCAGCGTCTGCCCGCCGCCGCGGGAGAGCAGCGCAAGGAGCTGCTGTGCCTCCGGGGCGTGAAGGATCCGCTGCGCCTCTTTTTTTGCATCTTCCTGCTTCATAAATGATTGCCTCCCGCTCTGTGGCCTGCTATAATATATGCACCAAACGCGAAGGAGGTGACGCCATGAAGCTTCTGATCCTTTCGGATTCTCATGGCGAGCAGGAATTTATGCAGCTTGCCGTGCGGCGGGAGCGGCCGGACGCCGTGATCCATCTCGGCGACCACTGCGCCGATGCCGACCGCCTTGCGGAGGAATTCTGCGGCCTGCCGGTCCTGAGCGTCCGCGGCAACTGCGACCTGTGGGGCCCACCGCGCGCGGAGACGCTGCTGCGGACCTTTGAGGGCGTGCGCATTTTTGGCGCGCACGGGCACCGCTACGGCGTCAAGCAGGGGCTGCTCCGCTTTTCTCTTGCGGCGCAGGAGCAGCAGGCGCAGGTCGCGCTGTTCGGCCATACCCACATTCCCTATTGCAGGCAGGAGGGCGGCCTCTGGCTGCTGAATCCCGGAGCCTGCGGCGGCCGCGCTCCGAGCTGCGGCATCGTGACGGTGGACGGCGGCAAAGCAGTCTGCTGTGTGAAAGATCTGTTACTGGAGGAAACCTTATGATCCTTGCAATTGATATCGGCAATACCAACGTCGTCCTCGGCGGCATCGAGGGGAACGACATCCTGTTTGAGGCGCGCATGGCAACGGACTCCATCAAGACGTCCGATCAGTACTGTGCGGAGCTCAAGAACATTCTGGCGCTGTTCGATGTCGTTCCGTCCATGATCGACGGCACGATCGTCGCGTCCGTCGTGCCGCCGGTGCTCAATTCGTTCCGCACCGCCATCCGCAAGCTGACGGGGAAGAGCTGCCTTGTTGTCGGCCCCGGCATCCGCACGGGCCTGAACATCCGCATGGACAATCCTGCGGAGATCGGCAGCGACCTCATCGTCGCTTCCGTTGCGGCCATCCATGACTATGGCGCGCCGCTGCTCATCGTAGATATGGGTACGGCGACGACCATCACGGCCATCGACAAGGACGGCGTCTATAGCGGCGGCTGCATCTGCCCCGGCCTGAAGATCTCGCTTGAGGCGCTGACCGGCCGCACGGCCCAGCTCCCCGGCATCAGCCTGGACGAGCCGCAGCGCGCCATCGGCAAAAATACGCGCGACGCCATGCGCAGCGGCATCATGTTCGGTGCGGCAGCCATGCTCGACGGCCTGCTCGACCGCATGGAGCAGGAGCTTGGGACCCCGGCAACGGTCGTGGCGACGGGCGGCATCTCCAAATTCGTTGTGCCGCTGTGCCGCAGAAAGCTCATCTACGACCGCACCCTGATGCTCAAGGGCCTGAACCTGCTTTATCAGCGCAATGTCCGCGCCTGAGCGGCGCGATCCGCAGGACGCCGTCTTTGCGCCGGAGGAGCTGCTCCGCGCGCTTCCGACGCCCTGCTATGTCTATGATGAGGCGCAGCTCCGCACCCGCGCGGCCCGGCTGCGCAGCGCCTTTTCGTGGAGCGCCGGGTTCCGGGCCTGGTTCCCGGTGCGGGCGCTGCCGAACCCGACCGTCCTGCGCATCCTGCGCGAGGAGGGGCAGGGGGCGCTGTGCGTCACGGCGGGGGAGTACCGGCTGGCGCTGGCCAGCGGCTTTTCCCCGGAGTCCATCCGCTTTGCGCCCGAGTTTCCCACGGACGCCGAGCTGGCCGTTCCGGCTGCGGACCTCGTGCTGGACGACGGCGGGCTGCTGCTCCGGCTGGAGCGGGAGCGTCCGCTGCCTGCGCGGCTCGGCCTGCGGCTTCGGCCGGAGCCGGACCGCAGCTTCCACAAGGCGGAGGCCACGCGCTTCGGAATGCGGACGGGCGAGCTGCTGGATACGGCGCAGGAGCTGCGGCTCAAGGGTGTGCGCGAGGTCGGCCTGAGCGCCATGCTCGGCCTTGGCCTGCGCGATCCCGAGGCCTTTTCCGCGCTGGCCCGCGCCCTGTTCACCTGCGCGGCAGCGCTGCATGGCAGCTTCGGTCTGCAGGTGTCCTATTGCTGCCTCGGCGGCGGTCTCCCGGTGGCCCATCGCCGCACGGAGCGCGACGCCGACATCGCGGCCGTCTCCCGTGGGGTACAGGCGGAATTTTCCCGGATCATGGAGCCTTCCGGCCTTGGCGGCGTGCCCGTGGAGACGGGTCTTGGCCGCTGGCTCACGGCCCATGCGGGCATTCTGCTTACAACGGTGACAGGCGTCAAGCGCGGCGCGCAGGATTGGCTCGGTGTGGATGTCAGCCGCGCCGATCTGCTCCGGCCGGAGCTCTACGGGACGTATCATCATATCTCCGTCCTCGGCGACGACCGTGTGGAAGGGCGGCGGCGCTATGCCGTCGGCGACCGCATCCCGGAGCCGCGCGAACCGTTCGGCCAGCGCCTTCTGCCGGAATGCCGCAGAGGCGCGCGTCTTGTCATCCATGACGTCGGGGCCTATGGCGCGTCCATGGGCTATTCCTATGGTCTGACGCCGCACTGCGCGGAATATCTCTATCAGGCGGACGGCACGCTTCGCTGCATCCGCCGCGCGCAGCGGGAGGACGAGCTGTTCTCCACACTCGACGAAAACCCGGACTTTACAGCGCCAGCAGAAACGCCGTCAGGGCAAGCAGAAAGCCAACGCCCATCAGAAGGGTGACGGCAGTCTCCACTGCGGCGGCAACGCTGCCGAATTTCCGCTTGCGGCGGCGGGGCGCGGACTGCTCGGGCAGATAGGCGGTCAGATCGATCACGGAATTCATGAACATGCACTTCTTTCCTGTTATTTTTTGCCGGGCAGCTCTGTTTCTGCGGCCCGAACGCTTAGCATGCTCCTATCATACAGGACGAGGTGTCCAATAAATCGGACTTTGGAGGATTTCTATGCTGGAATTTGAATTTTCTTCGCACGGAGCCGGAATGATCCACGCCTATCGCTGGGAGCCGGAGGGCCAGCCGCGCGGCGTGGTGCAGATCATCCACGGCATCGCGGAGTATGTGCCGCGCTATGCCGGGTTTGCGGCCTTCCTCAATGCCCACGGCTTGCTCGTCACGGGCGAGGACCACATGGGCCACGGAAAATCCCACGGTACGGAGCCCTGCCATTTTTCCGGCGGCTGGTGCGCCGCCGTGGACGACAGCATGGAGCTGCTGCGCCGCACGCAGCGGGACTATCCCGGCGTGCCGTATTTCGTGCTGGGCCACTCCATGGGCTCATTTTTGACGCGCACGCTGCTGTTTCGCTATCCGGACGCCGGGCTGCGCGCCGCCGTCATCTGCGGCACGGGCTGGCAGCCTGCCCCGGTGCTTGCGGCGGGCCTTGCCCTGTGCGGGCTGGAAAAGCTGCGCCTTGGCGAGACCGGCCGCAGCAAGCTGCTGGCAAATCTGATGTTCGGCGCGTATAACCGGAAATTCCCGGACGCCCGCACGCCGAACGACTGGATCTGCAGTGATCCCGAGGTTGTTGCAAAATACACGGCCGACCCGCTGTGCGGGCAGGACGCGACCATCGGCCTGACGCGCGAGATGCTGCGCGGCATCCGCATGATCCAGAGGCCCGCCAATCTGCAGCGCATGGACAAGGCCCTCCCGGTATTTTTCATCGCCGGAAGAAGCGACCCCGTGGGCAATATGGGCCGCGGGGTGGAAAAGGCGGCGACTGCCTTCCGTGCGGCCGGGATGCAGGATGTGACCTGCAAGCTCTATGACGGGCGGCACGAGATCCTCAACGAGAAGAACCGCCAGCTCGTCTATGATGACGTTCTTGCGTTTTATGAGCGGCATCTGGACTGATCTGACGAAAATTGTTACCTTTTTGTAATGTTTTTCGGCCGCAGAACTTGTTAAAAGACCTCTGAATCTTGACGAACGGGAACGGTTTTGTTAAAATGGGGTAGAATCCCGAAAGAAGGAGTTACCCTATGAAGCGAATTCTGTGCGGCGCGCTCTCTGCGCTGCTGATCTTTTCCGGCATACAGCTGCCCGTGCGGGCAGAGACGGCCGGGACCGAGGAAACGGCTGCCGTGCAGCCGGAGGAGACCGCTGCGACGGAGCCGGTGGAGTCCGTTCCGGAGGAAACGCAGGCTCCCGAGACGATCGGGCCGGATGCGAACGAGCGCGCCCCGCAGGCCATGACGGTCAGCGACAGCGGCATCGCTATGCTCGAGGAGCTGGAAGGCCGCGGCGTCTCCAGCTTCCGCACGGCCCTGACGCAGGTGGAGAACAGCGTGAACAGCTTCCTCTCTGCAAACGGCCTGACCCTGACGCAGCAGCAGTTCGACGCGCTGGCCTCCCTGCAGTTCAACTGCTCCGCCGTGCTCTCGGGCTGCCGCGTGACCCGACTGCTTACGGGCGGGGACTATACCGAGGTCAGCATGGCCAATGCGTGGTGCTCGTGGGTCAGCGTGGGCGGCAGCTATTCTTCCAAAATGCTCGAGCGGCGTATCCGCGAGCTGCAGGTCTATTTCTATGGCGACTATACCGGAAACGAGAGTGACCCCGGCTTCCGCTACCTTGTCCATATGCCGAACGGCGGCTCGCTGGAGGACAACCGTGTCCTGTGCTATCCGCGCGGCGAGACCTATGCCGCACTGCAGACGGCCACGCGCTCCGGCATGTATTTTGCCGGGTGGTATACGGCAGCCTCCGGCGGCGCGCACATTACCAATTCCACACCTGCGGCGGAGAATCTCATCGTCTACGCCCACTGGTCCTCGACCCCGGTCGAAAACCCGAATGAGGACAACGGCGGCAGCGGCGAGGACCCTGTCACGCTGAAGACGAGCGAGGCCTGTATCCAGTTTATCAAGGATCACGAGGGCTTCAGCAAGTTCGCCTACTGGGATTACGGCCAGTGGACGATCGGCTATGGCACGCGCTGCGAGGAGAATGAATTCCCCGACGGCATCACGGAGGAGGAGGCCGACCAGCGCCTGCGCCTGATGCTCGTGGACTTTGAAAAAATGGTGGACGACGTGCTCGACGCCTCGCCGCTGGTCCACACGCAGTCGCAGTATGACGCGATGATCAGCTTCACGTTCAACCTCGGCCCGCAGTGGATCAACCCCAAATACAATATTTATCAGTATTTCGTCTACGGCGGCTATACGGAGATGGAATTCGTCAACACCATGGGCCGCTGGCTCAGCTCGAGCAGCGAGGTCGTCGACGGCTTGGCCAGACGACGCATCGACGAGGCGGATATGTATCTGAACGGTGTCTACCGTCTGGGCAGCACGGCCTATGTCCGCGTCGTGTTCAACGCCATGGGAGGCGAGGCCGAGGACGACTATGTCTATTACAAGACCGGAACGTCTCTCGGTACCCTGCCGAACGCTTACCGCACCGGTCACTATTTTACGGGCTGGTATGACCGTGCTCTCTCGGGCGGCACGCGCTACACGCCGGAGACGGCGGCTCCTGCCCGCGGCAACGTTACGCTCTACGCCCGCTGGGAGACCACAGGCCTGCCGTATCAGGATATTTCCCGCGATGCGTGGTATTTTGAGGCCGTGTCCGAGGCAACGGACCGCGGCCTGTTCCAAGGCACGAGCGAGACGACCTTCGAGCCGGAGAGCACGATGAACCGCGCTATGCTGGCAACGGTAATCTACCGCATGGCGGGTTCGCCCACAGGTGCGGCAAAGGCGCCCTTCACGGACGTCGCGGCGGCGGACTGGTTTGCCGATGCCGTTGCATGGGCCTATGAAAACGGCGTGGTCAAGGGCATGTCGGCGACGTCTTTTGCGCCGCTGCAGGAGATCACGCGCGAGCAGCTTGCCGTGATGCTTCTGCGCTATGCCGGCCTGTGCGGTTATGACACATCGGCCCGCACCTCGCTGAAGGACTTTGCCGATGCGGCGAAGGTCTCGGATTATGCGGCCGATGCCATGCAGTGGGCCGTGGCCAACGGCATCCTGAACGGCACGGACGGCAAGCGCCTCGACCCTGCCGGCAGCGCCACGCGCGCGCAGTGCGCCGCAATGCTCGTTCGTTTCCTGGATAAGTTCGAGGCCCCGGCGGCGTAATTTTTCCGAAACAGCGAAAATTTGTCTTTCCGAGTCCGATTTATTGGACAGCAAACCTGCTATACTCTCTCTCAGAAACAACAGGAGGGATCGATATGCAGGTTCAGATACGAAATGTTCGGGGACACTATGAGGTCTATGCTGCGGACGGGAGCTTCCTCTTCTCCGCGGACACACACCGCGAGGTGATGGAGGAGCTTTGCAGAATTACCGACTGACGCTTGCCTATGACGGCACGCGCTATCGCGGCTGGCAGCGTCTGCCGCCGCCCGCCAAAACCGTGCAGGCCAGCGTGGAAACGGCTCTCGGCGAGATCTTCGGCCAGCCGCTTGAGATCAGCGGCAGCGGCCGCACGGATGCCGGGGTGCATGCGGCCTGTCAGGTTGCGTCGTTCCATGCGCCGAAGCGGCCAACGGACGAGGTGCTGGCGCAGCTGCGCCGCCTTCTGCCGGAGGATATCGGTGCGCTGACGCTCGACTATGCGCCGGAGCGCTTCCACGCCCGCCTTTCGGCCGTCGAGAAGACCTATGTCTACCGCCTCTGGAACAGCGACCGGCCGGATGTGTTCGCCCGGCGCTACCGCGCCTGGGAACCGCGCCAGCTGGACTGCGGCGCCATGCGCGCCGGGGCGGCCGGGCTGGTGGGAACGCATGACTTTTTTACGTTCTGCGCCAACCGGCAGATGAAAAAGTCCACGGTGCGCACGCTGCGCCGCCTTGACATCACGCAGGAGGACGCCGAGCTGCGCTTCACGCTGACTGCGGACGGCTTTTTGTATCACATGGCGCGCATCCTCGTCGGTACGCTGCTGGAGGTTGGCCTCGGCAAGCGCACGGCAGAGAGCCTGCCCGCACTGTTCGACGCCCGCTGCCGTGCGCTGGCAGGGGAGACGGCCCCGGCAAAGGGCCTGTGGCTCATGGAGGTGCGATATTGAACATTCAGATCTTCGGCCGCTCGAAGTGCTTTGACACGAAGAAGGCTGAGCGATATTTCAAGGAGCGCCGCATCCGCGTGCAGCAGATCGACCTGCTGCGCTACGGCATGTCCGGCGGAGAATTTGACAGCGTGCTGCGCGCCGTTGGCGGTGTGGATAAGCTCATCGACTGGTCGCGCCGCGACCCGGACATCGATCTGCTGCGTTATATGGACGACGTGCGCGCCAAGGAGGACAAGCTGTTTGAACGGCCGGAGCTCATGCGCACGCCGGTCGTCCGCAACGGCAGGAAGGCGACCGTGGGCTATTGCCCGGACGTCTGGAAGCAATGGGAGGAGAGCGAAAAATGAAGCTGCAGCTTGCAAGACTCATCAAGAATATCTGCTATGCCGCGGGCTGTGCATCGGCAGTGCTCAGCCTCGCGCTGAAGAGCGCCCCGCAGACGGCGCAGCGCTGGCTGCTGTTCGGCGGCATCGCCCTGCTGGTGCTGGGCTTCCTTGTCAGCGTGACGTTCTACCGCTGCCCGCACTGCCACCGGGTGCTGCCTGCCAACCGCGGGAAAATGGACGACTGCCCGTATTGCAAGCTCCCTCTGCGGGATACGAAATGACGGCCCGCATCACGATCCCGCCGCAGGTTCAGGCACTGCTCCGGCAGCTGAACGCGGCGGGTTTTTCTGCCTATGCGGTCGGCGGCTGCGTGCGCGACAGCCTGCTCGGCTGCGCGCCGCAGGACTGGGATATCTGCACGAGCGCCGCGCCGGAGCAGACGGAGGCCTGCTTTGCCGCGGACCGCACTGTTCTGACGGGTGCGCGCTACGGCACGGTCACAGTCGTGCGCGAGAGCGTGCCTTATGAGATCACAACGTTCCGCGCAGAGTCCGGCTATGCCGACAGCCGCCATCCGGACCGGGTCGACTTTCTGCGCGAGCTGGCACCCGATCTGGCGCGCCGCGATTTTACGGTCAACGCCATGGCGGCCGACGCAGCGGGCGCCGTGACGGACCTCTTCGGCGGGCAGGACGACCTGCGCCGCGGCGTGATCCGCTGCGTCGGGGACCCTGCGGCACGGTTTTCAGAGGATGCCCTGCGGATGCTGCGCGCGCTGCGCTTTGCGGCGCGGCTGTCCTTCCGCATCGACGGAGAGACGGCTGCCGCCATCCATGCGGCCCGGACCCGGCTGCGCGCCGTTGCGCCGGAGCGCCTGCACAAGGAGCTTAGCGGTATTCTGTGCGGCAGGCAGGCTGCTGCGCTGCTGGAGGAATTCTCCGATGTGCTGTTCGAGCTCATCCCGGAGCTTGCCCCCTGTCAGGGCTTCCGGCAGTATAATCCGCATCATACGCGCGATGTCTGGACACACACGCTGGCCGTTGTGGACGGCGTTCCGCCCGAGGAGCCGCTCCGGCTGGCGGCACTGCTGCACGATGCCGGAAAGCCGGCGACATTTTTCTTCGATAAAAATCTCGTCGGCCATTTCTACGGCCACCCGGCCGCCGGGGCCGCCGTCACGGAGGAGGTCCTGCGCCGCCTGCGCTATGACCGGGCGACGGCGGAATTCGTCACGCAGCTCGTCGCGGTACACGATCGGCCCATCCCGGACGATCTGCGCGGCATGCGGCGCATGCTGGCCCGCCTCGGCGCGCCGGTCTGCCGCGCACTGATCCTGCTGCGCTGCGCCGATGCCATCGGCACCGGCACGGCGGATGCCGCGGAGCAGACCGCCCGGCGCGAGGCCGCGTTGGCCCTGCTCGGGCAGGCGGAGAAGGGCTGCAGCAGCGTTTCCGCTCTTGCGGTCTCCGGCCGCGACCTGCTGGCCCTCGGCATGACACAGGGCCCGGCCGTCGGGGCCGTGCTGAAGCGCCTGCTGGACGCCGTTCTGGACGGCTCCGCGCCGAACGACCGTGCATCCCTGCTGAAGCTTGCTTCCGAGATTGGGAATAATGCCTAAAAATGAGGAGAAATATTTGGCTGCAATTGACAATGTGATAAAATAGTGCTATTATAATATAACATTTTGAACGAGAGGGGCGATCGCATGGGATCTTTTGTGCTGCACGGCAACATTATCGACAGTGAATCTCCGGAGCGGCTCCGCGTTGCGGCAGATTCCTATCTGGTTTGCGAGGAGGGACGCTGCACCGGTGTCTTTTCGGCGCTGCCGGAGCGATTTTCCGGCCTGCCGCTGACGGATTTCGGCGACCGCCTCATCCTGCCGGGCATGACGGACCTCCATCTGCATGCGCCGCAGTTTGCCTTCCGTGGGTTGGGTATGGATCTGGAGCTGCTGGACTGGCTAAACGCCCACACGTTCCCGGAGGAGGCCAAATACGCGGATCTCAGCTATGCCGCGCTGGCCTATGGCCAGTTCGTGGACTGCCTGCGCCGCAGCGCCACGACGCGCGCCGTCGTGTTCGGCACGGTGCACCCCGCCGCCACGACCCTTCTGATGGAGCTGCTGGAGGCCAGCGGCCTTGTCAGCTATGTCGGCAAGGTGAACATGGACCGCGACTGTCCCGAGGCCCTGCGCGAGGCGGATGCGGCGGCCTCGCTGGCCGCAACGGAGCAATGGCTGGCCAGCGCGCGCTTCGCCCATACAAAGCCGATCCTGACGCCGCGCTTCGTCCCGTCGTGCAGCGATGCTCTGCTGCAGGGGCTTGGCGAGCTGGCGGCCCGGCGCGGCCTGCCGGTGCAGAGCCATCTTTCCGAAAATCTCGGTGAGATCGCCCTTGTGCAGTCCCTGTGCCCGCAGACGGACTTCTATGCCGAGGCCTATGACCGCTGCGGCCTGCTTTCGCAGCCGTGCATCATGGCCCACTGCGTGCACTGCCCGCCGGAGGAGCAGGACCTGCTGCAGGCGCGCGGCGTGTTCATCGCGCATTCGCCGCTCTCCAATTCCAACCTCAGCTCCGGCATTGCACCGGTCTCCGCTTATCTGGCGCGCGGCCTGCGCGTTGGCCTCGGCTCGGACCTTGCCGCCGGAGAGACGGAGAATCTGTTCCGCGTCATGGCGGAGGCCATCCGCGTCGCGAAGCTCCGCTGGCGTCTGCTCGACGACACCACTGCGCCCCTGACGGTCGCGCAGGCGTTCTATCTGGCCACGCGCGGCGGCGGTGCGTTCTTCGGAGAGGTCGGCTGCTTTGAGCCGGGCTTTGCGCTGGATGCCGTCGTGCTGGACGACAGCGCCCTGGTCCATCCGCAGGAGCTGACCCCGATCGAGCGCCTCGAGCGCTGCATCTATCTGGCAGACGAGCGCCATATCGCGGCAAAATATGTCGCGGGGACGCGGCTGTTCTGATAGAAATAACCGGCGCTCCCGGTGCATCCGTGCCGGCAGACTATTTTGACCGAAAGAGGAATCAAGACCCATGGTTTTCAACAGCGCCATATTTCTGATCTGTTTTCTGCCGCTCTTTTTCCTGTGTTATTATCTGCTACCCGCGCGGTTCCGCAATGCGTTCCTCCTCGTGGGGAGCCTTGGGTTCTATGCATGGGGCGATCCGGGCAATATCCTGCTTCTGCTGGCTGCCTCGGCGGCGACCTACGGCTTCGGGCGCGCCATGGCTCCGTCAGCCCCGAAGGTCCGCCGCCTCGGCTGATCTTGCCGCAGCCATGCAGGAAAACGGCCTGCTGGACGGTGTGGTGCTGCCCGCGGCGGAGGACTTTGCCTGGCAGGACCTTGACTGTCCCTATCGCGGTGATCTGAACCGGCGCTTCTCCTATCTGTTTTCCATGCAGGAGGAGATCCCGTATTATTCCATCCGCGAGACGTCCGAGCTGCAGTATTATGATGCCAAAGACGTCGAAGTTCCTCGTGAGTCTATTTGGGCCAGAGGGCTGCAGAGCGGAGAGGAGATGCAGTATAACCTGCTCTCGACGGAAAACCTCGGGTTTTACCGCATCTGTAATCCCAATGCGCGCTCTGCGCGGCGTGTTCTGATTCTGAAGGATTCCATGGAGGACCCGATGACGGACTATTGGGCGGAGCTGTTTTCGGAGATCATCGTGATCGACCCGCGCAGCTACCTGCGCGAGGAATCCCTGCCGGAGCTGGTGGCGGAGTATGACATCGATATGGCGCTGTTCCTGTATCACCAGAACAATCTCAGCGAGGAACTCATCGATTTTCTGAATCGCGGCGAATAAGTGTATAAAATCAGTCTGTCGAAAAACCTGCTCAGCCGGAGGTTTCGGAGGGAAG
>DQIA01000059.1:0-5616 GCA_003525905.1 Clostridiales bacterium
AAGCTGGGCAGGCGCAGATGGCCCTTGCTCTCGAAGAACGAGAGGAACATCTCGCGCAGCTCATTGACGCCATACTTTTTTGTGGCCATGGGAATCATCCTCCTGAAAATACTCGGGAAGCGCTGAATCAATCGTCAAGAGCTGACAGCTGGAGATTTTGTCTCAGGCGAAAGTTTGGGAAACGGAGGAATACTGGATGTATTTCCCGTTTTCCAAACTGTACGGATGGGGCAAAAGATTCGCTGCTCAGCCGCAGACGATTTGTTCAGAGATTCCCTCGGAATAAAAAGCAGACCCCACCCCCGGATATAGGGGCGAGGCTTCTCGCGGTACCACCCTAATTACCGCAGCGCGGCATCTTAGTCATCGGATAACGGGGATGGGCCGTCCCGCTCGTCGCGGGCCGCTCGGAAGTGGCGGTCTGCAGCATCGGCCGCAGGGCTTGCACTCTCCCCTGCTCGCTGACGGTTCTGCCGCAGATTGGCTTCTTCAACGCGAATTTTCACGATTCTTGGACTATTCTATCAGCGGACGCGTGATTTGTCAACCATTTTTCGCGCCGGTACGGCCCGCCCGCTTAACACAAACTTAATTTCTTCTGGCTTATATTTTTAATATCTCCGGGGTACAATAATACCAGAAGCGTTGAGTTAATCTTTTTCATTTTCCCCCTCTTACTTTAAACCGGGAGTTGCAGGTAAGCCAGCCACTTGCCTGCAATTCTTTTTGGGATTCTCCCCCAAAAATCCCAGGCTAAACCAGACCGGCTGCCCCGTCCTGGGCGTGGGAGCCGTCAACTTCAAATAAACTTAATATTTTCTTGGTTTTCTTCTTAATAATTCCCGGATATAATATGGATAGTAAGTGTGATGCATTTTCTTTTCTTTCTTTTTTCATTTTTCCCTCCTTTTTCAAACCGCCCGCAGCAGGAAGCCCCTGCTGCGGGCGGTTTGCATTTGACAGAGAACTCCCAGTCGTGTCATTCCGAGGAGCGAAGCGACGTGGGAATCTCAGGGAAAATGCTTCACAGGCATTCCGGACTGTTGAAAAACCAGTCCAGCCCCAAATTTCGGAGGGAAGGATGCTGAGATCGCCCGTCTTTGACGGGCGATTCGTGCGCGCAGCGGACTGAGATCCCATTGTTGAAAAAGTCCTTTGGAATTTTTCAACAGCTCAGTAGGCAACGCCCCAGTAGATCATCTTCTTGGCAGGCTTGCCGCAGATGGCGCAGGTGTCGGCGAGGTGCTGCTGCGCAAACGGGATGCAGCGGCTCGTCATACCGGCCTCCTCCTTCATGCGGATCTCGCAGGCCTCGTCGCCGCACCACATCGTGCGGATGAAGCCGCCGTGCTCCTGCTGCAGGCGCTTGGCCTCCTCGAGCGTGAAGGCATCGTAGATATTCTCGTCAAGGTTGCGCTTTGCCTTGGCATACATGCCGTCGTGCACGGCATCCATGAGCGTGTTGGCGGATTCGACCAGGGAGTCGAGCGAGACGAAGCTCTTTTCGCCGTTGTCGCGGCGGACGAGCACGCACTGGTTCTGCTCGATGTCCTTCGGGCCGAGCTCCAGACGGAGCGGCACGCCCTTCATCTCATATTCCGCAAACTTCCAGCCGGGGCTCTGCTCGGACTCGTCGAGCTTCACGCGCAGGCCGGCCGCGCGCAGCGTCTCGGCGACGGCGCGTGCCTTCTCGAGCACGCCCTCCTTGTGCATGGCGATCGGGATGATGACGATCTGCACCGGCGCGATCTTCGGCGGCAGGACGAGGCCGCTGTTGTCGCCGTGGGTCATGATGATGCCGCCGATCAGACGCGTGGAGACGCCCCAGGACGTCTGGAAGGGGTTGACCTTCTGGTTGTTCTTATCCGTATAGAAAATGTCGAACGCCTTGGCAAAGCCGTCGCCGAAGAAGTGGGACGTGCCCGCCTGCAGGGCCTTGCGGTCGTGCATCATGCACTCGATCGTATAGGTCGCCTCGGCGCCGTTGAACTTTTCCTTGTCGGTCTTCTGGCCGCGCGTGACCGGCATGGCCAGCACGTTCTCGCAGAAGTCGGCATACACATTGAGCATACGCTCTGTCTCCTCGCGGGCCTCCTCGGCTGTGGCGTGCATGGTGTGGCCCTCCTGCCAGAGGAACTCGCGGTGGCGCAGGAACGGACGGCTCGTCTTTTCCCAGCGCAGCACGCTGCACCACTGGTTGTACATCTTCGGCAGATCGCGCCAGGAGTGGATGATGTCGTGGAAGTGCTCGCAGAACAGCGTCTCGGACGTCGGGCGGATACAGTAGCGCTCCTCGAGCTTCTCACTGCCGCCCATCGTGACCCACGCGCACTCCGGCGCGAAGCCCTCGACGTGGTCCTTTTCCTTCTGCAGCAGGGATTCCGGGATCAGCATCGGCATATAGACGTTCTCTGCACCGGTCTTCTTGAATTCCGCATCCATCAGACGCTGGATATTTTCCCAAATGGCATAGCCGTACGGACGGTAGATAAACATGCCCTTGATCGAGGAATAATCGATCAGCTCTGCCTTTTTGCAGACATCCGTGTACCACTGGGCAAAATCGACCTCCATATCGGTGATCTGTTCAACTTTCTTTTCTTTGGCCATAGCCTGCCTCATCCTTTCGAAGCTGCCGCAGCGCGCCGGAAGACGCCGTTGCGCAGCGATACCAATATACCATAATAATTTAACCCATTTTCACACGCCTGTCAAGCCTCAGCATACTATGGAGCAGGATTCTTTCCCCGAAGGAGGCCGTTTCCCTTGCGACTCACCATTGACCTTGACGCGGCGGCCGCCGCCTTCTATACCCGCGTGGCAGAGAGCGCCCGGCTCCCGCTGGAGACCGTTGTGGCAGACGCCCTGTTCAAGCTGGCGGGCGAGCTTTCCCTCGAAGCGCTCCGCAAGCCCTGACCGCCGTCCCGTTCCCGGATATCACGATTCGGGAACGGGGCATTTTTTCCACCTTTTGAGGCGGTTTTTCGCGGTTTTTGTTCCCTTGCCGGATATGGCCGGGATTGTTTTTTCCACGGCAGAATGCTATAATATCCGGGATCACAGAAATATGGAGGGATCCCGGATGAAATCGATCCGCGACGTTTATAAGATCGGCAAGGGGCCGTCCAGCTCCCACACCATGGGGCCGGAGCGCGCCGCCAGACTTTTCCTGAGCAAATATCCCGACGCGGAGACCTACCGTGTCGTGCTTTACGGTTCGCTGTCCAAGACGGGGCGCGGCCACGGCACGGACCGCGTGCTGTATGAAGTGCTCGGCCGCGAGCGGACGGAGGTCGTCTTCTCAGAGGAGACGCCGCACAGCCTGCCGCACCCGAACACGCTGGACTTCTTTGCCTGCCGCGAAGGCAAGCCCTACGCCACCATGCGCGTGGCCTCCATCGGCGGCGGCGACATCCGCATCGAGGGGCAGGATGCGCCGGAGGAGCAGGATGAGGTCTATCCCGAAAATTCCTTTGCGGAGATCGCGCAGTTCTGCCGCTGGCGCTACATCTCGCTGAGCGAATATGTGGAGCTGAACGAGGGCCCCGGCATCTGGGACTTTCTCGCGGAGGTCTGGCAGACGATGAAGCAGGCCGTTGCCGACGGTCTGGCCGCCGAGGGCACGCTGCCGGGCGGCCTGAACGTGGAGCGCAAGGCCAAGCGCCTCTATGCGCAGAGCAAGGAAAATGAGCGCCCGCAGGTGCGCGAGCTGCGCATCGTGTGTGCCTATGCCTTTGCCGTTTCGGAGCAGAACGCCGACAACGGCACCATCGTCACCGCGCCGACCTGCGGCTCCGCAGGCGTGCTGCCCGCCGTGCTGCTGTACATGCAGAGAACGCACAATATCCCAGATGCGCAGGTCCTGCGCGCGCTGGCCGTCGCCGGCCTGTTCGGCGCTCTCGTCAAGCGCAACGGCTCCATCTCCGGCGCGGAATGCGGCTGTCAGGCAGAGATCGGCACGGCCTGCTCCATGGCCGCCGCCGCGCTGTGCGCTCTGATGGGTCTGAGCATCGAGGAGACGGAATACGCCGCCGAGATCGCCATGGAGCACCACCTCGGCCTGACATGCGACCCGATCTGCGGCCTTGTCCAGATCCCGTGTATCGAGCGCAACGCCGTGGCTGCCAAGCGCGCCATGGACGCCTTCAATCTGTCCGGCCTGCTGTGCGGCTCGCGCAACATCAGCTTCGACATGGTCGTGCGCACGATGAAGGAGACCGGCCTGCACATCAGCGCAAAATACCGCGAGACCTCCGAAGGCGGCCTTGCAAAGCTCTATGACCGCCGCGCCGCAAACTGATATTTTGGGCTTGTGAGAGCCGCGCGTCTCTGCTATAATAGATATACTCGAAATAAGAGGAGAGATCAGCATCCATGAAACTTGGTATCGTCGGACTGCCGAACGTCGGCAAGTCCACGCTGTTCAACGCGATCACAAATGCGGGCATTCCCGCCGATAACTACGCCTTCTGCACCATCGATCCGAACGTCGGCGTCGTGGCCGTGCCGGATGCGCGTCTGGAGTGGCTGCGCGACCTGCATCAGCCGAAGAAATTCACGCCCGCCACGATCGAATTCGTCGACATTGCAGGCCTTGTCAAGGGCGCGTCCAAGGGTGAGGGCCTCGGCAATAAGTTCCTTTCGAACATCCGCACGACGGACGCCATCATCCACGTCGTGCGCTGCTTTGACGACCCGAACGTCACCCATGTCGAGGGCAGCACAGACCCGCTGCGCGACATCGACATCATCAATCTCGAGCTCATCCTCGCCGACGCCGAAATGTGCGAGCGCCGCATGGACAAGGCCCAGAAGGCCGCCAAGGGCGGCGACAAGCGCTTCCTGCGCGAGGCGGAGGTCTTCTCTGCCCTGCTCGAGCATCTGAATGAGGGCAAGCTTGCCCGCACGTTCGAATGCTCCGACGACGACCGCGCCCTCATCGCCACGTCTGACCTGCTGACGCTCAAGCGGACGATCTATGCCGCGAACGTCTCGGAGGACGCCGTGAACGATCCGGAGTCCGTGCCGTACTTCCAGCAGGTCAAGAAGCTGGCCGACGAGGAGGGCTCCCTTGCCCTGCCGATCTGCGCCAAGCTGGAGGCGGACATCGCCGAGCTGGACGACCCGGACGAAAAGGCCATGTTCATGGAAGAGCTGGGCCTGAAGCAGTCCGGCCTTGATCGCTTGATCCAGGCGAGCTATGAGCTGCTCGGCCTCATCTCGTTCCTGACGGCCGGCAGCGACGAATGCCGTGCCTGGACGATCAAAAAGGGCACCCGCGCCCCGCAGGCCGCCGGTAAGATCCACAGTGACTTTGAGCGTGGCTTCATCCGCGCGGAGGTCATCGCCTTCGACGACCTGAAGGCTTGCGGCACCATGGCAGCTGCAAAGGCAAAGGGCCTTGTCCGCAGTGAAGGCAAGGAGTATGTCATGAAGGACGGCGACATCGTCAACTTCCTCTTCAACGTTTGAGTCCCGTATAAAACGGACCGAGTCGGTATCTCCGACCCGGTCCGTTTTTATATGCTCGCTCTGCGAGCGCAGACTGTCAAAAAACCTGCCCAGCCGAAAGTTTCGGAGGGAAGGAATGTGTGAAAGGAAACCGTCAGGGTGTCC
>DQIA01000059.1:5692-17052 GCA_003525905.1 Clostridiales bacterium
AGCGGCAGAATTGCAAAATCATGATACAAAAACTGATTTTGCAATTCTGGAAGCAGCTTGGCAGGAAAGTCCGAAGGGACTTTTTTGACAAGCTGCGTCACTCTGCGAGCGGATAGGCGAACGTCTCGACCTGTGCGATGTCCGCAGATTTGACCTCCGGCGGGAGCATCTCGCTGCTCATGCCGAACGTCGTCTCCGCGCCGGCCTCGAGCGGGCTGTCCAGCACGGCGTAGACCACGCCGAGCGGCTTTTCCGACTCGTCGAGCAGCACGGCCGCCACGCAGACGAGGCTGCCCCGCTCCGCCGTGTCGTTGCGGATGCGGCCCGTCAGCTCCACGCCGCCATAGACGGAATCCTTCAGATTGATATCCGAGACGGCATAGCGCACGCCGCTCTGCTCCGCCGCGCGGATGGATGCTGCGAGGGCATCGCCGTCATACTGCACGGCAAGCTCGCCCGTCTGGGCCGTATCGACAGTGAACTCATCATAATACCAGCCCTTTTCGCCCGGCTCGATCGTCTGCGGATAAGCGGAGACGCCCTTGCGGACGGCAAGCTCCGTTCCGTCCGGCGTGCAGACCGTCCAGTCCGCTGCGCCGAGCGTCAGCGGCTCCGAGCCGGTGTTTGTGACCTCGGCCAGCAGCTGTACCCACACCTCGCCGGAGCCGTGCGTGTCGGCCTGCGCGTGGGCATAGGTCACAGTGAACGGGCCTTTCTCCTCGGGCTGCGACGGCTCCGTGGCAGGCTCGGTCTGCGAAGGCTCCGTTGGGGCCTCGGTCGCCGGTTCGGTCGGAGCCTGCGTGGCAGGCTCGGTCTGGGACGGCTCCGTGGGCGAAACGCCCTTCGAGCAGGCGGCAAGCAGAAGCAGGCTCAGCGCCAGCAGAACCGCAAATATCCGTTTCATAGGTTTGTTCTCCTTTGTCCATGGTTTCTAACAGGGTATCCCCTGCGCTATTCTTCTTGCCCTATTTGACGAAACGGATGCGGAAATGTTCCGCATCCGTGAGCTTGTCAAAAAAGTGTTTTTGACAAGCTCTCAAACGAGACCCGTTTCACTGGGCTCTCGTTTGAAAAGGCTGCGGCTCGCTGCAGCGCACGAAGGGCACGCCCTTCGCACGTTTGCGAGCCGAGCGGTATTTTCTCCGACGTACACGCCGCCGGAGAAAATGATTCCCACTTTCTTTGCGCTTGCGAGCGCAAACTCTGCGAGGCTTTTCTCCCGGCTGAAAGTTTCGGAGGGAAGAAAAGTGTGAAACCGTCAGGGTTTCCTTTCGCGTTCAATAACCCGCCGCAGCGGCAGAATTGCAAAATTATGCTACAAAAATTACATTTTGCAATTCTGAAAGCAGCTTGGTAAAAATCCCAAAGGGACTTTTACCAAGCTGGAAACGGATGCGGAGATGTTCCGCATCCGTGAATTATTCGTCGATGATGCTCCAGTGCGGGCGTGTGATGCGCTCGAACGTCGCATCCGAGAGGATGGGCCGCGCCAGCCGCGCCGCCGTGTCGTCCGCGATGCGGCCGGTCTGCGCGACCTCGCGCCCCGCCTGCGCCGCATCGGCCAGATAGGCGCTGACCTGACGGTGGCAGGCGTCGATGGCGAACAGCTCGCCCTGCGGGCAGAAGATCGCCTGATAGCCGGGCGCATACTCGGCATAGGCCGTGCGCACCGCCGCATACAGGCGCTCAATGCCCGTGTGCCAGCAGGTGGAGATGAGCACCAGGCGCTTTTCGAGCATGGCGGGGTCGCGCAGCTCGTGCACGGCCCGGCTGCTCCAGCCATAGGCCTTCGTATAGGGCAGGCAGCGGTCCGTCAGCGTCTTGAGCGTGCCCGGAATGCCATAAAAATACAGCGGGAAGCTCTCGACGACGACATCAGCCGCCGCAATGGCCGCATAGACCCGATCCATGTCGTCGCGCTGCACGCAGCGGCCGGGCGTTTTCGTCCAGCAGCCGAGGCAGCCCGTGCAGGGCCGGATGTTCAGATGGCGCAGCTCGAGCAGCTCCGTCTGCGTTCCCTCCGGGAAGCCGGAGAGAAACGCGCGGGTGATGGCCATGGTGTGGCTCTGCTCGCCCTTCGGGCTGGCGTTGAGGACAAGGACTCTCATGCGTAGATGGAATCCTGCGCCACGGCCGTAAACATCAGCTCACCCTTGGCGCGCACGCCGCCGTCGCAGGAGATCGTCACGTCGAACGTGTAGACTCCCGCGCCGCCGCGCACCATCTCGGCATGGATCTCCAGCCGGTCTCCGGGCACAACGGGACGGACGAATTTGAAATCGCGCACCTTCAGCAGCACATAGACCTTGCTGTCGTCGCTGCCGTCAGCCTCGATGACGAGGGAACACAGCTGCGCGGCGCTCTCGATGAGCAGGACGCCCGGCATAATGGGCAGGCCGGGCATATGGCCCTGAAAATACGGCTCGTTGACGGAAACACACTTGATGCCGTCGGCGCTCTTGCCGGGCTCCAGCGCCGTCACGCGCTCGATCATCTGGAACGGTGGGCGCTGACGGATGCGCGCATTGATCTCCAGCAGATTCACAGGCTCAGCCCTCCATCGAGGATGAGCGTCTGGCCCGTCAGGTAGGACAGCGTCGGGTCGCACAGGGTGCAGACTGCGTCGCCGACCTCCTCCGGCTTGGCAAAGCGGCCCATCGGCACGGACTTGAGATAGCCCTCGCGCTGCTCCTGCGGGATATGGTCGAGCATCTCCGTCTCGACGAAGCCGGGGGCGACGGCGTTGACGCGGATGCCGTAGGGCGCAAGCTCCTTGGCAAGCGTCGCCGTGAGCGCGTTGACCGCGCCCTTCGTCGCGCTGTAGACGCTCTGGCCGGGAATGGCCAGCACGGAGCTGACGGAGGAAATGTTGACGATTACGCCGGACTTCTTCTTGAACATCTTGAGCGCCGCCTGCTGCGCGCAGTGGAAATAGCCCTTGATGTTGATGTCAAGGCTGCGGGTCAGGGAATCCTCCGTGAGCATCATGAGATAGCGGTCGTCCACGACGCCCGCATTGTTCACAAGGACATCGAGGCCGCCCATCTCACGCACGACGGTGCGGAACATATCCTTGACCTCCGGCAGCTCTGCCGTGTTGGCGCGAACGGCCATGCTGCGGACGCCGAGCGCCTCGATCTCCGCGACGACCGCCTGCGCGGCAGCCTCGTTCGAGACATAGTTCACCGCGACATCATAGCCGCGTTTGGCAAGCGCCAGCGCGCAGGCTCTGCCGATGCCGCGCGACGCGCCGGTCACAAGTGCAATACTCATGCTTCTTTCCTCCCAACGATCACGCAGCTGACGCTGCCGGTCCAGCCGGTGGCCAGCGCAGCAGCCGTGCGGCACTCGCCGGACGACACAGCGCGGCAGGCCTCTGCCAACGCCAGAGCGGCGGAGGCCGCGCGGGCGTCGCCGGTGCGGGCCTTCATCTCCTGTGCGGTGAACAGACGGTCGACGGCGGTCAGGCCCGCATCCTGCAGGGCCTCTGCCAGCGTGCGGTCGACCTGCTCCTGCGCAGGCTCGGAGCCGTAGCGGGCCGCCTGATGCGTCCCGGCATAGCCGAGAATTTCGGCGTAGATCCTTGCGCCGCGCGCCTGTGCGGCAGCGGCATCCTCGAGGAGCATCGTCACGCAGCCCTCGCCGACGACATGGCCGGGCAGCGGCAGGTGCGAATAGACCTCGGTGATATTTTCGGAATTTTCGTCCGTTCCGGCGGCAAGTACGGCGTCGACCGCGCCGGAGCGTAGCTCGTCGCAGGCACAGATGACGCTCTGCAGGCCCGCCTGCGTGCCGTTGGCGATCGTGGCGCAGAAGCCCTTCAGACCGGTAAAAATGGACAGGTAGCCGCCCGCCGCGTTATACACGGTGTGCGGGAAGCTGAAGGCGCTGCCCGCAGCCGGGCCCTTTTCGCAGACGGTCTTCTGGAACGACGTGATCTCGGCCATAGGGCCGTCCGCCGTGCCGATCGTGCTGCCGACGCGGGAGGCGTTGTCCGCATCGATGGTGAAGCCCGCGTCGCGCAGGGCGTCCACGCCGCTGAGGACCTGCATCTGGCTGAAACGGTCGAGCTTGCGGTAGAAGCCGAGCTTCACATCGCGCGCGCCGAAATCCTCCGGCGTCAGCTCGCGCTGAACGCTCGCCGTGCCGTCCGCCTCGGACAGCAGCTCGCCGATGCCCGTCACACAGATGCGGCGCTTGCCGGTCTGCTCCGCCGGGTGCGGCTTTTTCGAGAAAATGATGCTGGCGTTCGTGCCGCCGAATGCGAACGAGTTCGACATGACGTTCTCCAGCTCGCGCTCGTGGGCGACGTTCACAACGCAGTCGAGGTTTCCGGCCTTTTCGGCCAGCGGGGCCAGATCCTCCGGGGCATAGCCCGTCGTCGGAAGAACCGTATTCTCCGTCAGCGCCTTGACGCTGAGGACAGCTTCGATCGCGCCCGCCGCGCCGAGGCAGTGGCCCGTCATGGACTTCGTCGAGCTGACGGACGGAGCCGCGCCCTCGAAAAGCGTGTGCAGCGACAGGAACTCCGCCGCGTCGTTCTTGGCCGTGCCGGTGCCGTGGGCATTGATGTAGCCGATGTCGCCCGCTTCCGTTCCGGCGTTGACCATGGCGCGGTGCAGCGCGGCCATCTGCCCCTCGCCCTGCGGCTGCGGTGCAGTGATGTGGAAGGCATCAGAGCTGACGCCCCAGCCCGCCACCTCGCAGTAGATCTTTGCGCCGCGGCGGATGGCGTGCTCATACTCCTCCACGACCAGAACACCGGCGCCCTCGCCGAGGGAGATGCCGTTGCTGTGGTTCAGCGGAGAGCAGGGGCCGGCCGAGAGCGCATGCAGCGCATTGAAGCCCGCATAGGCAAGGGATGAGAACGCATCCGTGCCGCCCGCGAGAAAAATTTCGCCGCGGCCGAGGCGGATGAGGTCGCACGCATACGAAACGCTCATCGTGCCCGCCGCGCAGGCGTTGACGATGTTCGCCGTTTCGCCGTTCGCGCCGAGCGCGAAGGCAGTGTTCGCCGCAATGGCGGAGGCGGACATCTTCAGAACATCCTGCTCCTCCGTGCGGCCCTGCAGCAGACCGGTGTAATAGTGGTCGATGCTCGCAGCGCCGCCGACGCAGCTGCCGAGAATGACGCCCGCCTCGCGGACGGCGCTGTCCGTCAGCCTGCCGTCGCGCACGGCCTCGTGGGCCGCATGCAGGCAAAGGCGGACGGAGCGGTCATATTCGGGCGCAGGGAGATTCTCACAGTGCACCTCCGCGCCCACATGGGAGACGCAGCCCTCCGTCGAGACGGACTTGACCTCGTCGATCCCGGTTTTTCCGGCGCAGATATTCTGCCAGCAGGTATCCACGTCGTTACCGGCCGCGCAGATCAGGCCAAGGCCGGTGATGACACAACGCTTTTCCATTTACTGCTCCACATGCTCCTCGACATAGGAAGCCAGCGCGTTGATGGTCTGGAAGTGCTCGCGGTCCACGCCGGTCATGTCGACGCCGAACAGGTCGTCGATGCCGGAAATGATCTCGAGGGAATCCACGGAGTCCAGGCCGATGTCGCCGCCGAACAGCTCGGCATCGTCATCCAGCATATTCTCGGGGATGCGCAGGTTCTCGCTGATCATGTTCTTGATCTTCGCTGCAATTTCAGTCTTCGTCATGGTGATCTATCTCCTTATTTCGGTATTTCATAATATGATACTCCGGCGTATCGGCCGGAATGTCTCGCGTTAATGCTCCGTAAAGCGGACAATACTGCCGTTTTCCTCATACACGCCGATGCGGCGGTAGCGGCGGTAGCGCTGCTCGAGCAGCTCCTCCGGCGAAAGGGCGCACAGCTCGTCGAGGTCCATCGTGAGCTGCACCGTCATGGCGGCGCACATCTGCGGGAAATCGGCGAAATTCTCCGGGAGGATATCCTCGGCCACATGCAGGTCGACCATATCGGCCGCCGTGATATGCAGGCACTGCGCGGCATCCGCCACGCGGCCGGAGTCCTTCCAGAGGATGCTGGCACAGCCCTCCGGCGAAATGACGGAGTAAACGGCGTTTTCCAGCATATACACGCGGTCGGCCGCAGCCAGCGCCAGCGCGCCGCCGCTGCCGCCCTCGCCGATGACAACGGAGATGACCGGCGTGCGCAGGCCCATCATTTCCAGAATGTTCTCGGCAATGGCCTCGCCCTGCCCGCGCTCCTCGGCCTCCGCGCCGCAGTAGGCGCCGAGCGTGTCAACAAGGCAAATAACGGGGCGGTGGAATTTTTCGGCCTGCTTCATCAGGCGCAGAGCCTTGCGATAGCCCTCCGGCATGGGGCATCCGAAGTGGTTGCGCATGCGGCTGTCGAGGTCCGCGCCCTTGTCGATGGCGATATAGGTCACGGGACGGCCGCTGAGCGTGCCAATGCCGGAAATGATGGCCGGGTCCTCGCCGAAGCGGCGGTCGCCGCACAGATCGAGGCGGTTTTCAAACAGCGCGGCAACATAGGCCGCGTCCGTCGGACGCCCGGCGTGCCGTGCCTCTTTCAAACGTTCAAAAGCATTCATTTTCGCTCATCCTCCGTGCAGATAGAGCAGGTTGCCCAGCGTGACCGGCAGAGCGCGCCGCTCGATCACCGCGTCGACAAAGCCATGCTCGCGCAGGAACTCCGCGCGTTGGAAATTGCCGGGCAGCTGCGAGCCGGTCGTCTGCTCCACGACGCGGCGGCCGGCAAAGCCGATGAGCGCGTTCGGCTCGGCGAGAATGATATCCGCCTGCATGGCGAACGAAGCCGTCACGCCGCCGGTCGTCGGATCGGTCAGCACGGCGATGTACAGAAGTCCCGCCTCGCTGTGGCGCTTGACCGCGCCGGAGCACTTGGCCATCTGCATGAGGGACACGACGCCCTCCTGCATCCGCGCGCCGCCGGAGGCCGTGAAGCCGATGACAGGCAGGCGCTGGGCCAGTGCGAACTCAAACAGGCGGGTGATCTTCTCGCCCACGGCAGAGCCCATGGAGGCCATGATAAAGCTGGAATCCATGACGAACGTCGCGCAGAACATGCCGCCGATGGCGGCCGTTCCGCACAGGACGGCCTCGTTCTCGCCCGTCGTTTTGCGGGCCTTTTCCAGCTTTTCGGCATAACCGGGGAAGCTCAGAAAATCGACGCTCGTCACATCGGCATCCAGCTCCTGGAAGCTTCCGGCATCGAACGTGTGCGTGATGCGCTCCCGCGCATTCATACGGAAATACGCGCCGCAGGCCGGGCAGATCATCGCGCCCTGCTCCACGGCCGTGCGGCCGCTCTCCATCTTGCACTTTGGGCAAACGTGCGTCTGCGGCACCGGGCGCGCCGGAGGCGCAGGGGGCAGCTCCGTGCGGCTCTGCGTATATTCGCGGATCAGGTCGCGGAGCAGCACAGCATTCCCTCCTCCTGCAGCTTTGCCAGACCGGCAAGGCTGTCGACCGCAAAGCTGCGGCATTCCGGCAGATTCTTGCGCACGAGCTTGCACAGCACCATGCCCGCGCCGCACTCGACAAACGTGTCAAAGCCCTGCTCGTTCAGATGGCGCAGCGTCTCCTTCCAGCGGACCGGATGGTTGATCTGCTGCGTGAGCAGCTCGCGGACGTTCTCGCCGTAGGGCTCGGCCGTGCGGTTGGCATAGGCCGGAAGCGTGGGCTTCTGCAGGGGCGTGTCCGCGAGGATCGCACCGAACTCTGCCGAAGCGGGGTCCATATACGGCGAGTGGAAGCCGCCGCTGACGTTCAGCGGCATGCTGCGGCCGCCCGCAGCCGCGACATCGGCATACAGGCGCTCCAGCTCATCCCGGTCGCCCGAGACGGCGATCTGCCCGTCGCAGTTGTAATTGACCGGCCAGACATGGTCATAGGCGGCGCAGAGGCGCTCGACCGTCTCGTCCGGCAGCTTAACAATGGCCGCCATGGAGGCGTTGACGTTTTTCCCGGCCCGCGCCATGCTTGCGCCGCGCGCACAGGCAAGGCGGAAGCCCGTCATGCCGTCATAGGCCCCGGCAAAGGCCAGCGCAGGGATCTCGCCGAGCGAGAAGCCCGCAACAGCCTCCGGCTGCAGGCCGCTGTCGCGCAGGGCGTAGGCGGCGGCAAGATCGGCCAGATACAGGCAGGGCTGCGTGTTTTCGGTCTGGCGCAGCTCGTCGTCGCTCCCGGCGAACATCTGCTGCAGCGTGCCGGGGCGAAGCTCCTCCGCAGCGTCAAACAACGCGCGGACGGAGGCAAAATGTTCATAGAATTCCTTCCCCATGCCGGCGCGCTGCGCGCCCTGCCCGGAGAACAGAAAAGCGGTCTTTCCCATAGTCGACCCTCATTTCTCGACAGTTTTCGTTTGTAGCCACTATAGCAAAACCCCATTGCTTTCGCAATGTGCATTCCCCGAAAGCTGCGCTATTTTCATACGCCGCCGTCGAAATGTCCAAAGAAATATCCTGTTACAGCTTCATTCCAAGCTGTCACTTCGCGTCGGGTGCAATATTTAACACGTCGATCTGACAGCACTGCATCGCAGAGAGCGCATTGCGGTGGTTCTCGGGCGTCACGCCCGCGCAGCAGGCCGCATCCACGGAAACGGGAAGCTCCGGGCAGAAGGCCTTGCACAGCAGGGCGTTCGAAATGACGCAGATATCCGTGCACAGGCCGACGAGCTCCACGCGGTCGATTTCGCCCGCCGCGAAGCGGCTGCGCACCAGCTCGCCGAGGGCAGTGGAGCCGAACGTCGGCTTTTCGATCCGCCCTGCCTCCGCCCGGACGGTCAGGCCGTCGGCCAGCGCGTGGCCCCAGGTGCCGCGGATGCAGTGCGGCACGGGCAGCCTCTTGCCCTCCTGCGTGGCAAGGTAGTCCTCGCCGTGGGTGTCGAGTGTATAGACAACGGCATCCGCCGCTGCGATCTTCGCATTCACATGCGGCACGATCGCCTGCGCCTCCGCCGTGCCCAGCGCACCGGTCACGAAGTCATTCTGCATATCGACTACGATAAGTAAGGTCATTTTGTCTCTTCCTTTCCGTATCCGGCCGTCAGACCGAAAAATTCCAGAACTGCACCCAAAAACGCCGCCAATCCGGCATTTCCGGCGTTGTACAGCTCGTGCTTTTCGTCGGGGAATTCCAGCAGCCGCCCCTGCGGCAGGCGCGCGGCCAGCAGGCGCTGCTCCCGCAGGCTGACCTGCGTGTCCCGCCCGGCGCTGCACACCAGGACCGGGACCTGCACCCTGCGGCAGGCGCGCGGGCTGAGGACCCGGCTGCGCAGGGCGAGCGATTCATAGACCCAGCGGTTCGACGCGCCCATCGTCTGATAGGCAGGACACTCTGCGCGGCAGTCCATGGCGGCGTGGAAACGGGCGCGGCTCGTGCAGCCGCTGCACGAAAATTCGGCGTTGGGATCATAAGCGCCGGAAAACAGCGGGCTTTTCTCCCGCTCGCCCCGCCGCAGCAGCATGCGCGCACAGCCGAGCGCCAGCCAGTGCGGCGCGCGGCCCGTCTGCGGACAGAGCATGGGCGAGCACAAAACGGCGCGTGCAGCACAGTCCGGCCGCTCCTGCAGAAGGCGTGCGGCCACGCCGCCGCCCATGGAGTGGCCAAACAGCAGCGGCCGCTCCGGGACGATATCTCGCAGGAAGCAGGCTATATCGCGTACATAGTCCTCGAACCGGTCGACGTGCACGATGCCGCCCTGCCCGTGGCCGCGCAGCACCGGCAGCCAGACCGTGCAGCCCGCCTGCCGGAGATAGCGGCACAGCTCACGGTATTTTTCCGGAAACTCCGTGAACCCGTGCAGGAGGACCACATGGGCACGCGGCCGGTCTGCGTGCACGGCCTGCCACGGCAGCTCCGTGCCGTCAAAGCCGCGATAGGTCCCCGCCGTGCGGTGCGGCTCCATCTCCCGCTCCGCCTCCCGGAGCCATGCGCCCAACGCCGCCTCCGGCGCGAGTGCAAACGGAAGCTCCCCCATAGCTGCGCCCTCTTTCTCTCTTCTTCCCATCACAGGATTTCTTATTATAGCACAGCGCGGCGGAATTTCCTAGAACGCGGTTTGAAAATCGCAAAAAACGGGCATACCCTCCAAAAAAGGAGGACAAAAGAATTGCTCACGCTGTTTCTCTTGACCGTTCTGATCTATCACCGCTGCTTCCGGCGCTACGACGCCGATCCGGAGCCGGAGCTTGGCCTGCCCACAAAAAGGCTCACGTTTTTGAGTGGGCCGAACCGCCTGCAGGGCTACTTATGCGGCACGGGGGACACGCTCGCCGTCCTCGCGCCAGGGCTTGGGAACGGAGCGTTTTCCTATGCGCCGCAGATCCAATGGCTCGCCAAAGCCGGGCTGCGCGTGTTTTCATTTGACTACACCGGCTGCTACGGCAGCACGGGCCGGTCGTGCCGGGGCTTTCCGCAGGCAGCGGACGACCTGCGCGCCGCGCTGCGCTTTCTGGAGGAAAACGGCCGCTTCGGCAGCCACCGCCTCGTCCTGCTCGGCCACAGCATGGGCGGCTATGCCGTCTGCTGCGCCCTGCCGGGAAGCCGGGTGGATGCGGCCGTGTGCATCGGCGGGGTGAACAGTCCCATGGAGGCCACGCTCTCGCCGGTCCTGCACCACATCGGCGTGCTTGCCTATGCGCATTATCCGGCGCTGTACCTCTATCAGGCCGCGCGCTTCGGACTGCGCGCCCTGCGCCGCACCGCCGCACAGGCTGCCGCCGAGTCCGGGACGCCGCTGCTGCTCGTCGGCGGCGTGCACGACTGGATCGCTCCGCTGCACCGCAGCTCCATTCTGGCCCATCTGCACGCGCTGCCGCAGGCGCAGGCCCTGCTCTGGGCCGAGCCGGAGCACGACGGCCACGCCGACCTGCTGTTCGGCGCGACCCGCAGCGAGGCCAACCCCGCCCTCATGGCACAGATCACCCGCTTCCTCCGCCCCGAAAAATTCGACGAAATGAAAAAAAGTTGTTGACAATTTTCTATCCTGCTGATATAATAGCAGAGCTGTCAGGAAATGCTGCTATAGCTCAGCAGGTAGAGCGCATCCTTGGTAAGGATGAGGTCTCCAGTTCGAATCTGGATAGCAGCTCCAGAAACCTTCAAAGCCTTCGGGTTTTGAAGGTTTTTCTTTTACCGTAGGCAAAACTGGAGACCTCATCCCCTTGCGCGAAGCGCATTCTGATCCGAGGTCGCTCCGGGCTCCCGCGGAGCCTGCTCCGCGGGACATGGACTCCAGTTCGAATCTGGATAGCAGCTCCATAAATGCTTCGAGACTTTCGGGTTTCGGAGCTCAGCTTGTCAAAAAAGTCCCTTCGGGATTTTTCGCCAAGCTGCTTTCAGAATTGCAAAATTCAATTCTGTAGTATTATTTTGCAATTCTGCCG
>DQIA01000059.1:17208-17336 GCA_003525905.1 Clostridiales bacterium
GGGCAGGTTTTTCGACAGTCTGAGCTCTGAGACTTTCGAGTTTCGGAGCTTTTCTTTTTATCATGGGAAGAACCGGAGACCTCATCCCCTGCACGAAGTTTCCCTGTCTGTAGCGGCGCTCAGCGAGC
>DQIA01000024.1 GCA_003525905.1 Clostridiales bacterium
GTGACTGAGAGGGCCTTGCAGGCACTTTTGAATGGCAATAGCAAGCAAGGGGAGGGTCGATTTCCCTCTCAGGCGGCTGCGCCGCCAGCTCTCCCAAAGGGAGAGCCAAGTCCCGCAGCGCAAGGAAGTTCCCATACAATTTATTTGATCCCGGAGGGAAAACAAACATGAACAAACATCAATTCGGGCCGTGGTGGCTCCTGCTGTTTTTCTGGGCGGAGCTGTGCTTTATGGAGCTGGTCGTCCATGCGGCCACGGCCCCACAGTTCTGGCAGCCGGAGCTCGTGCTGCTGATGCTCTATCCGCTCGTTCCGGCGGTGCTGCTGTTTGCGCTGTGCCGCCTGTTCCCGCCGCGCGCGAACCGCGTGCTCGGGCCGGTGTGCAGCGGGCTTTGCTACATCTTCTTTGCCTCGCAGCTCGTATATTACTCGATCTTCCACTGCTTCTACTCTGCCTATTCCATGGGAAACGGCGGGCAGGTCATGCAGTTCTGGAAGGTCACGCTGCACGCCATCCGCAAAAACTGGCTGCCGCTGAGCCTGATGCTCCTGCCGCCCGTGGGCCACGCCGTGCTCGGAAAGCGCTTTTCGGCGGCGCGGCTGCGCCTTCCGTATCTCCCGGCGTTTGCGGCGCTGGCCGCCGCCGTGCATTTCGGCCTGATGGCCCTGCTGCCGGTCTTCGGCACGCAGCCGCTTTCGGCCTATGACCTCTATCACAGCACGAACGACATGAAGCAGACGACGGCCCATCTCGGCCTGATGCCCGCGTTCCGGCTGGACGTGCACCGGCTGCTGTTCGGCTTTGAGGGCGGCGAGATCGAGCTGGCGACGGAGACGAAAGCACCGATGGAGGCCCCGACGGAGGCCCCGACGGAGCCGACGCTCCCGGACGCCACGGAGCCGACCGTCCTCCCGGAGCCGGTGGTCGACACCAGCCCGAACGTGCTGGAGCTGGATTTTGACGCCGTGCCCACGGAGGGAAACGACGTGCTTTCGGAGCTGAACGCCTACTTCTCCTCGCGCACGCCGACGAACAAGAACGAAAAGACCGGCATGTTCAAGGGCTGCAACCTCATCCTCATTACGGCGGAGAGCTTTTCGTACCTCGCCATCGACCCGGAGCTGACGCCGACGCTCTATAAGCTGCAGACGGAGGGCTTCAATTTCACGAACTTCTACACGCCGTACTGGGACGTTTCGACCTCGGACGGCGAGTATGCCGCCTTGACCGGCACAATCCCGAAGCCGGGAACGTGGTCGTTCCGTGACAGCGCAGAGAACGCCATGCCGCTGACGATGGCTCAGCAGCTCAAGCGCCTCGGCTACAGCGCCTATGCCTATCACGACCACACCTATACCTATTATGACCGCAATCTGTCGCATCCGAACCTCGGCTATGTCTACCGCGCGCTCGGAAACGGGCTGGACGTCGAGGCGACGTGGCCGGAATCCGACATCGAGATGATCGACAAGACGACGGCAGACTATATGGGGAGCGAGCCGTTCCATGCGTATTACATGACTGTCTCCGGTCATCTGGAGTATAATTTCAACGGCAACGCCATGGCGAAAAAGAATCAGGACCTTGTGAAGGACCTGCCCTACAGCGATTCCGTCCGGGCTTATCTCGCCTGCCAGATCGAGCTGGACCGCGCGCTGGAGCTGCTGCTGCAGCGGCTGGACGAGGCTGGCGTGGCGGAGAACACCGTCATCGCCCTGACGGGCGACCACTATCCCTACGGCCTGACGGACGAGGAGCAGAGCGAGCTTGCCGGGCACGAGATCGACACGCGGTTCGAGCGCTACCGCAACGCCTTTATCCTTTATAAAAAGGGCATGAAGCCGGAGCGGGTGGACAGCCTGTGCTGCACGCTCGACATTTTGCCGACGCTGTCGAACCTGTTCGGGCTGGACTTTGACTCGCGGCTGTATATGGGCCGGGACGTGTTCTCGGACGCGGAGCCGTTCGTTCTCCTGCGCGACCATAGCTGGATCACGGAAAACGCGATGTATTATGCCCCGTCGGACGAGCTGATCCTGCTGCAGGGCGACGAGCTGACGCCCGAGGAGGTCGAGGAGCGCAATCAGGACGTGAGCAATCGCTTCCGCGCCTCGGCATGGGTGCTCGACCAGGATTACTGGAGATACCTGTTCGGGGATAACCTCCCGCCGGACGGAGAAAATTGAGAGTGGAAAGTGGAGTTGTAGGGGAGGGGACAGCCGGGCCCGGCGCAATGCTGCCGATTCGTATTGGGTAACGATAAAATGATAACGGTCCCCGATTTGTCATTGCGAGGAGGCCAAAGGCCGACGTGGCAATCTCGGGAAGGCACTGCCGATTTGTACAGGCCACCGTGAAAACGGTATGCACCAATTGCGTCTGTAGCGGCGGTCACTGCGCAGCCGTTGGCGGCTTTGCCGCCTTACGGATGCGGCGTCCCCTTTACGGGGAGTGAGCGCCATAGGCAGTCGCAGCTATTGCAGCAGTAATTCGGCAGCGCAAAGCTATCAGATTTGTCATTCCGAGGAGCGAAGCGACGTGGGAATCTCCTGTAACAGCCCGCGAATTCGCAGAGGCTTTCCCACTATCCGACTGTGTACTGCTGAGATTGCCACGTCGGCCTGCGGCCTCCTCGCAATGACAAACCTGAAGGCATTGCACCAATGAATTTGTGCCGCAAACATTGCCACCCTGCAAGGCGCTCACTCCCCGTAAAGGGGACGCCGCATCCGTAAGGCGGCAAAGCCGCCAACGGCTGCGCAGTGAGCGCCGCTACACCCCATATTTCGGCCTTTTCCATTTTAACGGCGGCTTGTACGGGCTGCGAGTGCCTTCCCGAGATTGCCACGGGCGCAGAGCGCCCTCGCAATGACAAATCGGGGGCCGTTGCCATTTTATCGTTACCCAATACGAATCGGCGGTGCAGCGCCAGGAGCGGCATGCCGCTCCCCTACAGCGCACGGCCGGAGGTCTGTGTATTTTTCATTCTTCCTTTTTCATTCTTCAGGATTCATTTCCATGCGCCCCTCCCCTACAATGCACGGCAGAAAGCCTCGTGCAGCTCCCCACTTTCCATTCTCGTCTTTCCACTTCCAGCCCGCTCTGTCCCTACACATAACATTACAAATATCTTCGTTCTATGGAAAAAGCACAAAAATCCGCGGGGGAACCCGAAACGTTCGTTGATTATTCCGTCACGGCGGGATTTGACGAACGCGGGCAAATGTGATAAAATAAAGGCACAAAGAGAAAGCGGCGCGTTCAAAAATACAGATCCGGTTTTCGGGATCGCGCGGCAGGATCGGTTCGTTGCCGACCGTCTGGGCACACCTGCGTTTGCGGCAGGTGCGCCGTTTTTTTTCAGATGGGGCAGGGAGGAGAATCAGAATGTATGACATTTCGCGTCTGCTGCGGGATAATCCCTATCCGGGCCGCGGCATCGTGCTCGGCCGCTCCGGCGACGACCGGTGCAGCGTGCTGGCCTATTTCATCATGGGCCGCAGCGCCAACAGCCGCAACCGCGTGTTTGTCCGGACGGACGACGGCATCCGCGCGCAGGCCTTTGACCCTGCGGCCATGACGGATCCCAAGGGCATCCTCTATAACCCGGTGCGGCGCATCGGCGAGGCGTGGGTCGTCTCGAACGGCGACCAGACCGACGCCATCCGCGACTGCTTCGCCGTCGGCCGCCCGTGGGAGGAGGCGCTGCGCGCCAGCACGTTCAAGCAGGACGCGCCGGACTTCACGCCGCGCATCTCGGGCCTGCTGTATCCGGACGGGCACTATGCCCTGTCCATTCTCAAGGCGATGGAGGGCAGCCCGCGCTGCTGCCAGCGCAGCGTCTTTGACTATGACGTGCCGCGCGCCGGGATGGGACACATCATCTACACCTACGAGGGCGACGGCACGCCGCTGCCGTCCTTCTGCGGAGAGCCGCGCGCCGTGACCATCTGCGGCAGTCAGGAGGACTTCACCGCGGCGGTGTGGTACGGCCTGCACGCGGAAAACCGCGTGTCGCTCTTCACGGCATTTATCGACCGCCGGAGCGGCGAGGTCACGACCCGGATCGTGAATCGGAATCAGAATTTAGGCGTTTGAGGAGAACATCATGCAGACGGACCGTTATATTTCCCCGCTCTCCACGCGCTATGCCAGCGCGGAGATGCAGTACCTTTTCTCGCAGGACTTCAAATTCCGCACCTGGCGGCGGCTGTGGATCGCCCTGGCCCGCGCGGAGAAGACGCTCGGCCTTGCCATCACGGACGAGCAGATTGCCGAGCTGGAGGCCCATCGCGACGACATCAACTACGCCGAGGCCGAGGCCCGCGAGCGCGAGGTGCGCCATGACGTGATGAGCCATGTCTATGCCTATGGCCTGCAGTGCCCGAAGGCGGCGGGCATCATCCATCTCGGCGCGACGTCTTGCTACGTCGGCGACAACACGGACCTCATCATCCTGCGCGAGGCCGCGCAGCTCGTGGTGAAGAAGGCCGTGCAGGTCGTGCGGAACCTCTCCGCCTTTGCCGACCGCTGGAAGGACACGCCCTGCCTCGGCTACACCCATCTGCAGCCCGCCCAGCTCACGACCGTGGGCAAGCGCGCGGCGCTGTGGATCAACGAGCTGCTCATGGATATCGACGAGCTGGAGTTCCGCCTGTCGCGCCTGCAGCTGCTCGGCTCGAAGGGAACGACCGGCACACAGGCCTCGTTCCTCGAGCTGTTCGGCGGCGACGAGGGCAAAATTCAGGAGATGGAGCGCCTGATCGCGGACGAGATGGGCTTTGCGGGCGTCGTGCCGGTGTCCGGCCAGACGTATTCCCGCAAGGTGGACAGCTACTTCCTCTCGGCCCTGTCCGGCATTGCCCAGAGCGCGATGAAGTTCGCGAACGACCTGCGCATCGCCCAGTCGTTCGAGGAGCTGGAGGAGCCGTTTGAAAAGCACCAGATCGGCTCGTCCGCCATGCCGTACAAGCGCAA
>DQIA01000022.1 GCA_003525905.1 Clostridiales bacterium
CTTTTCTTCCCTCCGAAACTTTCAGCTGGGCAATTTTTTGACAGTGTGACCCTCCCGCCGGGCGGCGGGAGGGTCTTTTGCTGTTTGGCTTATCTGCCGAGGTCCTCGACATAGAGCTCGCGGACCGCATTGGGATCGGCGGCCTTCTTCTCGGGCTCTGCGGGCTTCGGGTTGTTGCGGGCTTCCATGAACTTGCGCGCGACCTGCGGGAACAGGGCGTAGGACAGAACGTCCTCCTCGCAGCGGGCGATGTCCTTGGACTCCTCGCGGTACTGCGGCAGCTCCGGCTTGAGCAGGTCAGCCGGGCGGCAGGTGATGACCTTGTCATCGCCAATGCACTTACGGCGGACTTCCTCATTTACTTTACCGGGCAGCTTGCCGTATTCGCCGCGGAGCAGGCCCTTGGATTCCTTCGGGACCATCTTGTAGCGCTCACCGGCGACGATGTTCATAACGGCCTGTGTTCCGACGATCTGGCTCGTCGGGGTGACGAGCGGAGGATAGCCGAAGTCCTTGCGGACGCGGGGCACCTCAGCCAGAACATCGTAATAGCGATCCTCCTGACCGGCCTGCTTGAGCTGGCCGAGCATGTTCGAGAGCATGCCGCCGGGGACCTGATACATCAGGGCCTTCGTATCGACCTGCAGGACCTTCGGATCAAGGAAGCCTTCCTTCTTCAGCTTGTCGGCGACCTTGCGGAAGTGCGTGGCAGCCTCGTTCAGCTTGGCAAGGTCCAGCCCGGTGTCGCGGTCGGAGCCCTGCAGCGTCGCCACGAGGGACTCGGTGGCGGGCTGGGACGTGCCGTTGGCAAGCGGAGACAGCGCGCAGTCCACGATGTCCACACCGGCCTGACAGGCCATGAGGTTGACCATGTCGCCGGTACCGGCCGTGTTGTGCGTGTGCAGGTGGATGGGCACGGAGACGCTGTCCTTCAGCTTGCGCACGAGGTCATAGGCGTGCAGCGGCAGCAGCAGGTTCGCCATATCCTTGATGCAGATGGAATCTGCGCCCATCTTCTCGAGGTCCTTGGCGAGGCCGACGAAGTAATCGTCGTTATGCACGGGGCTGACGGTGTAGCTCAGCGCGACCTCGGCCCAGCCGCCGTACTTCTTCACGGATTCGACGGCCTTGCGCAGGTTGCGGATGTCGTTCAGCGCGTCGAACACGCGGACGACGTCGATGCCGTTTTCGATGGACTTCTGGCAGAATTCCTCGACGACATCGTCGGCATAGTGCTTGTAGCCCAGGATGTTCTGGCCGCGGAAGAGCATCTGCAGCTTCGTCTTGGGCATGTGGGCCTTCAGGGTGCGCAGGCGCTCCCACGGGTCCTCGTTCAGGAAGCGCATGCAGACGTCAAACGTTGCACCGCCCCAGCACTCCAGCGACCAGTAGCCCATATTGTCCAGGAGCTCGCAGGCAGGGAGCATATCCTCGATGCGCATGCGCGTGGCAGCCTGAGACTGGTGCGCGTCGCGGAGGATGGTTTCTGTAATTCGCAGCGGATTCTTCTTTTCCATAACGGACATACCTCCTTATCAGCCGAACAGGGCGATGAACACGCCCGCGGCGACGGCGGAGCCGATGACACCGGCGACATTCGGGCCCATGGCGTGCATGAGCAGGAAGTTACTGGGATCCTCGCGCTGGCCTTCCTTCTGGGAGACACGCGCAGCCATCGGAACAGCGGAAACACCGGCAGAGCCGATGAGCGGGTTGATCTTCTTGCCTTCCGGCAGGAAAATGTTCATGAACTTGGCAAGCAGGACGCCGCCGGCCGTGCCGCACATGAAGGCGACGATGCCCATGGCGAGGATGCCGAGCGTCATCGGGCTGAGGAAGGACTCGGCCTTCGCCGTAGCGCCGACGGAGACGCCGAGGAAAATGACGACGATGTTCATGAGCTCGTTCTGCGCGGTCTTGGACAGACGGTCGACCACGCCGCACTCACGGAACAGGTTGCCGAGCATCAGGCTGCCGACCAGCGGAGCTGCGCTCGGAACGAGCAGAGCGACGAACGCGGTGACGGCAATCGGGAAAACGATCTTTTCCTTCTTGGAAACCGTACGCAGGGCGTCCATGCGGATCATGCGCTCCTTCTTCGTGGTCAGGCCGCGCATGATGGGCGGCTGGATGACCGGGACGAGCGCCATGTAGGAATAAGCGGCAATGGCGATCGGGCCGAGCAGCTCGGAGGCCAGCCGGGACGTGACATAGATTGCGGTGGGGCCGTCCGCGCCGCCGATGATGCCGATGGAGGCAGCCATCTTCTGCGTGAACTCAAGGCCCGGGATACCCAGCTTGCTCAGGCCGAGCGCGCCGAGGTAAGCGATGAAAATACCGAGCTGTGCGGCAGCGCCGAGCAGCAGGCTCTTCGGGTTGGCGATCAGCGGGCCGAAGTCCGTCATGGCGCCGACACCGATGAAGATCAGGCAGGGGTAGATACCCAGCTTTACGCCGAGGTAGAGGATGTCGATGAGGCCGGCGGCTTCATTTGCACCATTCGAGAGCGTGACGCCGTTTTTGATGAGGTCCCAGTGGATATGACCGCCCTCGAAGATCTCGGAGTGGAACATACCTGCGCCGGGCAGGTTCGTCAGCAGCATACCGAAGGCGATCGGCAGGAGCAGCAGCGGCTCAAAGCCCTTACCGATGGCCAGATACATCAGGACGAAGGAAATGAGGATCATGACGATCGATTTCCAGTCCGCATTGTGGATCAGGGTGGCGATGCCAGCCTGATTCAGGAAATTCGTCATTGCTTCCGTATTGGACTGTGCGCCCTGCTCCTCTACAGCGGTGGTCTCCGCGGCTGACGAGGAGTCCGGCTCAGCGGTGGCGGCGGAGGCGAGGGTAAAGCACAGGCACACCAGAAGCCCCAGCACCATGAGCGCAATGAGTGCGCGGTGCAGGTTCTTATTCTTTTTCTTGAACATACGGCATCTCCTTACCCGCTTACGCGATGGTGCAGAGGAGAGCCTGAGTCTCGACGGAGTCGCCCTTGCGGACGTTCACACCGGTGATCTTGCCGTCGGAGGGAGCGCAGATCTCGTTCTCCATCTTCATGGCTTCCAGAATGACGAGAACGTCGCCCTTCTTCACGGACTGACCGGCCTGGACCTTGACATCCAGAATGGTGCCGGGCATCGGAGCCTTGACCTGAGCGCCTGCACCGGCAGGAGCGGGAGCGGCGGCGGGAGCAGCGGCGGGAGCGGCAGCAGGAGCGGCGGCGCTCATCTTCGCAGGAGCAGCCATTTCTTCGATCTCGATCTCATAGAGGGAGCCGTTGACGTTCACACGATACTTTTTCATACTTCTTGTTCACCTTTCTCAATATGTTTTTACAGCTTCTTGACGGAAAGAATGCGAATTGCAGACGCATCCGTACCGCTGGCTTCGGCAATGGCGGCCGAAACGGCGGCAAGAAACTCTGCGCGGTTGGGAATGCTGCTTTCCTGTGCAGGCGCAGCAGCGGCAGCGGCCTGCAGTTCCTCCTTCTTCGAGCTGCCGCGGCATGCCAGACCCAGCAGCCAGCACAGTCCGATGATGAGGATCAGGACGACGAACACCGTCACCAGTCCCATGACTACAACAAACCAGTTTTGCATTATTTGCCTCCTCGCTTAGGACGGCAGAGCCGTCTTAATAAAATTTTTATACTCCCGGCCGGGGTTTCCTGCTCCGGCCGGATAGTTAACGAAAGAGAATCAGGAGATCGCGAAATCGATGGATTTCAGCAGCTGGCGGTTCACATAGACCTCCAGCGTGTACTCCCCTGCCGCGCCCGGATTCGGGATCGTGCTGGTATGGCGGCGCTCATGCCACATCTGGTCCCAGGTGAGCTGCGCCGAGGCATCGCTCACGGGCTCGCCGTTGGCATTGCGGATGACATACAGCAGGGTGATCTCGTCGTCGGAGTCCTCCTTGCGCGTCAGCTCGAGGCACAGAGCGATGTCCTCATCCGCTGAGAAGGAGGTCTTGGACGTCGTCAGGGAGCGGTAATCCCAGTTGACCTCCGCCGGCGTCTCCCACAGGGAAATATAGGTCGTGGAGGGCGTTGCGCCGTAGCGGTCGAAGCGGCCGCCGGACGGCGTTCTGGCGCTGGCCTCGACCGTGCCGAACACATCCGCACCGTCTGCGGGCGTCAGGGAGATGGTGTAATCCGCATCGGGGATGAGGCCCTTGAGCGTGACGGAGTTTTCCGTGCACTCCTGCAGACGCGGCTCGTGATTGCTCGTCGGCACGCCGTAGGTCACATACCAGCCGCCGGCGGGCGCACCGGAGGCCGTCTGCCACGAGGCGGTGATGGTGCCGTCCTCATTGGCCGTGGCCTGCAGACCCGTCACAACGAGCGGGTTGGCGGGCAGCGTGAGCACGGCGGGCGCGGGCATACCCTCGGCCGAGACGGTGAAGGTATAATCGCGCTTGAGGTCGGGCAGCTCGAAGACACAGCTGCTCTCCGTGACGGTCTGCGTGACCGTCGTGAACTGACGAGCCTCGCAGGTGACCGTCCAGCCTGCGGGAATGTTTTCGCCCGTTTCCCATGTCACGGTGACGGTGTTTCCCTCGATGCTGCTGACATTCAGCTTATCGACCTTCACAACGGGGATGGGCGTGAACTCCGTCGTCGTCGTGCCGGTGAGGAAGACGGTATCCGTTCCCTCGAGCGTGAACGTGTAATTCTGCTGCAGCGTCAGGCCGGTGACCGTGACGGTATTGCCGGTGAACTGCTGCGACTGCTTCTGGCCGTCGCCCGCCGCATAGGACACGGTCCACTGGGCAGGCGTCGGGCCGTTGGCGCTGAAGCTCAGCACCACGCTGCCGTCGGCATCGCCGAGGGAGGCGGTCAGATCCGTGATCTCCGTGGCCTCCGGCGTCGTGACGGAGAGGGTGCTGACGCCGCGGCTGCTCAGGCGGTGGCCGTCGGCCGCCGTGACGGTGATGGTATACTGCGTGTTTTCCGACAGGCCGGTGAAGACATACTGACCGTCGGCCGCCGTGGCGGGATAGGAATTGCCATACATGTCGGAGCAGGTCAGGCGGAAGTCCGCCGCCTTGTCGCCGCTCTCCAGCGCGACCGTCAGCTCCTCCGTCGTGCAGCGCACGACGCGCAGGGCATCGGCCCGCACAAAATAATAGGAAAGCAGGAACCACGCCGCAGCGCCCAGCAGGACGACGAGCGCAGCCACGATGCCGATCGTGACGGCACGGCGCTTTTTCTTCGGTTTTTTCTCCGGTTCGGGTGGGAGCGTGCTCTCCGCGTCGTTATCGACATAGGTCGCCTCCGGCTCGGCGGACTGCTCCGGCTCGTCCGGGGACGCTTCCTGCTCCGGTTCCTCCGGCTGCGGCGGTACGTCGCCGACGGCCGCATTCACCGAGGCGAGGAAGGCATCCAAGTCCATCTGGTCCGGATCCTCGTCCTCCGGCTCTGCCGGGGCGGGTCCAGCTTCCTCCGCCGGTCCGGTCTCTTCTGCAGGCTCGTCCGCTTCCGGCTCGGTATCTTTGACCGGCTCTGCCTCCTTGACCGGCTCCGCCGGTTTTTCTGGCTCGGCAGGCGGCTGCGGCTTTTCTTCGGCCTTCTGCTCCGGCTTCGGTGCGTCCGGCACGGCGTCGGGATCGATGTCCTTTTCCGTGCCCGCGCCGGAAAGGTCCGGGGCAAAGCTCGTGCGGAACTTCTCGTCGAGCTGCTCCGCGTCCGTCATGCGGGCAGGCGCGTCCTCCCCGTCCGTCTCCGCCTCGGGCGCGAGCGGCGCCTCCGGCGTGACGATGGGCGGCACGATGAGCGTGTCCGACACCTCGTTGCGCTGCATATAATAGACCAGCGCCTGCTTCAGCTCCGCCGGGGTCTGGAAGCGATCCTCCGGACGCGGAGCGCAGGTCTTCAGGATGATGGCAGCCAACTCATAGTCGGCATAGATCGGTGTCGGCATGGCCTTGCCGGTCAGGCGGAGCTTGTCCGCCATGGCCTCGCCCGTGGCCTCGTCTTCAAACGGGCCGTGGTTGCCGTTATAGATGCGGTAGAGCAGCATGCCGACGGCATACAGGTCGATCGTGGGGTTTGGGGACGCCGTGATGGCGGAAAGCTCCGGCGCGGAATACGGGCCGAGGTAATTCTCCGGCACCGAGGCATACTGCAGGTCCTCCAGCGGCGCAAGGCCGAGGTCCCCGAGCAGGAACCGCCCGGACTGCGTGAGGAACACGTTCTCCGGCTTGAGGTTTTCAAACAGATAGCCCGCATCGCGGCAGGCCGTGAGCGCATCGCACAGGTCGATGCCGAGGTTCACGGCGCGCAGGCCGGTCATGGCGCTGTGGTCGAGGAAGGCGCGCAGCGAGACCATGCGCGGATAGAGGATATAGACATCGTAGCCGATGCCGCTCTCCTTCGGCTCGATCTGGTAAGAGCTCGCGCCCGCAAAATAGCCGTTCTCTGCCAGACGCATGCCGGTGTCGAGCTCGTTTTTGATATCCTCGGCAACACTGCCGTAATAGGCATGGACGGCGGCGTCATCCGGGTAAGCGCCGGAGAGGATCAGCGCCCGCACCTGCAGGTCAGACGCGGGGACGGAGATCCGCTTTACGACAAAGCGCTCGCCCGACTGGACGTGGCGGAGGGCGTAGCAGGTACAGCCATTGTGCCCGGCGATCTCCTCCTCAACGGACATCTGATCCAGCAGAGGGGAGACAAGTTTCAGTTCGGACATCGGGTTCGCCTCCTAAATCAAGAACTCAAATTATTTCTAGTATATACTATGATATTTTTGCAAAAAATGCAAGAACATTCTTGTCATATTCTTCGGAAAATGGTATGATAGGAAAAACCGGCGGAGGCGATTCCTGTCGTATGCCGGAGGAAAGGAGACCAAGCATAGCACGATATGCGTTGAGATATGGAAAATAAAGTTGTTTGTGACTACTGTGGCACGATCTATGACGGTTCGCGCGAAAAGTGCCC
>DQIA01000019.1:0-17467 GCA_003525905.1 Clostridiales bacterium
TTCGGCAGCGGCTCGTCCGCTTCCCACGTCGGCATGTACATCGGCGGCGGCGAATTCGTCCACGCGGCCAATTCCCGCTCCGGTGTCAAGATCTCGAGCCTCTCGGAAAGCTGGTACGCAGCCCGGTACATCGGCGCCCGCCGCATCGTCGGCTAAAGCAGAACATACTCCCCTGCGCAGGATAAGCTCCTGCGCAGGTTTTTTTACAGTTGATACCACGCATTTCCCATGGTATAATGAAGCAAATATAGTGGGAGGAGCAACCATCATGAGGTACAGAAGATTGGGAAAGACCGGGCTGCAGGTCAGTGAGATTGGCTTCGGTGGGGAATGGCTGGAGCGGCACCCCGAGGCAGAGGGCATTGAGCTGATCCACCACGCAGCCGCACAGGGCATCAACATCCTCGACTGCTGGATGGCAGACCCGACATCCCGGGACATCATCGGCAAAGGCATCCGGGACAACCGCAGCCACTGGTATATCCAGGGCCATATCGGCTCCACCTGGAAGGACGGTCAATATTTCCGAAGCCGAGACATACAATACGTGCGCCCGGCGTTCGAAGACCTTCTGCAGCGCCTGCAGACGGACTACATCGATCTCGGCATGATCCACTATGTGGACTCCGAGCAGGATTGGGCCCAGATCCAGCACTCGGATTATCTGGATTACATCATGGGCCTCAAAAAGGCCGGTGTCATCCGCCATATTGGCATCAGCTCCCATAACCCGAAGGTCGCAAAGCTGGCTGCGGAGTCCGGTTATGTCGAGATGATCCTGTTCAGCATCAACCCCGCCTTCGATATGCTGCCCGCCAGTGAGGATAGCGACACGTTGTTCGCGGAGGAATTCAGCGCAGAGCTCAAGGGGATCGATCCCGAGCACGCAGCGCTCTACAGCATCTGCGAGCAGCACGACGTCGGCATCACGGTGATGAAGCCCTTCGCCGGAGGCAGGCTATTCGACGCGAAGCGCTCCCCGTTCGGCGTAAGCCTGACGCCGGTGCAGTGCATCCACTATGCCCTGACCCGCCCTGCCGTCAGCTCGGTCCTATGCGGCTATGACACGAAGGAACAGGTCGATCAGGCCGTTGCCTACGAGAACGCCTCGCACGAGGAAAAGGACTTCGCTTCGGTCATCGCCAACGCGCCGCTCCACGCCTATCGTGGCCAGTGCACCTACTGCGGGCACTGCAAGCCCTGCCCTGTCGGCCTCGACATCGGCATGATCAACAAATTCTACGATCTCGCCACCATGCAGCCGGAGGTCCCCGCCACCGTGCGCTCGCACTACGAGGCGCTGGAGCACACCGCCTCGGCCTGCATCGGCTGCCGCTCCTGTGAGTCCCGCTGCCCGTTCGGCGTGCCCATTGCGGAGCGGATGGAAAAGGCCGCAGCCCTGTTCGGCTGCTGAAGTTCCTTCTGAAACAGCAAATCACGCAGGCCGATTGTCAGCCTGCGTGATTTTCATTTCGATCTTTTATTTTTCTTCCGGCTTTTTCTCCGAGCAGAGCTCCGCTGCCGCATGCAGCCGCTCAGAGGACTCGCGGAATACGTCCTGCACGCCGTCAAGCGCCTGCTTCAGGCGCTCATAATCCGCGTGGAACCGATCGGACAGGCCTGTAATGTCCTGCCGTCTGGCCTTGAGCTTTTCCTCGGCCTGCTCGAACGCGCCGCGCATCCGGACGGCAGACGCCGCGGCACGCTCGCGCGCCATGCGCTCAGTCTGCTCAGCGCGGCGGTAAGCCGTCAGCTCCATCTCATCATAGCGCGGCTTCTGAACGGCCGCTGCAGGCCGCTCTGCGGGCTCCTGCGCCTGCCGGAGCGCAGCGTTCTGCTCACGCAGCTCGGCAAGCTCGGCGCGAAGCTGCGAAAGCTCCTGCTTCTGCCGCTCCGACTCCTCCTGCCGAGCGGCAAGCTCCTTCTTCTGCTGCTCCAGCTCCTCCTGCTGGCGGGTGCGCTCCTCCGCCAGGCGGCGCAGCTCCAGCTCATGCTCGCTCGTCGTCTTCTGAATGAACTGCACCACATCCATGCGGTTGAAGCCGTGCAGGGAGCTGCGGAAGCTATCCGTCGTCGCTGCCATTGCCATTCCTCCCGATTCTCTCCCGATTCGGGAGTTTTTTCTCATTATAGCACGCGGAACGGCGAAAAACAATACATTCCACGGAAATTTGACGGATGTTCTCTCCCCTGCCCTGCAGTTTTTCGTTTTTTCTTCTTTACTTTGTCCAAACTATCTGCTATAATAATGGATGCAAATGCGCCGGTGGCTCAATGGATAGAGCATCAGATTCCGGTTCTGAGGGTTGGGGGTTCGAGTCCCTTCCGGCGTGCCATCTCCGGATCAGGCGGGCTGACGATTCATTCGTCGGCCCGTTTGTTGTTTATGCCGGAAAAAACGCGGATGATGCGCCTGTACTTTCTTCTTTCTCCTGTTTTCCGCTATAATCATAGCCGCGGTATCCCGCAAATCAGAACGAGGAGAAAGAAAATCATGAGAAAATGCATCCGCACAGCAGCCGCTCTGCTGCTGGCCCTCGCCCTTGCAGCCGGACTTTTCGGCTGCAGCAAACTTGCCCCGATCGTCAGTGGGGGCGACAAACCCCACACCACGGAGCCTGCGGCCACAGGATCGCAAACGGACACCGAAGACACGCAGAACATGGAAAATGCAGAAGACACCGGTGAGCAGGACTGGGCCGGCGAAGAGGAGTCCTCCGATCCGGCGCCCGTGGAGACGGACCCGCCTGTGTGGGAGGGGCCGGAAACCGTAGTATATCTCGCGCCCTATGACGCGCTGGCCGTGGAATACGGCGGCTATTTCTATTATGTGGACCGGGACGACAATCTCTGCCGCACGACCACGGACATGACGGACTATACGCTCTTCTGCGAGGCGCAGATCCGGGGCGACGTCCGCATCATTGGCATCACGGATGCCGGGAGGATGTACCTGAGCAGCGGCGGGCAGTCGTGCTATGTCGATCTGGCCGAGGGCCGGGACGGCATGGCGGCCGACTACGGCATGGTCGAGTCGCAGACGTTCACAGGCGCTGCCCTCTCCATCGGCATCCGCGCCCTGCGCGGCGGCTGGATGTACTACACGAAGTCCGGCGAAAACGGTCTGTTCCGCGCAAAGATCGGTGCAGTGCCCGAGGAGGAAAACTGCATCGTCTTCGACAAGGACATCCGTGAAGCGGCCGTGACCGGCGATTACCTGATCTACACCTACAACAGAGGCAGCCGCGCCGACCTGCAGGTCACGCTGGCAGACGATCCCGACAGCCTGCTGCTCACGATCGAGGGCAACGGCACCTATCCGACGACCATGCTCGCCGGAACGGACGACCGGAGCGGGACGCCCCTGCTGCTCGTCTCGCGCTATGAGCTCATCGACCGCGGCGCCGAATACTCCGTCTATGACCTTTCGACGCTCGAGCTCGCGACGGACAGTATGCTGGACAGCGCCAAGCTGCCGCGTCTCGGCTATTGCTTCGGCAAAAAGGGGGACGAGATCGTCAGCTTCAACAACTGCCTCCGTTTTGATTCCATCGGAACATTCTCCGACGGCAGCTACAAATACTATCCGGATGCCTACTATACGGACGACTATCTCGTGAGCTTTTTCAGCATCACCTATGCCGGAAACGGCTGGTACTTCTTCGCGGACGCGGATCAGGGCGGCGCGACCCATGCCATTGAGGAAGGCGGCACCGAGCTCATCCCGCTCGTCTGACCCATAAAATCAGCCCGGCTGCCAAATGATGGCAGCCGGGAAAATTTAGGGAAGCTCTGATTAAATCAGCAAGAGTGGATGGCGAGAGATTTTCTGTCAAGTCAAGGTTTGAAAAATGCAGGAATACTTTGTGTATTTCTAGTTTTTCAAACCGATGGATTGGCGGAAAATATCCGCCATCCACCGCAGATGATTTATTCAGAGTTTCCTTAGCTCAAATGTGGTGTCAGGAACGCCGCAAGCGTTACGCTTTCCAGATAATTCTGAATGAGATTGTCCAGCTCCGTCCAGATCGGTTTCGTGCGGCAGTCCTGCGTGCGGTCGCAGGAGCACTGACCGTTTTCCATGCACGAAACAGGGGCCAGCGTGCCCTCCGTCAGGTTCAAAATTTCGGCCAAGGTGTATTCCTCCGGTCGGCGATTCAGCCGGTAGCCGCCGCCCTTGCCGTGAATAGCATCGACGAGCCCGGCCTTCGACAGGACGGTCATGATATTCTCCAGATATTTTCTGGAGATCTCCTCGCGGTCTGCGATCTCCTTCAGGGGGACATATTCCTCCAGCCCGCTTTCCGCCAGATCGATCATGACGCGCAGCGCATAGCGGCCCTTTGTTGAAATCATCATTGCGTATTTCTCCTCAGAGGATCGTTCCGCCGCCGACGACGGTATCGCCGTCATACAGCACAACGGCCTGCCCGCGTGCAATGGCGCGCTGCGGCTCGTCGAACGAGACATGCACCGTGCCGTCCGGATTCTGCGTGACGGTCGCAGGCTGCTCCTGCTGGCGGTAGCGGATTTTTGCCTTGACGTGCAGCTCGGCGGGCGGCGTATCATAAGCGATCCAGTTGAAATCGCCCGCATCCAGCTCCGTGGTGAACAGGGCCTCATTCGGGCCGAGCACGACGGTGTTGTCCTCCGGGCGCTTCTCACAGACATAATACGGATGCTCGATGCCGAGGCCCAGTCCCTTGCGCTGGCCGATCGTATAGTGGATGATGCCTGCGTGCTCACCAAGCACATGGCCCTCCCGGTCCACGAATGGGCCGGGCTTCGCCTTTTGGCCGGTGCGCAGCTCAATGACGCGGGCATAGTCGCCGTCCGGTACGAAGCAGATATCCTGACTGTCGCGCTTTCTGGCGTTTACAAGGCCATGCTTCTCGGCAATCTCACGCGCCTCGGTCTTGTGCAGCGTGCCGAGCGGGAAGCGCAGATGCGCCAGCTGGTGCTGATTCAGGAAATACAGCACATAGCTCTGGTCCTTGCTGTCGTCCACGGCCTTTTTCAGGAGCCAGCGGCCGTTTTCCTGCTCGATGCGGGCATAGTGCCCCGTGGCGACGGCATCACAGCCAAGCAGCTCCGCGCGCTCGACGAGCTTGGCGAATTTCATGTAGCGGTTGCAGTCGATGCAGGGGTTCGGTGTCGCACCGCGCTCATAGGCATCCACAAAGCGGTCCATCACCTGCTCGCCGAAGCCGTCCGTGAAATTGAACACATAGAACGGCATACCGAGCTGATAGGCCACGCTGCGCGCGTCCTCGACGTCTTCGAGCGAGCAGCAGCTCTTTTCGCGCGACACCCCGGCGTCCTCATTGTGGAACAGCCGCATCGTCGCGCCGACACATTCGCAGCCTGCCTCAGATAGCAGGAGGGCGGCGACGCTGGAATCCACGCCGCCGCTCATCGCGATCAAGATCTTCTCAGGCTTCACAGTGGTCACAATGCGAGCAGTCCGGGAACTTGGACTCGTCATAGGCGATGCCGTGCTTGTCGTAGTAGTCCTTCACCGCTGCCTTGATGGCCTCCTCCGCCAGAACGGAGCAGTGCATCTTGTACGCGGGCAGGCCGTCCAGCGCCTCGGCAACAGCCTTGTTCGTCAGCTCAAGGGCCTGGGACAGGGGCTTGCCCTTGATGAGCTCCGTCGCCATGGAGCTCGAGGCGATGGCGGAGCCGCAGCCGAACGTTTCGAACTTGACGTCGGAGATTTTGTCGTCATCGATCTTCAGGTAGATCTTCATGATATCGCCGCACTTGGCGTTGCCGACCTCGCCGATGCCGTCTGCGTTTTCAATGACGCCGACATTGCGCGGATGCTGGAAATGATCCATCACTTTTTCGCTATACAGTGCCATAACTGATTCCTCCTCAGAGAATAAACGATTTCTTGCCCTCGACCAGATCGCGCCAGACCGGGGACATGCCGCGCAGATAGGCGACGATCTCCGGCACGCAGGCCAGAATATGGTCGATCTCCGCTTCCGTGTTGCTCTCGCAGAGCGTCAGGCGCAGCGAGCCGTGCGCGACCTCATGCGGGCGGCCGATGGCCAGCAGAACGTGGCTCGGGTCGAGTGAGCCAGACGTACAGGCGGAGCCGGACGAGGCACAGATGCCCTTGCCGTCGAGCAGCAGGAGCATGGACTCGCCCTCGATGCCCTCAAAGCAGAAGTTCACATTGCCGGGCAGGCGATGCTCGCGGTCGCCGTTGAGCGCACAGTGCGGAATTTTCGACAGGCCGTCGATGAGCTTGTCCCGCAGGGCCGTGACCTTGGCGATGTTCTCATCCATATGCTCACAGGCCTCGCGGAAAGCCGCAGCCATGCCGGCGATGCCGCCGACGTTCTCGGTGCCGGCGCGCTTGCCGCGCTCCTGGGCGCCGCCCTCGATGAGGTTCGTCAGGAAAATGCCCTTGCGCGCGTACAGAAGGCCGACGCCCTTTGGGCCATGGAACTTGTGGGCCGAGAGAGAGAGCATATCGATATTCTGCTCGCGGACGTTGATGGGCAGATGACCGGCAGCCTGCACCGCATCGGTGTGGAACAGGACGCCGCGCTCGCGGCAGACGGCGCCGATCTCGGCAATCGGCTGGATCGTGCCGATCTCGTTGTTTGCATACATGACCGTCACGAGGCAGGTATCCTCGCGGATGGCGTCCGCGACCTGCTGGGCCGTGACGAGGCCGTTTTCATGAACATCGAGCAGCGTGACCTCAAAGCCCTGCTTCTCCAGCCGCTTCAGGCTGTGCAGGATGGCATGATGCTCAAAGGCGGTGGAGATGATGTGCTTTTTGCCCTTGCGCGCGCCGAGCGTAGCCGCCGTCAGCAGGGCCTGATTGTCCGCCTCGCTGCCGCCGGACGTGAACGTGATCTCACGGGCGTCGCAGCCAAGGTACTTTGCCATCGTCTCGCGCGAAGCCTGCAGGGACTCCGCAGCCTTCTGCCCCAGCGTATACAGGCTCGAAGGGTTGCCGTAGCTCTCACGCAGGAAGGGCAGCATGGCATCCACGGCGGCCTGACTCATCCGCGTGGTGGCAGCATTGTCAGCATAAACGTTCATGTGGATTCTCCTTTATGGTGTCTCCGGCCGGGCCGGAGTTGGAATTGTAAGATGCCTCCGGAAGAATTTCCCATCATCCCGGTAGGTTAATAGGATGATATCATATTTTACCCACAAAGTCAATGGGTAGTCCGCAGTTTCCCGCAACTTCGCGAAAAAATCTCAGAAAAGACTTGACTTTTGGCGAAAAATCGAGTATGATATGCAAGCTGATTTCAGTGATCTGATATCGGCGCAAAAGTGGAGAGGTGGCTGAGCTGGCCGAAGGCGCACGACTGGAAATCGTGTAGGCGTTAAAAGCGTCTCGCGGGTTCGAATCCCGCCCTCTCCGCCATAAGTCCACCGTAATTTTGATAGAATTACGGTGGACTTTTTCTGTTGTTTAGGCGCTGGTTACTTGCTAAAATGAAGATATACCTATGCGAGAATTTTCCGAGTACCTGTACACCGTCGAAAAGCGCTTGGAATAAATTACGTTAGGAGGAAAGAAAGCTAATATACTATCACGCATCATCTGTTAAGGGTATTACACGACTAACGCCGCAGAGTTCGAATCATGGTATTCCTTTGGTTTATTTTTCCACAAAAAGAGAAAACGTATTGGTCTATTTGAGCAATTCCATCGAAAAGTATTGCGTGGAAACCGGCTTTTCTTATGATGGAAAATGCCAAAAATGGGGGCCGTATGGTTTTGGTAAAGATGGGCGGCAACGTTTGGAAGAGTATTATCCCAATGCTCTGATAAGCACATACAAAGGCGTATCCGGGTATATTTATTCTGCCGAGACAATTTCAGATTCCGGTTTTTCGGTTCAAATACCGGATGTCGCTACCAGTAGCATACCGGTCGATATATCCGGTGTGGAGTTTATCCCAGATGCCTATGAAGCAATTTTACAGGCGGAACGAGAAGGCCTGCTTACTATTATCCGATATGAAGAAATGAATGATAAAATGAGAGCATGGAACAAAAAGACTATTTTGGAAGAATACGAGAACGCATCCGATCATCCGGAGTATCGGCATTTCTTAAAAGGATACTTTTCCGAAATTCTTTGTGGTCGATGACTGCGTATATTCTTGCCTGTGCCGTAAGTAAAGAGCAACGATAAAAATCACCACTTTCCCTTAAATTGAAAATGCACCCCCTAAGCGTCCGGGGGTGCATTCTATTAAAGTTAAGGCTATTTACCAGGAAAAAGAGCACTTGCTTTTCGCAAGTGCTCTTTTTCAGTATAATCCACCCTTGCAGGTGGGTGAAATACCGCTGTGCTGTGTGATATACGCCTCCGGCATGTGAGATCGCTGCGGCGGTAGGTGGATTTTATGGAAACTCCGGATCAATCATCTGCAGTTGATACCGGCTCTCTTTTCGTCAATCCATCGGTATGAATGACCTAAAAAGCGCAATGTATTCCTGTGTTTTTCATACCTCGCCCCGCCAATAGTCTCTCGCCATTCACGCTTGCTGATTGGATCAGAACTTCCATAGTAAATACCGCCGGAGCGGCTGCTTTACAGTGGCTCCAGGCGGTTTTTTACCGTTCAATTCAGGACGCCTGCTCAAACTGGCTGTTATAGAGATCGGCATAGAAGCCGCCTGCGGCCAGCAGGCTCTCGTGTGTGCCCTGCTCGATGATGTCGCCGTCCTTCATCACGAGGATGAGGTCCGCGTTTTTGATCGTCGAGAGGCGGTGGGCAATGACGAAGCTCGTGCGGTGCTCTGTCAGTGTATCCATGGCCCGCTGCGTCAAAAGTTCGGTGCGGGTATCGACGGAGGACGTTGCCTCATCGAGGATGAGCATCGGGCTGTTCTGCACCATGGCGCGGGCAATGGTGAACAGCTGCTTCTGTCCGGCAGAAATGGCGACGTTTTCGCGGAGAACCGTGTCAAACCCGTGCGGGAGCGTCTCGATGAAGTGATAGATGCCGCAGGCGCGGCAGGCGCGCTCCAGCGTCTCATCCGAAACGCCGGTCCTGTTGTAGACAAGATTCTCGCGGACCGTGCCCTCAAACATCCAGGTATCCTGCAGGACCATGCCGAACAGGCCATGCACCTCCTCGCGGCTCATATCCTTTGTGGAGATACCGTCGATGCGGATGTCGCCTCCGTCCAGATCATAGAAGCGCATGAGCAGATTGACCATCGTTGTCTTTCCGGCGCCGGTCGGGCCGACGATGGCGACCTTCTGCCCCGGCGCAACATGGGCAGAGAAATCATGGATGATCGTCTTCTCCGGGTGATCGGGGTAGCTGAAGCGGACGTGGTCAAACTCGATCTCACCGCGCACCGGCTGCGGCACGGGCAGATTCTTCGACTCATCCGGCAGCTCCGGCTCCTGCAGGAAATCAAACACGCGGTCGCCCGCCGCGGCGGCGGACTGCAGCTGCGTCATGCCCTGCGCGATCGTCGTCAGCGGCGAGGTGAACAGGCGCACATAGAGGATGAAGGCAGTGATGACGCCGAACTTGATGCTGCCGTTCATCACGAGTGCAGCGCCCAGCACGCACACGGCGACATAGCCGAGGTTGCCGATGACATTCATCAGCGGCTGCATGATGCCGGACAGGAACTGGCTCTTGCGGTTCGCCTCATAGACGGCGCGGTTCATGCCGCGGAACGTCTCCTTGATCCTGTCATTCGCGCGCGAAATACGCACGACGTCATGGCCGGAATACATTTCTTCAATATAGCCGTTCAGCGTGCCGAGGCTCTCCTGCCGGTCGACAAAGTATTTCTGCGAGCGCTTCATGATGATGAACATGAACACAAAGCCGATCATCGTCGCCGCGATGGCAGCCAGCGCCATGCGCCACTCCGTCACGAACATCATGATGACGCAGCCCGTAAGCTGGGCCACGGCGCTGATCATGGAAGGCAGGCTGTTGGACAGAGCCTGCTGCAGCGTACTGACATCGTTTGTCACGCGGCTGAGGATATCGCCGTGCGCAATGCGGTTGAAGCAGCTCATGGGCACGCGGTTGATCTTGGCGCACAGGTCGCGGCGCATCTGCTTCGAGAGGCCGAGCGTCACGGTCGCCATGATATAGTGCTCGATATAGGTCAGCAGGGCACTGAGCGCATAGATGCCGAGCAGCACGCCCGCCACGCGGCCAATGGCCGCGAGGTCGATCTCCCCCATCAAAGAATCGGAGATCAGATTCGTGATCTTGCTGAGCTGATTCGGCCCGAGAATCGTCAGCACCGCGCCCGCGGCCGCGAGCACCAGCGCGATCAGCATTGGGAGCTTGATCCTCTCGGAATAAGAGAACAGCTCAAGCTGCACGCCGCGCAAGCCGCGCTTGCTCTTCTCAGCAGGGCGCATGCCGCGCCCGCCCATCGGTCCCATTGCCATCAGACTCCCTCCTTTTCCAGCTCTGCCGCAGAGAGCTGCGACATGGCGATCTCACGGTAAACACCGCAATTCTTCATCAGCTCGTCGTGCGTGCCGATCCCGGCCACACGGCCCTCGTCCAGCACGACGATGCGGTCGGCATGACGGATCGTGCCGATGCGCTGCGCCACGATCAGGCAGGTCGTGTCGCTCAGCTCGCGCGCCAGACCGGCGCGGAGGCTGGCATCGGTGCGGTAATCCAGCGCGGAGAACGAATCATCAAAGATGAGGATCTCCGGCTTGCGGGCCAGTGCGCGCGCGATGGAAAGGCGCTGCTTCTGGCCGCCGGAGACGTTTGCGCCCGCCTGTGCGATCGGCGCATCGAGCTTGCCGGGCAGCTTGTCCACAAATTCCGTGGCCTGCGCCAGCGAGAGCGCGCGCTGCACGGACTCGTCGTCCTGCGGGGCGCTGCTTTCGCCGAACAGCACATTGCTGCGCACGTCGCCCGCAAACACAATGGCCCGCTGCGTCACATAACCGATGCGGTCGTAGAGCGCATCGAAGCTGTAGCTGCGGACATCCTGCCCGTCGATGAGCACCTGCCCCTCCGTTGCGTCATAGAAGCGGGCCGCAAGGCTGACAAGCGTCGTTTTGCCGCTGCCGGTCGCGCCGATGAAGGCGACGGTCTCGCCCTTGTTTGCGCGGAAGCTCACATGCTCGAGCACGTCGCCGGACGACGACGGATAGCGGAACGAGACATCGCGGAATTCCACGGTCCCCTGCTCCGGGGCTTCGGTCGTTTTTCCCTCATGCAGGGAGATCGGCGCATCGAGCACCTCGTTGATGCGGACGGCAGAGACCTGCGCCATCGGCAGCAGAACGAGGATCATGACGAGCATCATAAGCGACATGATGATATACGTCGCATAGGTGCCGAACACCACGATGTCGCCGAACGTCGAAATGCGCCCGGCAAGGTCCGTTGCGGATACGCGGTTCACAATCGCCGCGCCGACCCAGTAGATCGTCAGCGACAGGGCGTTCATGGCTAGGCCGACCGCCGGCATCAGCAGCGCCATGGCGCGCTGGTTGAACAGCTGCGTGCGCATGAGAACATCGTTGGCCTTCTCGAACTTGTCCTCCTGGTATTCCTCGGCATTGTAGGCATGGACCACGCTGATGCCGGTCAGATTTTCCCGGGAAATGAGGTTGATGTTATCCGTCAGCTTCTGCACGCGCTTGACCCGCGGCAGAATGACGAGGACGACGATGAGCATCAGGGCCAGCAGCGCCACGACAAAGCCCGCCGTGATCACAGACAGTGTCCAGCTCTTGTTGACGATCTTGATGACCGCCCACACGGCCATGACAGGGGCCTTGATCATGGTCTGCATGCCCATGGCAACGAACATCTGGATCTGCGTGATATCGTTCGTCGTGCGGTTGATGAGGCTCGGCACAGAGAATTCCAGCATCTCCTTCTGGCCGAAGTCCGCGACCTTCTGGAACACGCTTTCGCGGATGTGATAGCTGAAGCCTGCCGCGACCTGTGCATTGAGATAGCCGCAGAGGATGGCCATTACCGCGCTGATGAGCGTGCAGGCCAGCATCTCAAGGCCGGTGTGCAGCACGTCCGAAACAGTGCTGCCCGGCGTTTTGATCTGCACGGTCAGATCGCTCATATAATCCGGCAGGCGGAGGTCAAAGTAGATCTGGCCCAGAATAAGTGCAACGCACAGCAGCGCCATGATCCACTGTTTCGCCTTCATTTGTTTGAGTAGTCTAAGCATAACAGGATTTCCTTCCAGAAATTATCTGCCCATACCGCTGAGCGCCAGCACGATGCCGTCCACGCCCAGCAGGATGAGATAGAAGCCGATCGTCAGGCTCATGGAAACGGCCGACAGCACAGGATGCAGCAGCATGAGCGTCGCAAGCATGATGCCGAGGATGTTCAGAACGAGCGAGATCGTATAGTTCACGCGGCCCGCAACGAGGCGCACCCAGTTCAAGTGCGTCAGGTTGGAGATGCAGTGCGTCAGGAACCACAACGGGAACAGCAGGGTCATGGCCCACTGCCCGGCAGAGGGATAGACCAGCAGCATGAAGCCGCACATCACGCTCAGAATACCACTGACAAGCGCCGTCATCGGGCCGAAGCCCGTATGGCGCTCCACGCGCGCATAAAACGCAATGTCCATGATTCCCGTGGCCACGGCAAGTACGCCATAGACCATCACAAAGCTCTCGAGCGCCGCCTCCGGCCAGATAAAGGTCGCAATGCCGAGCAGCACGAGCAGGATGCTGACGATGAGCGCCAGCCAGCCAAAGCCGGAACGGTCACGCATGATGCTCTTCCTCCTTCTGCGCCGCGTGAAGGATCCGCATGAATTCTTCACCGGTGATCGTTTCCTTTTCATACAGCACCTGTGCCAGCTGATCCAGCAGCGCGCGGTGCTCCGTCAGCAGGCTGTGCGCCCGCTCATGCTCCGTGCGGACCAGCTCAACGACCTTGCGGTCGATCTCGCGCTGCGTCTGCTCCGAGCAGCTCATGGACGTATCGCCGCCCAGATACTGGTTTCGCGTGGTCTGCATGGCGACCATGTCGAATTCATCCGTCATGCCGTACTGCGCGATCATGGCGCGCGCGATGCGCGTGGCCTGCTCGATGTCGTTCGAAGCGCCGGTCGTGATCTCGCCGAACGCGACCTCCTCGGCCGCGCGGCCGCCGGTCAGCGTAGCCAGCTTGGCCAGAAGCTCGCCGCGGGTCATCAGGTTCTTTTCGCCCTGCTCGACCTGCATGGTGTAGCCCAGCGCACCGGACGTGCGCGGGATGATCGTGATCTTCTGCACGGGCGCGGAGTCCGTCTGCAGGGCCGCCACGAGCGCGTGGCCGATCTCATGATAGGACACGACGCGCTTTTCATGATCCGACAGCACGGCGTTTTTCTTCTGATAACCCGCGATGACGGTCTCGATGCTCTCCTCAAGGTCCGCCTCGGTGACGGTCTTGCGGCCGTCGCGCACGGCGCGCAGCGCGCCCTCGTTGATGATGTTGGCAAGCTCTGCGCCGGAAGCGCCCGCCGCCATACGCGCGATGGTGTGGAAGTCCACATCGTCGCCCACACGGATTTTGCGCGCATGCACGCGCAGGATGGCCTCTCTGCCCTTCAGGTCCGGCAGCTCGACCGGCACACGGCGGTCAAAGCGGCCCGGACGCGTCAGCGCCGGATCGAGCGACTCGGGGCGGTTCGTCGCGGCGAGGATCATCACGCCGTTGTTGCCCTCAAAGCCGTCCATCTCGGTCAGCAGCTGGTTCAGGGTCTGCTCCCGCTCGTCGTTTCCGCCGAACTGGCCGTCACGCTTTTTGCCGATGGCATCAATCTCATCGATGAACACGATGCACGGGGCCTTTTCCTTGGCCTGACTGAACAGATCGCGCACCTTTGATGCGCCCATGCCCACGAACATCTCGACGAATTCCGAGCCGGAAATGGAGAAGAACGGTACATTTGCCTCACCCGCGACAGCCTTGGCCAGCATGGTCTTGCCGGTTCCCGGAGGGCCGACGAGCAGGATGCCCTTTGGCATGGAGGCGCCGACGTCCGTATACTTCTTCGGATCGTGCAGATAATCGACGATCTCCGCAAGGCTCTCCTTGGCCTCGTCCTCGCCTGCCACATCGCTGAAGTGGATACCGGCCGTGGACTGCACATAGACCTTGGCGTTGCTCTTACCGAAGGCCATAGCGTTCTTGCCGCCCGCCTGCTCCACGAGCTTTCTGCCCACATAGCGGCCGAGTGCCAGGAACAGCAGCAGCGGCACGATGGACGTCAGGAATAAGCTCAGCAGCGGCGACATCGTCTTCTGCACATCGCGGCTGAACGTCGCGCCGGAGGCATACAGCCGCTCCGTCAGGCCCGGATCGTCCATGATGCCCGTGCAGTAGACGGTCTTGCCGCCCTTTTCCGTGTAATAGATCTCATCGTCGTCGATCTCGACCTTTTCGATCTGCTGGGCCTCAATCTTGCTCATGAACGTGCCGTAGTCGACCTCCTCGATGCTGCGGCGGTTCAGCAGCGGCGTCACGAGCAGATTGAACAGCGCAATGATCAGAAGCACGATGCCGTAGTAATACAGCAGGGGCTTTTTCGGTGATTTGACTTCCTTCATTCTGCAGCACTTCCTTTCCTCTGTTCATCCCGGATGGCCTCGAGCGCCACAAGCAGCGCATGGCGCGCCGCCTGCATGGCAAAGTCCATCGCATATTCCGCAAAGAGGAGCTGCATCTCCTCTCCGCTCTCATCGTCGCGCCGGACCTCGGTCTGCACGCGGCGGACAATTTTCCGGATCTCCTCAAACGCATCGGCGATCTCTCTGACCTGATGCGCGCGGCTGTGGCGCAGGCGCTCTGCCAGCGCATGGGCGCATTGCTCCGTCTCCTCGCGCGTTTGCGCAATGGCGGCATCCAGCTCGGCGCTCTCCATCTGCGCGGCTGACTGCAGCTTTGCATGCACGCCCGCAAGCTGGGCGTCTACCTCCGCCAGCTTTCCCGCCAGCATGTCCTGTTCCATATTCCAGCACTCCTTTCCGTTTGCTCCCGTATTTTACCCCGACGGATCCAAAAACACAATTTACACTTTCGCAGGCCTGTATAGACAAAAAAGCCGAAGTGTAAAGGTTTTTTACACTTCGACTCAGCTGTCAAATCCTTCAATCCTTCAATTTTTCCGGCAGGCGCGTCGCACCGCCCGGCGCAAAGGCGTTCATGCTGGCTGCCATCATCCGGTAGATATCGCGCACGGTCTCGTCGATGTGCGCCGAGTCCTCCTCCGTCCAGCTGCGCATCAAGCCCACCACAGCGTTGAGATGGTAGCGCAGCATCAGGCTCATCTGCTCGCGCGTACAGCCCGGCGGGAAATGCCACCGCCGCAGGATGCGCTCGATGAGCGAGTTGAACGACTGCATCACGAGCCGCTCCAGCTCTTCCCGATAGCCGGCGTGCATGGCCTTTTCCACAAACAGGCGGGAGCTGAGCGACAGCGTGATCAGGTATTTCAGGCTCTCCTCCGGCGTACTCTGCATGGAGGCCTCCTGCATGTTGCGCTTCAGGTTTCGCTTCATCATCCACAGCAGCAGATCCGGGATATCCTCAAAATGATAGTAGAATGTCTGTCTTGTGATATGGCATTCGTTCACAATATCCGTCACGGTCAGCTTTTTGCCGTCCCGGCGCAGGAGCAGCCGCCCTGCCGCGGCTGCAATGAGCTCTTTGCGGTCATCCGGCATGCTTTTTCCCTCCCGTGCGGCGGCGCTGCTCCAGCGTTTCACGCAGCTCGCGCAGATGCTCGTTCAAGGGGCGCTCCGAGCGCAGTGGGAAGAAGAAGCTTGCCTTCTGCGCGGAGCGGTCGTGTACGCTGCGGACGTGTGCCTTGAGGTTTTCATACTTGACGATGACCTCATTCTCATCCGCGAGCTTCTTGATGCGGTGGATGAGCTTCGTGGAGTAGACGACGTCGATGAGGAACACGCCGTAAAACAGGCCGATGACAAAGGAGAACGCCAGGTTGCGCGAGAGCCAGTCAATGGCGTGCAGGATGCGCGGATGGATCAGAAAATAATACGCCGCGCCGAGAAGGGCCCACGCCAGCGAGAATTTCGGGCAGATGAGACCCTGAATGTTGCCCCACTGCTTGCTGTAGTCCCACAGGCGGACATGGAAGCCCTTGAGGGCGATGAGACCGGCGAAATATTCCGTCACGGTCATGCACACCGCCATGATCAGGAACAGGACCACGCGATTCCAGAACGGGTCGCGGATAATACTGAACTGCTCCAGCGAGGCGATCAGGTAGAGAAAGCACAGGCCGCAGCCGTACAGCGGCAGATACGGCCCGACGCAGAAGCCGGGATTGATCCACTTCCGCTCCGGGTTCGCCGAGGAAAAGAAGCGGCGGAACAGCAGCTCCAGCACCCAGCCCAGCGTTGCACCGATGAAAAACAGGAAGGCAAGCGTCAGAAAAATATTCATGGTTCCTCCATGCGCCACGCGCTCGGTTTCGTCGACATCATTATATTCTGTTTTCGTCCGAAACGCAAGGGGTGATGATTCAGCTTGTCAAAAAGTCCCTCTGGGGCTTTTTTGCCAAGCTGCTTCCAGAATTGCAAAATATAATTTTGCTGTATCTTATTTTGCAATTCTGCCGCTGCGGCGGGTTATGGAACGTAAAAGGACGCCCTGACGGTTTCCTTTCACACTTTTCTTCCCTCCGAAACTTTTGGCCTGGCAGATTTTTTGACAGTCTGGATTCCCGTGTAATGTTAACGCAATTTGCAGCCGCTCCGCCGCGCTCCAGATCAGGCGGCTCAGGCCGCAGCACACGAGCGCAGGCAGCAGCAGAAGCCCGGAAAGCGCCGCGCCCGTCCAGAAAACAGCGGCAGCGGCCGCCGTACGCAGCCTGCCTGTTCCTGTTTTGCGCATGGTCCCACCTCCGCAGAAGGATATATGCGCGCCGGACGCAGAAAAGAACCGTGCCGCATTGACAAATCTCCGATTTCGGGATATACTAAAGGTCAGAAAGGAGGCGTTCACAATGGATAACGAAAACGTCAAGAAGGAATGGAAGAAAGCCGGTTCCGATCTGGGTCACGCCTTCGCAGGTCTGGGCAAGATGCTCATCCGCACGGCCAAGGTCGGCATGGAAAAGGCCGATGAGTGGGCCAATAGCGACGATTCTCCCAAGGAGGAAAAGAAGCCCGAGGGGCAGGAATAATTCCGCACAAAAATATGCCGGGCGATCCCGCATGGCGAGATTGCCCGGTTTTTCTGTTTATTCTGATTCCGCCTGCGGCTCCTCCGCGAATTCCGCAAACGCGCGGCCGAATTCCTCGGCGGCAAAGGCCCGCATCCGGGCGCAGTAGTCCCCATAGGCCGCAAGCAGCCGCTCGGCCTTTGGAGAAAGCTCCGCGCCGCCGCCGTGCCGCCCGCCCGTCACCGAGACGAGCAACGGAAAGCCCAGCTCGCGCTCCGCCTGCTTTACGATGGTCCACGCCTTGGAATAGGCCAT
>DQIA01000019.1:17529-18115 GCA_003525905.1 Clostridiales bacterium
TCCACGCCTTGGAATAGGCCATGCCCATGGTCATGGCCGCGCCCCGCAGGGAATGCGCCTCGCGCACATGGCGCAGGAGCTCCGCAACACCGGGGCCGAAGCATTTTGTTTCCCGAAAGATCCGGATGCTGATAACCGGCCTTAATTTCTTGTCCATAGCTTCAGTATACCACACCGGGCGGGCCGCGTCAAGCGCGGCGGAGTTGACGAATCGGGCAGAATGTGCTATAGTCAGTGGCAAAGAGATCACAAGGAGTCGTGTCCTGTTATGCTATTTTCCGAAGTGCTGGAAATTCGCCCCGGCCTGACTGCCGTCATGGGCAGCGGCGGCAAGACCTCCCTCGTCTGCCGTCTGGCGGACGAGCTTTCCGCCGCGCGCGTCATCATCGCGACCTCGACGCATATGCGGCAGATCCCTGCCCTGCAGGCGCGCGTCGGCACCGTTGCGCCCGGCACGCCCGCCATCGTGGGAACACCGTGCGGCGACGGCAAATTCGGCCCGCCGGAGCAGAGCTGGGCCGAGCTCTGCGCGCTCGCCGACTATGTGCTCGTGGAGGCCGACGGCTCCCGCGGGCTGCCGCTCAAG
>DQIA01000019.1:18151-18887 GCA_003525905.1 Clostridiales bacterium
AAGGCCCACCTGCCCCATGAGCCGGTCCTGCCGCAGGAGGCCGGGCAGGTCATCGCCGTGCTCGGGCTGACGGGGCTTGGCCGCCCCATTGCAGAGGCTGCGCACCGGCCGGAGCGCTATGCCGGGCTGGCTGGCTGTGCACCGGAGGATATCGCCACACCGGAGCGCGCCGCGCGCGTGCTCGAGGCCGAGGCGCTCCACACGCGGGTGCTGCTCAATCAGGCCGATGCCGCCGACGGCACGGCCCTGCTGGCCCGTCTGCACTGCCCGGCCGTCCTTGCCAGCCTACGAAAAGGAGAGATCGTATCATGCTCGTTCTGATCCGCGGCGCCGGAGACCTTGCCTCCGGCATTGCGCTGCGTCTGCATCACGCCCATCTTTCCGTCGTCATGACGGACCTTCCGCAGCCGACCGCCATCCGGCGGACCGTCTGCTTCTCGCAGGCCATCGTCTACGGCAGCATGACGGTCGAGGACGTCACGGCCCGCTTCTGCGCCGCACCGGAGAACGCCGCCGTCATCCTGGCCGCGGGAGAGCTCCCCGTTCTGGCCGATCCGGAGGCGAAGTGCCGCACGGCCCTGCGCCCGGATGTCGTCGTCGACGCCATTCTGGCCAAGAAGAATCTCGGCACGCGCATCACGGACGCGCCCTGCGTCATCGGCGTCGGTCCCGGCTTCACGGCGGGCGAGGACTGCCATGCCGCCGTGGAGACCATGCGCGGCCACACGCTCGGCCG
>DQIA01000021.1:0-157 GCA_003525905.1 Clostridiales bacterium
CCGGCTGTCCCCTCCCCTACAAGACGCGTGCGTCCGGCACGACTTTCCGTTTTCCGGTTGTGCTTTGCGGCGTTTTTCGATATAATAGAAAAGGAGGAACACAGATTGTCAAAATAACGCTCAGCTGAAAGTTACGGAGGGAAGGAAAGTGTGAAAG
>DQIA01000021.1:208-8253 GCA_003525905.1 Clostridiales bacterium
AGGGTGTCCTTTCGCGTTTGATCCCCCGCCGCAGCGGCAGAATTGCAAAATCATGCTGCAAAATTTGATTTTGCAATTCGGAAAGGCCTCAGCTTGGCGAAAAGTCCGAAAGGACTTTTTTGACAAGCTGAGGACAATGTCCGGAAAGGAGATCCTGCGATGGAACGAAACATTCTGGCGGTCGGCGATGTGGTCGCGCCTGCCGGTGTCAAATATTGCAAGGCGGCGCTCCCGCGGCTGCGCCGGGAGCTGTCGGTCGATTTCTGCGTTGTGAACGGTGAGAACGCCGCCGTGCTGGGCATGCTGCCCGCGCAGGCGGAGGAGCTGCTGAGCGCCGGGGCCGACGTCATCACCATGGGGAACCACACCTGGGGCAGGCGCGAGCTCGTGCCCTATCTTGAGCGGTCGCGCGAGGTGCTGCGCCCGGCGAACCTGCCGCAGCAGCAGCCCGGCCGCGGCTGGGGCGTGTTTGAAACGCCGTTCGGCGACGTGGCCGTCATCGACCTCATCGGCCGGTGCGGCATGGACTACACGCCGGACAACCCCTTCCAGCTCGTCGAGCGCATCCTGCGCAAAATTCAGACAAAGCTCATCCTTGTGGAGCTGCACGCCGAGGCCACGTCGGAAAAGCTGGCCATGGGCCGGATGCTCGACGGGCAGGTCAGTGCCGTCTGGGGCACGCACACCCATGTGCCGACGGCGGACACGATGATCCTGCCGCAGGGCACGGGCTATGTGACGGACCTCGGCATGACCGGCCCGCGCGATTCCGTGCTCGGCATCCGGCCGGAGCTGTCCATCCGGCGCTTCCGGGGCGATCTTCCCAGCCGCTATGAGCCCGCGCCCGGCCCGTGCAAGCTCGAGGCCTGCCTGTTTACGATCGACGACGCTACCGGCCGCTGCACGGCCGTCAGGAGGGTGGATATCCATGGTTAAGCTGCTGCATGCGGCGGATCTGCATCTTGATTCCGCCTTTTCGGCCCTGCCGCCGGAGAAGGCCGCCCAGCGCCGCGCCGAGCAGCGGCTCGTGCTCGAGCGGCTGACCGCGCTGTCCGAGGGCTGCGCGGCCGTGCTGCTGGCGGGCGACCTGTTTGACAGCGCCCGTGTCTACCGTGACACGCTCGAGGCGCTCCGGGCCGCGCTGGCGGCCTGCCGCTGCCCCGTTTTTATCGCGCCTGGCAACCACGATGCTCTGCTGCCCGGCTCGCCGTACCTGGAAAACGGTTGGCCCGAAAACGTCCATATCTTCCGCACGGCGGAGCCGGAGCGCGTCAGCCTGCCGGAGCTCGACGTCTACGGCGCGGGCTTCCTGCGCGCGGAGATGCCCGCCATGCTGGACGGCTTCCGCGCCGCGGACCCTTCGCGTCTGAATATTCTCGTCCTGCACGGCGACGCCGAAAACCCTGCCTCGCCCTATGACCCCGTCTCGTCTGCTGCGCTGGCGGCCTCCGGGCTGGATTATGCCGCCCTTGGCCACATCCACCGCCGCGGCGAGCGGCGCGACGGCGGCACGCTGTGCGCGTGGCCCGGCTGCCTGATGGGCCGGGGGTTCGACGAATGCGGCGAGAAGGGAGCTCTGCTCGTTTCGGCCGAAAAGGGCGCCTGCCGCACGGAATTCATGCCCTGCGGGGCGCGGCGCTATGAGCGCCTTTCCGTCCCGGCCGGAGATGATGCGCTTGCCGCCGTCCGCGCGGCCCTGACGCCGGAGCTCGAGGGCAGCTGCTGCCGCATCGAGCTGACGGGTGAGGCGGCCCCCGTCGATCTTGCCGCCCTGCAGGCGGCGCTGGAGGCGCAGTTTTTCAGTCTGGACCTGCGCGACCGCACGCGGCCGAAGCAGGACCTTTGGGAGGCCTGCGGCGAGGACACACTGCGCGGTCACTTCCTCGACGGACTGCACGCGCAGTTTGAGGCCGCAGAAACAGACGAAAGGAGGCAGGTCGTCGCGCGCGCTGCGCGGCTCGGCCTTGCCCTGATGGACGGACGGGAGGTGCCGCTGTGATCCTGCTGCAATTACGGGCAAACTTCGGCAAGCTGCACGGCACGCTGACCCTGCATGAGGGGCTCAACGAGCTGTGCCTGCCGAACGAAGCCGGGAAATCGACGTGGAGCGCCTTCCTGCTGGCGATGCTCTATGGCATCGACACGCGTGAGCGCGCCACGCGGGAAAACCAGAATCTGCCCGCCAAGGAGCGCTACCGTCCGTGGGACGGCAGCTCCATGGAGGGCGCGATCGACCTGATCTGGAACGGCCGCGCCGTCACGATCGAGCGGCGCTCGCAGGGCCGGACGCCCATGGGCGCCTTCCGCGCCTATGAGACGGAGAGCGGCACACCCGTGCCGGAGCTGACGGCCGAGAACTGCGGCCGCACGCTGTGCGGTGCGGAGCGGAGCGTGTTTGAGCGAACGGCCTTCGTGCGGCAGCTCGGCATGGCCGTTTCGAGCGACGCCCAGCTCGAGCAGCGGCTGAGCGCCCTTGTCACCACCGGCGAGGAAGGCCCGTCGGCCTCCGCGCTGGAGAAGAAGCTGCGCGACCTGAAGAACAAATATACCTACCGCACCGGTCTGATGCCCCGGCTGCAGGCCCGGCGGGACGAGCTGCAGGCACAGCTTTCCGCCCTGCGCGCCGCACAGGCAGAGGCCATGGAGCTGAGCGCCGCCTGCACGGAGGCCGAGGCCGGGCGCAGCCGTCTGCAGGCCCTGCGCACCCGTATCGAGCGGGCGCAGGCCGCCCGCCGCCGCGCCGGTCTGGCGGAGCTGCAGGAGCGCGAAACGGCACTTGCCGCCCGCTGCGCTGCGCTGGCGGAGCAGACTGTGGGGCTTCCGGATGAGCAGATGCTGCAGCTCCTGGCCCGCAGTCTGGAGGACGCCGCCGAGCGCCTGCAGACGGCCCAGCTCGACGCCGCCATCGGCGTGAAGCTGCCGGAAAAGCCTGAGGACCTGCCCGGCTTTGCTGGCTGCGGCCCGGATGAGGCCGCGCGGCGCGCGCGGGAGGTACAGGTGCAGTGGAACGTGCTCCACGCCGTCCGCGCGCCGAAAAAACTCCCGATCCTGCTGCCGTGCGCCGCCGCAGTGCTGGCGGGCGCGGGGCTGTGCTTTGTTTCGCTGCCCATCGGCCTTGCCGTCGCCGGAGCTGGGCTTGCCGCCTTCGTCCTCTCGCTGGTCCTGCTGCGGAGGAAGGCCGTGCAGGCGGAGCGGGCCGCCGAACAGGCCGAGGACCTGCTCCGGCCGTTCGGGACGGACGATCCCGCCGCGCTCTCCGGGCTTGCCGCCCGGCAGGGGGAGGCCCGCACGCAGTGGCAGCAGGCCCGGCAGGCCGCAGAGCGGCAGCAGCGGCTGCTGCAGGGGGCCGTTCTGAGTCGGCAGGAGGAGCTGAACGACCGCATCGGCGCGGTCGCCCGCTTTGCGCCCGGCACACAGGGTCTCCCCGCGGCGCGCAGCGCGCTGCAGGAGGCCCGGCAGACGCAGGAGGCCGCTGCGGCCGCAAATCGCGAGCGCGAGGCCCTGCACCGGCAGATCGGGGCAATGGCAGACATCGTCGGCGACGCGCCTGCCGATGCCGCACCGGACGAGGAGGCGCTGCGCTATGATCCCGCCGAGATTGGCCGCCGCCTTGAGCAGGCCGACGAGACGCTGGCCTCGCTCCGCGCCCGTCTGGCCCACAAGCGCGGGCAGATCTCCGCGCAGGGAGACGCCGTGCGCATCGAGGCGGAGCTGGAGCAGCTCAGCCGCCGGATCGCCGACGCCGAGGAGGCAAACGCCGCCGTGGAGCTGGCGTCCGAGGCCCTGCGCCGTGCCGACGAGACGCTCCGCGCGCGCTTCTCGCCGCAGATCACGGCCGAGGCGGGGCATATTCTCGCCGAGCTGACAGAAAATAAGTATCCCCGCGTGCTGCTGGAGCCGGACATGCATCTGTCCGTGCGCGAGGCGGACGGGCAGGTCATGCGTCCCGCCGCCGCCATGAGCTGCGGCACGGCGGACCAGATGTATCTTGCGCTGCGGCTGGCCATGTGCCGCCGTCTGCTGCCGCCGGATGCGCCGATGGTGCTCGACGACGCGCTCGTGAACTTTGACCCCGCGCGCACCCGCGCCGCCCTGCGCGTGCTGCGGGAGGAGCCGCGGCAGATCCTGCTGTTCACCTGCCGCCCGCTGACGCAGGAGGAGGAATGACCCATGTATTTTGATTCGCACGCCCATCTGGACGACGCGCATTTTGACGGCGACCGCGCGGCCATTTTGGACGATCTCAAAAACCACGGCGTGACCATGGTGATGAACGTCGGCTGCGACCTGCCGTCCTCGGAGCGGTCTGTGCGGCTGGCGGAGCAGTATCCGTTCCTCTATGCCGCCGTCGGCAGCCACCCGGACGACGCCGATCATGTGGACGGCGCCCTGCTTGCCCGCTACCGCGCTCTGTGCGCGTCGCCGCGCGTGCGCGCCATCGGCGAGATCGGGCTGGACTATCATTATGAGGACGTGCCCCGCGCGCAGCAGCGCGTGGCCTTTGAAAAGCAGCTTTCGCTGGCCGAGGAGCTGGACCTCCCCGTCATCGTGCACGAGCGTGAGGCCCACGGCGACGCCATGGACATCCTGCGCGCCCATCCGCGGGCGACGGGCGTCTTCCACTGCTTCTCCGGCTCGCCGGAAATGGCGCTGTGGCTCGTCGAGCGCGGGTGGTACATCGGCTTTACCGGCGTTGTGACGTTTAAAAACGCCCGCCGCGCCGTCGAGGCCGTGCAGGCCCTGCCGCTTGACCGCATCCTGATCGAGACGGACTGCCCGTATATGGCCCCGGAGCCGTACCGCGGCCGCCGCAACGACAGCCGCTATGTGCCGCTCGTTGCGGCGAAGATCGCGGCCCTGCGCGGCCTGACCCCGGAGGAGGCGGGCGCGCTGACCGCCGCCAACGCGCGGCGGCTGTTCCGCATCCCGGACGGAGAGGAGGCGAGTGCATGCGTCACGCCCTGATCACCGGCGGAAGCCGGGGCATCGGCGCGGCTGCCGTGCGCGCCTTTACGGCCGCTGGCTACGCCGTGAGCTTCTTCTATGAGAAAAACGACGCGGCGGCAGCCGCTGTCTCGGCCGAGACAGGCGCAGAGGCCGTCCGCTGCGACGTGGCAGATGCACAGGCTGTGCAGGATGCCGTTTCGTGCCTGCCGGAGACGGACGTGCTCGTGAACAACGCGGGCATCTGCCACTACGGTCTTCTCTCGCAGATCACACAGGCACAGTGGGACCGGCTGTTCGCCGTGAACGTCGGCGGCATCTACCACTGCGTGAACGCCGTCCTGCCCGCCATGCTGCGCAGGCAGAGCGGCTGCATCATCAACGTCTCTTCCATGTGGGGGCAGGTCGGCGCGTCGTGCGAGGCGTGCTACTCCGCCACGAAGGGCGCGGTGCTCGCCCTGACGAAGGCGCTGGCGCAGGAGCTGGGACCGTCCGGCATCCGCGTCAACTGCGTCTCGCCCGGCGTCATCCTGACGGACATGGTCGCAAACATCGCGCCGGAGGTGCTCGCGGAGCTGGCACAGGAGGCCCCGCTCGGCAAAAACGGCACGCCGGAGGACGTGGCGCAGGCTATGGTCTACCTCGCCGGGGCCGGGTTCGTCACGGGTCAGAACCTGCCCGTGAACGGCGGCTTCGTGCTTTGAAGAAGCTCTGATGAGATCAGCAAGACCGGAATTCCGGAAAATGGGCCTTGACGCGCTCCGTTTTCTGCGATATAGTGTAGTTGGTGCGGTAGGGCCGTACCTTTCCGAATACAGATAGAAAGTAGAGAGTTTCCCTATGACAGTGCTTCTGAAGGTCTTCACTCTGCTCGGCGGGCTTGCGTTCTTCCTCTATGGCATGAACGTGATGTCCGGCGGACTGGGAAAGCTGGCAGGCGGCTCGCTGGAGCGCTCCCTCAAGACGATGACGAAGAACCGCTTCGCGGGCATGGCGCTCGGTGCGGTCATCACCATCGCCATCCAATCCTCGTCCGCTATGACGGTCATGCTCGTCGGCCTGGTCAACTCGGGTATCATGCAGCTCGGGCAGACGATCGGCGTCATCATGGGCTCGAACATCGGCACGACGCTCACGCCGTGGATCCTGTCGTTGTCCGGCGTGAACGGCACGGGCTGGATCCAGCTGCTCAAGCCGGAGAATTTCTCCCCGATCATCGCGTTCATCGGCGTTGTGCTCATCATGATGTGCAAAAAGCCCCGCAAGCGCGACATCGGCAAGATCTTGGTCGGCTTCGCCGTTCTGATGTACGGCATGACGCTCATGGGAAGCTCCGTTTCCGGCCTGGAGAATTCCGCCGCCTTTACGAGCATCCTGACGGCGTTTGAGAACCCGCTGCTCGGCGTGCTCGTCGGCGCGGTCGTCACGGGTGTGATCCAGTCCTCCGCCGCCTCCGTCGGCATCCTGCAGACGCTGGCCGCCACGGGCCAGATCTCCTATGGCATTGCCATCCCGATCATCATGGGCCAGAACATCGGCACCTGCGTCACGGCGCTCATCTCGTCCATCGGTGTCAACAAGAACGCCCGCAAGGTCGCCGTCGTGCACATCACGTTCAACCTCATCGGCACGGTGGTGTGCCTGTGCCTGTTCTACGGGCTGCACGCCATCTTCCATTTCGCCTTTGTGGCCACGCCAATCAACGCCGTCGGCATTTCGGCCGTGCACACGATTTTCAATGTCTTCACCACGGCGCTGCTGTGCCCGTTCACGAAGCAGCTCGAGCGCTTCGCCAATTTTGTCATCCGTCCCTCCAAGAAGGAGGAAACCTACGCCTTCCTCGACGAGCGCCTGCTCGGCACGCCGTCTATCGCTGTCGGCGAGGCCAGTGACATGACGGTCAAAATGGCAACCCTTGCCCGCACGACCATTCTTTCCGCCATCAACATCTGCCAGCGCTACGACCAGAAGGTGGCAGACGAAATTCTGAAGCACGAGGACGAGCTGGACCTCTACGAGGACAAGCTCGGTACCTTCCTCGTCAAGCTCTCAAGCCGCTCGCTGTCCATCGCGGACTCGCGGAAGGTTTCGAACATGCTGCACACCATCGGCGATTTCGAGCGTCTGGGCGACCACGCCGTCAACCTGCGCAAGACGGCCGAGGAGATCCACGACAAGCACATCGTCTTCTCCGAGGATGCCGCTGCGGAGCTGCAGAACCTGACAAACGCACTGACGGAGATTCTGGAGCTGACCATCGATGCCTTCCGCGAGCACAACCTCGAAATGGCGCGCCACGTCGAGCCGCTGGAGCAGGTCATCGACTGCCTGATCTCCGCCGCCAAGTCGACGCACGTCGAGCGCCTGCAGAGCGGCAAGTGCACGATCCAGAATGGCTTCGTGCTCAACGACCTGCTGACGAACTACGAGCGTGTGTCTGACCACTGCTCGAACATCGCCGTCTCTCTCATCGAGACGAGCGCGGGCAGCTTCGACACGCACGAGTATCTCTCCGAGGTCAAGGAGGGCGGCAGCAAGGACTATACCGACCTCTACCACGCCTATACAAAGAAGTACGCGCTGCAGTAAGCGCACAGCACCGGGACACGCCGCAGGGTGTGTCCCGGTTTTGTTATGCGATATACTGCCGTAAGGGCGGGGACAGCCGGGCTCCGGCGAAATCGCAGGTGCCTGCATGAGATTCCCACGTCGCTTCGCTCCTCGGAATGACACGGGAGGGCGGCACTCGCAAGCTCGGCGCTGCGCCCCTCCGAATGGGAAAGGCCCCCAAGTTTGTCATTGCGAGCCTTGCGGAGCAAGGCGCGGCAATCTCGCAGTACCGGCCGGAGCACGGGAAAGCCCCGGCGAAGTCGAAGGTGCCTACTTGAGATTGCCGCGTCGGGCTTGCGCCCTCCTCGCAATGACACGGGAGGGCGGCACTCGCAAGCTCGGCGCTGCGCCCCTCCGAATGGGAAAGGCACCCAAGTTTGTCATTGCGAGCCTTGCGGAGCAAGGCGCGGCAATCTCGCAGGATGCAGCCGAAACGCAGAAAGGCCTCCGGCGAATTCGTTACTGCCTTCCCGAGATTGCCGCGTCGGCCT
>DQIA01000021.1:8313-10224 GCA_003525905.1 Clostridiales bacterium
TTCGGCCTCCTCGCAATGACACGGGTGGGCGGCGCACGCAAGTTTGTCCCTGCGTCCCTCCGGAAGCGGCAGGTTCCCAGACTTGTCATTGCGAGGCTCCGCAGGAGCCGCGGCGCAGGCCTTCCCGCAGGGAAAGGCCGGGAGCCATCGCCATATCAGCGCCGTTTCCTCCATTTCCCATCTTTTCCGCACTTTTTGCGGGATGTTAAACGTTTTCGTCATGGTGCACAAATTATGGGTCCACTTTTTGGCGGTTCAATGCATTGCGGAGCGCGGCAGGATATGCTACAATTTATGGTATTAAGGTAGGCGCCGCTACTCCACCCCGTTAGCGGCGGACCGCCGGATAAGGAGGAATCACCCACCGCAGGCTTGCGGTGCGGCAGTGTGGAGACCTGCCGTAATGCATCCGCGCTTCGCGCGCCGATGTGAGGTCCGGGCAAGCGGAGGCTCCCGGATCAGAGCCGGTAGCATGGCAAATGTTACGCTGAAAAACATCAAAAAGATCTACCCCAACGCCGACACGAAGAAGAAAAAGAAGAAGAAGGAGCACACCTCTGACGAGCCGAAGGCCAATCTTCAGATCACGGACGAAGGCGTCGTCGCCGTTCAGGAATTCAGCCTGGACATCGCGGACCGTGAGTTCATCGTTCTCGTCGGCCCGTCCGGCTGCGGCAAGTCCACGACGCTCCGCATGATCGCCGGTCTGGAAGAGATCACGGACGGCGAATTGTACATCGGCGACCGTCTGGTGAACGACGTGGCCCCGAAGGACCGCGACATCGCCATGGTCTTCCAGAACTATGCTCTGTACCCCCACATGACCGTGTATGAAAACATGGCATTCTCCCTGAAGCTGAAGAAGGTCCCGAAGCAGGAGATCGACAAGAAGGTCCGCGAGGCCGCCGAAATTCTCGGCATCACGGAATACCTCGACCGCAAGCCGAAGGCCCTGTCCGGCGGCCAGCGCCAGCGCGTCGCCATCGGCCGCGCCATCGTCCGCAATCCGCAGGTCCTGCTGATGGACGAGCCGCTGTCCAACCTCGACGCCAAGCTCCGTAACCAGATGCGCGCTGAGATCATCAAGCTCCGCTCCCGCATCAACACCACATTCGTCTACGTCACCCACGACCAGACGGAGGCCATGACGCTCGGTGACCGCATCGTCATCATGCGCGACGGCTTCATCCAGCAGATCGGCACCCCGCAGGAGGTCTTCAACCATCCGAAGAACCTGTTCGTCGCGGGCTTCATCGGCACGCCGCAGATGAACTTCTTCCCGGATGCCAAGCTGACCGTGAAGGACGGCAAGTACGTCGTCGAGCTGCTCGGCAAGTCCATCGTCCTGCCGGAAGACAAGCAGGCCGCCCTGCGCGCCCGCAAGCAGCCGGAAGGCACCGTCACCGTCGGTGTCCGCCCCGTGCACCTCTCCCTGCATCAGGAGGGCTTCCCCGCAACGATCGACGTCTCCGAGATGATGGGCAGCGAGATGCACCTGCATATGACCGTCTCCGGCCACGATGTCATCGCCGTCATCCCGACGGCCGGCCTCAGCCTCGACGATGTCCGCGCAGGCGGCACGGCGCACTTCACGTTCGATCCGGAGCTTATGCACCTGTTCGATCCGAAGACGGAAGAGAACCTCTTCCCCGTGGAAAACAGCAAGGCAAAGGTCTGATCCAGACCATCCCCAGGCGGGCGGCACTGCCGCCCGCTTGAGCTTGTCAAAAAAAGATTTTTGACAAGCTCTCAAACGAGACCCGTTTCACTGGGCTCTCGTTTGAAAGGGCTGCGGCTCGCGGCATCGCACGAAGGGCACGCCCTTCGCACGTTTGCGAGCCGAGCGGTATTTTCTCCGACGTACACGCCGCCGGAGAAAATGATTTTTACTTTCTTTGCGCTTGCGAGCGC
>DQIA01000015.1 GCA_003525905.1 Clostridiales bacterium
CCTCCTCGCAATGACACGGGAGGAAGGCGCGTCCTTACGCTGCCCTGTCCCTGCAATTACAGCGGATTATCCAAGCAGTCCTGCCTTTGCCTTCAGCGTCAGGATGCGCAGGACGCTCTCGTCGATGCGGGTCTCGGTCAGCGTGCCGTCTGCGGCGGCATCGCGCAGGGCCTGCAGGGCGGCGTCGAGGTCGTCCGGCATCAGGATGAGGTCGCAGCCGGCCTCGATGGCAAGCAGGGCCGCCTCGCCGGGTGTGTAGTTCGCCGTGATCGCGCCCATGTTGTGCGCATCTGTGATGACGACGCCGTCATAGCCCAGCTCCGTGCGCAGCAGGTCCGTCACAACGGCGGGGGAGAGGTCGCAGGGCGTGTTGTCGCCCGTGACGGCCGGGGCGGACATATGCGAGACCATGATCATGCCCGCGCCCGCCTCGATCCCGGCGCGGAAGGGCAGCAGCTCCGCCTCGCGCAGCTCGTCCAGCGTGCGGTTTGTGACGGACGTGCCGAGATGGGAGTCCGCCTCCGTGCTGCCGTGGCCGGGGAAGTGCTTCAGGCAGGCCAGCACGCCGCCCTCCTGCAGGCCGCGCGTCATGGCGGCCACCATGTCGGAGGCGACGGCAGGATCGCTGCTGAACGAACGGTCGCCGATCTCCGTGTTGTTCGGATTCGTCACGATGTCTGCCACCGGCGCAAAGTCCACGTTGAAGCCTGCACCCTTCACCTGACCGCCCAGCTTCTTGCCCATGGCCTCAACGGCGGCCGTGTCTCCGGCCGCGCCGTAGGTCGCCATCGGGTCCAGTACATCCGTCAGGCCGACGCCGCTCAGGCGCGACACGCGCCCGCCCTCCTCATCCACGCCCAGCAGCAGCGGGATCTTGCTGTAGCTCTGCGTGGTCTGCAGCATCTGCGTGACCTGCTCTGCCGATACGATGTTCTGCGCGAAATACACCAGCCCGCCGACGGGCGTGCGTTCCAGCGCCTCGCGCGTGGCATCCCCGGCCGCCGTGGCGGGAGAGAGGCCCGTCAGTGCGTCCGGCGTGACGACGAAGAGCTGGCATAGCTTCTCGTCGAGGGTCATGCCGTCCAGGATCTCCTGCGCGGCCAGCTCCTCGGGCGAAGTGGTCTCCGTCGGGGCCTCCGTTTCGGTCGGCGCGTCCGTCTCCGGAGCGCCGGTCGGCGCGGCGGAGGAGGAAGGCTCCGTCGGCTCCACACCGCCGGTGGCCGTGGCCGGGCCTGTCTGCGTGATACGCAGGACATAATAGACGATACCGGCTACGGCGACTGCGATGACCAGCAGCAGAACGGCGACCAGGAACCCGCCGCGATTGTGTTTCATGGAAATCGACCTCTCTATCTTTATAACGTATGACTTGATTTTTTCCTATTGTACCGGAAATGAGGGGAAAATACAAGGCGTTTTTTCGCGGAACATTGTAATTGCAGGGGAGCGGACAGCCGGGCCCGGCGCTGCGCTTGCGATTCTTACAGGCTGCCGATAAAAACGGACACACCGGCTGCGCAGTGAGAGCCGCTGCAGGAATGATATCCATAATAAATTCCGCGAGTCCGGCCCTTCGCAGATTTCTTGACATTTTGCAGCCGCCGGGATATACTATATTTATTATCACGATCATGAAACCATGCAGAGCGAGGGACATTATGGCCAAAAAGCAAGCATACGGCAACGAGAGCATTACCACGCTCAAAGGCGCGGAGCGCGTTCGCAAGCGCCCCGCGGTCATTTTTGGCTCCGACGGGCTGGACGGCTGCGAACACGCCGTGTTTGAAATCCTGTCGAACGCCATTGACGAGGCGCGCGAGGGCTATGGCAAGCTCATCATCGTCACGCGCTACGCCGACCGCAGCATCGAGGTCGAGGACTTCGGCCGCGGCTGCCCTGTGGACTGGAACGAGAAGGAGCAGCGCTACAACTGGGAGTTGGTCTTCTGCGAGATGTACGCGGGCGGCAAATACAACAACAATGCCAGCGAAAATTATGAATACAGCCTCGGCCTGAACGGCCTCGGCACCTGCGCCACGCAGTATGCCTCGGAGTATTTCAATGCGCGGATCTTCCGCGACGGCTTCGAATATCACCTCCACTTCAAAAGGGGCGAGATCGACGGCCAGATGGAGAAAAAGCCCGCCGACCGCAAAAAGACCGGCTCACTGTTCCACTGGAAGCCGGATCTCGAGGTCTTCACGGACATCGACATCCCCGTGGAGTATTATCTTGACACGCTCAAGCGGCAGGCCGTCGTCAACGCGGGCGTGACGTTCCGCTTCCGCAATCAGGCCGGCAGCAAGTTCGAGACGACGGAGTTCTGCTATGAGCACGGCATCCTCGACTACATCACGGAGCTGACGGACGGCAACGCCTTCACCATGCCGCAGTACTGGGAGACGGAGCGGCGCGGCCGCGACCGGGCGGACAAGCCGGAATATAAGGTAAAGATCACGGCGGCACTGTGCTTCTCGCGCAATCTGAGCCGTCTGGAATACTATCACAACTCCTCGTGGCTCGAGCACGGCGGCGCGCCGGACAAGGCCGCGCGCAGCGGGTTCGTCTCCGCCATCGACGCCTATCTCAAGCAGAACGGCAAATATGCGAAGAACGAATCGAAGATCACGTTTCAGGATGTGGCGGACTGCCTTGTGCTCGTGACGAACTGCTTCTCTACGCAGACGTCCTATGAGAACCAGACGAAGAAGTCCATCAACAACCGCTTCATTCAGGAGGCCATGACGGAGTTCTTCCGCAGCCGCCTGCAGGTCTATTTCCTTGAGAACAAGCAGGAGGCCGACCGTATCGCCGAGCAGGTGCTCATCAACAAGCGCAGCCGCGAGACGGCCGAGCGCGCCCGCATCACGGTCAAAAAGAAGCTCTCCGGCAATCTCGACATCGCCAACCGCGTGCAGAAATTCGTCGACTGCCGCAGCCGCGACGCCAGCCGCCGCGAGCTGTATATCGTCGAGGGCGATTCCGCCATGGGCTCGGTCAAGCTCTCGCGCGACGCGGAATTTCAGGGCATCATGCCCATCCGCGGCAAAATCCTCAACTGCCTGAAGGCGGATTACGCCCGCATCTTCAAGAGTGAGATCATCACGGACCTGCTGCGCGTCATGGGCTGCGGCGTCGAGGTGCGCGACAAGCACGTCAAGGACCTGACGGCCTTTGACCTCGGCAGCCTGCGCTGGAACAAGATCGTCATCTGCACCGATGCCGATTACGACGGCTTCCAGATCCGCACGCTCGTGCTCACGATGCTCTACCGCCTTGTGCCCACGCTCATCCGCGAGGGCTATGTCTATATCGCGGAGACACCGCTGTTCGAGATCACCTGCAAGGACAAAACGTGGTTCGCCTATAACGAGACGGAGAAGGCTGATATTCTGAAAAAACTCGAGGGAAAGAAGATTTCCGTTGCGCGCTCGAAGGGCCTCGGCGAGAACGAGCCGGAGATGATGTGGCTCACGACGATGAACCCCGAAACGCGCCGCCTCATCAAGGTCATGCCGGAGGACGCGGAGAAAACGGCGTTCTATTTTGACCTCCTCCTCGGCGATAATCTCGCCGGAAGAAAGGAATATATCGCCGAAAACGGCAGCCAGTATCTGGAAATGGCGGATATTTCGTAGTGTAAAATTTAACGAGACTGCCGGCCATGCGTTGTAGGGGCCGGGCTGTCCCCTCCCGGCGGTGCACCGACGATTCGTATTGGGTATCGATAAAACGCACAAACCAATTGCGTC
>DQIA01000029.1 GCA_003525905.1 Clostridiales bacterium
GCACCCGGCGGGTGCGCCTGCTTTGTATTAATTCTTTCGTAGCGCGTACATCCATTTCTCCGGCAGTGGCTGCCTTTACAACATACAACAGCAAGCGGTGTTACCAGCTGCCGCCGCCTCCGCCGCCAACACCGCCGCCGGTAAAGCCACCGCCTCCGCTCACAAAGGAACCGGCTCTGCCGCCGGGCTGAGAAACCATACTGTCGTTGGCTGCCCGCAGGGTATCCCGCAACATACGATCAAAAAGCACATAACTCCACACATCGGTCCCGTTATACCACCGAGGCGGCTGCATGGCGATGGACTCGAACTTCTTGATCCACTTGTCGCTGACGCCAAGGGCGTAAGTATAGGGCAGAATATTATAGAAATACTCCGGATCCTGCTCCACCAGCGCCTCTAACTTCTCTTTCTCCGCCGTTACCAAAAAGCTGCGAAAGCCCTTGATCTGCGCCAGGGTTTTAGCGCCCTCATCCGTGCGCCGCAGCATACAGCAAGCGGGGATCAGCCCCAGCGCCAAGCACAGGGTGCCCGCCAGCATAGCATAGAGAATGCTCGGCGCCAAAGTCAGAGAATCGCCCAGCGCCCGGTGGCTGAAATAGGCGCCGCCGGCTGCGCTCAGCGCCAGCAGTACAAAGGACAACAGCTTCAAATAAATACTGGTTTTGTCAAAAAAGCGACTGCGGCTCTCCGTACTGTTCAGGTCTGCCCGTATGGTACCCACCGTTTCATAAAAATGGTTTTTCAGCTGTTTATTATCCGTGCGGGTGCGACCGTCGGGGAACAGGCCATCCATAAACACTGCCAAATTGGTATCCTGCCCCACATAGCCGTGGCGTTTGGTGAGCACAAAGTCTCGCTTGCGCTTGCCGGGGTGAATCGCAATATGATTGCGCTGCGCCAGGTACACCAGCAGGGACAACACCATCTCATTGGTGGCCTTGCCCTTGTACCACAGACCCACCTCTGCGCTGTTCAGCCCTTCCGGCGGATAAAACTCCACCGTGGGCGCATAGCGCTTATCCCGGCCGAACTTCAAAAACAGTACCAGCACGATCAGCGCTGCCAGCGCCGGCAAAACGGCGATCATAGCAATGGTCAGGTTATACTTGGTATTATCGAACTTAAAATACCCATCCGGCAGGATCAGGCGCAAGGTCAGCCCCTCACCCGGTGCCAGCGCCTGCGTAACCGTGCCGCTGATGGTACGGTCCTGCACGGTGTAGGTTACATTCTGGGTTCCGGCGGTGCCGTAGCTGCCGGTGCTCAGACCCAACTTGGCCGGGTCAAAATCCTTCGGCATAGTCACAGAGAACTGCACCCGGCGGATATAGGTGTCCCACCCGGTGCCCACCAGATTATAATACAGCTCGTCGGCGTTCTTTACCGTGTCCAGCCCCAAGTCGTAGTTGTAGCGAATGGTATAGGTGTGGGGGCCGGTGATGGTCTCATCCTCGCTGCCCAGGCGCAACACATACTTGTCGTTGCTGACCTCATGGCTGCATTCGTCCGCACCGGTGTCCACATGACTGACCCGGGCAGTGACCACGGCGGTAGAGCCGTCCGTACGGGTCAACTGGTTGCGCAGGGGCAGGTAGCGATAAATGCCGTGGCGTGCTTCATTAAAATACACCTGATAGGTCTCCGTTACCGCCAGCACATTGTATTCACTGACCACCACTTGCATTTGGCAGTCGGTGACCACATAGGGCTCCTGGGCGTACCGGGACAAAAAATCGGACTCGTCCGGCGTGGCTGCCAGGGCGCAAACCGGGGCGCACAGGGTCAGCACCAGCGCCAGCAGCAGGGTGATGATCTTCTTCATTAAAATTCTACCTTCACATTCTCCCGCTGAGCAGTATCGTCCACAAGATACATACTGCGCTTTTCAAAATGGAACAGACCGGCCACAATATTGGACGGGAACATCTCAATCTTGTTGTTCAGCTGCTTCACCGTAGCGTTATAATACTTGCGGGCGTTGGCAATATCTGCCTCCACCTGGCGCAGCTGATTTTGCAGATCCAGAAAATTCTGATTGGCCTTTAAGTCCGGGTACTGCTCCACCACGGCAGAGAACCCGGCAATGGCGCCGGAAAGCTCTGCATTGGCTTTCAACTTCTCCTTCGTGGACAGGGCAGCATAGCTGCCTGCACGCGCGGCAACCACATTTTGCAAAGTCTGGGCCTCATGAGCGGCGTAGCCCTTTACAGTATTCACCAAATTCGGGATCAGATCCCACCGCTTTTTCAGGTACACATCCATGGTGGAGAACGCCTCCTCCACAGCGTTTTTCTTCTTCACTAAGCCGTTGTAAGTGCCTGCCAGCCACAGCACCAGCAGTACCACCACAACAAGAATCACGATGGCAAGTTTCATAAAAATTCCTCCTTATATGCCAAACTGCAATAACAGTATATGCCTGCAAGTCCATAGTAGCATAGAACCGACCGTTTTGCAACAAAAAAACCGCCTGCGGCTCGGAGGTCGCAAGCGGTTTTTTTGGACTTGATTTTATTTGACAAAGTCGGCAGCCACCTGGGCAATATGGTCGGCACACAAGCCAAACTGCACCAGAAGATCTGCACCGGGGCCGCTGTGGCCAAACTCGTCGTTAACGCCGATACGGCGCACAGGCGTGGGCAGCTGCTCGCTGAGCACGGAGCAAACGGCCTCGCCCAAACCGCCGATAATGCTGTGCTCCTCTACGGTGATGACCTTGCCGGTCTTCTTGGCAGTTGCCAAAACGGCAGCCTCGTCCAAGGGCTTAATGGTAGCCATATTGATCACCTCGGCAGAAATGCCCTTGGCAGCCAGCTGCTCTGCGGCAGCCATAGCCTCCGGCACCATCAGACCGCAGGCAATGATGGACACATCGCTGCCCGCACGGATCACCTCGGCCTTGCCGATCTCAAACTGATAATCCTCGTTGTGGAACACCTCAGTAGCCAGGCGGGCAAAGCGCATATACACCGGGCCCTCCATCTCATAGGCGGCCTTTACCACCTGCCGAGCTTCCACATCGTCTGCCGGACAAATCACGGTCATGCCGGGGATCACCCGCATCAGGGCAAAGTCCTCACAGCACTGGTGGGACGCGCCGTCCTCGCCAACGCTGATCCCGGCGTGGGTAGCACCAATCTTTACATTCAAATGGGGATAGCCAATGCTGTTGCGCACCTGCTCAAAGGCACGACCGGCAGCGAACATGGCAAAGCTGGACGCAAAGGGTACCAGCCCCATGGTAGACAAACCGGCGGCCACGCTCATCATATCCGCCTCAGCAATACCGCAGTTAAAGTGGCGATCCGGATAGGCTTTCTTAAAAATGCCGGTCTTGGTTGCGCCGGCCAGGTCTGCGTCCAACACCACCAGGTTATCGGCGCCGCCTGCAGCCAGTTCCTTTAAGGCGTTGCCGTAGCTCTCGCGAGTTGCGATCTTCTTTACTTCTGCCATGGTTACGCCTCCAATTCCTGCAGCTTGGCAGTCAGCTCTGCCATTGCCGTTTTGTATTCCTCCGGGTTGGTGGCCTTGCCGTGCCAACCGCACTCGTTCTCCATAAAGGACACGCCCTTGCCCTTCACCGTCTTCATCAAAATGCAGAAAGGCTTGGTGCTCTTGTGGAAGGCATCAAAAGCGCTCTCCAGCTGGTCAAAATCATTGCCGTCAACGGTGACCACATCAAAGCCAAAGGCCTTTACTTTCTCATCAATCGGCTCGGCGCACATCACATCTTTGCACAGACCGTCGATCTGCAAGCCGTTCCAGTCAATGATCACGCACAGGTTATCCAGGTGGTACTGGTTGGCAAACATCATGGCCTCCCAAACCTGACCCTCCTCGATCTCACCGTCGCCCAAAAGGGTGTACACCCGAATATCATCCTTGCCCAGGAACTTGGCGCCCTTGGCCATACCGCAGGCGGCGCTGATGCCCTGACCCAGAGAGCCGGTGCTCATATCAACGCCGGGCACCGTGTTCATATTGGGGTGACCCTGTAAATAAGAGCCAATATGGCGCAGGGTGGTCAGGTCCTCCGGCGGGAAAAAGCCCTTGTATGCCAGGGCGCTGTACAGACCGGGGGCGCAATGACCCTTAGACAAAACAAAGCGATCACGATCCGCCCACTTGGGGTTCTTGGGATCCACACGCATTTCTTTGCCATACAAATATGCGAACACATCCGCGGAGGACAAACTGCCGCCGGGGTGCCCGGATTTGGCGCTGTTGGTGCTGTCTACAATGCCCAGACGGATCTTGGCGGCGTAGATCTGGAGCGCCTTTTTGGTTGCTTGGTCCATAATGATAACTCCTTCAAAAAGATTTCATCTGTATTTTAACACTTAAACGGCGGCTGTTCAATAGTTTTTCTAAATTTATAAGTGCCAAAAAGGGACCCTGTTCCACAGAGCCCCCACTTTTTCGACCTTAACGGATCCGGGTGTAAAACACATCCAGCACCGTCTGCATTAAACTGTCTTTATCCGGGTAAAAACCGGCGTACACATAATCTTTGAATTCCTTATTCTCCACCGCTTTCATCTTCCCCTCCAAGGTATAGGACTGGAAGTCGGTAACGCCCTTTTGCAGCAGCAAAGAGCCAAGGTAAGTCACATTGGACACAGTTAGATCCGTGGTGCAATAATCAGAAGCGGTATTGTACAAATTGGTAATGACGCTAAAATCAGAGGTGACGCTGCCTCGCACTTTGTCCGCAAAGGCGTTCAGGTACTGCACCTGGCGCTGGGTACGATTTAAGGAAGCGTTCAGGTTATCCATATCACGGGTACGCACATAAGCCTCGGTGAGATCACCGGTCAGGTGCACGGTGTCGCCCTTCTTGACCCCGTAGTCCGGTAGGTCGTAGAGGGACTGCACCTTCACCCCGCCAATGGAATCATTGATAGGCTGAATCCCGTTCAGATCCAAGGCAAAATACTTATCAATCGGCACATTGTAGAGAATACGGCTGATAGACTTGGTCACATTCTTGCAGGAGGTGCCGAAGCCGTCGCCGTAAGCATAGGCAATACAAAGCTCCATTTCCTTGGTCTTTTTGAAATTGCCGTCCTTGTCAAACACATCCACATCCACCATGGTGTCGCGGGGCACGGCGATCATAGAGGTTTTGCCGCTGACCTTGTCAATGGCAACCACAATATCCGTATCCGCCATACCGTTTGTGGAAGTATGGTTCTCCGCCTTGCCCAGCTCTCGCTTGTCTACGCCCAGGAACGCCATGGTCACCACATTCTCGTTATACACATAGGTGTGACCCTTATACTCAATGGTCTCCTGGTAGTCGGTGGCGGCAGTGGTATCGGTCATCTTCTTCTCGCCGTCGTAGTTCAGGATCAGGAACGCACCCACCACAAGGGCAACGATAATCAGCAGTGCCACCAAAATGCCGATCACCACCCGGGCGCCCTTGGGCAGCCGATGATGCCGGTGATGATGGTGATGATGGTGGTGCCGGTGCCGACGGTGCTTGCCGTGACGGCTGTGGCTATGGCTGTCGCTATGGTGATGATGGTGATGATGATGGCTGTGTTCCTCACCGCCGGGCGCCGGTTCCACCGGTGCGCCTGTGGCCTCCGCCCGCTGGCGGTGGTTCTCCGAGGCGTGGTACTCGCCGGGGGTTGCGGCAGCCGAAGTCTCTTTCATTTCAAATTGAGGCGCGCGGTAACTTACGCCGGGGGTATCATCGCCACCGGTTAGGGAGAACACGCTGTCTTCAAAGCGTTCCAAATTGGGATCAATCGGTTTTTTCATTCTTCAGTAACACTCCGCTTACAAGGTATCTGCTGCTCCGCTGGCTGGTGCCGGTAAAGCAGGTGGACAGGATCACCACATGGCTGTCCTTATCCACAGTGGTCTTTAGGTCCGTGCGCACATTCTTCAAGGCAGAATCCGGATTTTGCAGCATGGCAAAGAAGTCGCTGCGCACCGTCACATCTTGGAAAGAAAAGCTGTTCATAATATGCCGATCATCGTACTTAAAGGCAGAGATGATCTGGTAGGTCAGCTTGTGGCCGGGCATATAAATGTAAAAATACGGGTGGCTGTCAAAGAAAGACTTGTCCTCAAACTTATGCAGTGAGGTAAACATACTCTCGCTAAAGCCGTTATGGCCGTACACCAGGGTCACCGAGTCGTTAAAGGTGGTTGTGTTCTGCGACTGGGTGAACACGGCACCACTGGCCAGCCAGCTTTTATCATAAGCACTGTGGGTCAGGTAAAACTCATCGTCCACCGTGCTTTGCACAATGGGATAGTTCACCTCGGTACCGTCCACCTGGATCCAAGCGTAAATTTCGTCATTTTGGCTTTGCAGCTTTTTGAAATTTACCGGATTGGTGGGCTTTTTGCTCTCGCCGGTGGTACTGGGCGCTTCCGTTACCATACTCTGGCTGCGCCGATCCTCCTGGCGGGCGGTGTACTGCTGGTACAGATCCACACCGATATACGCCAGTCCGGCGATCAGGCACACCAAGGCAATGATCAGCAGTATGACCCGCCCGGTGTTGCGCTTCTCCTCTTTTTTCGGTTCTTTTTGATTATCCATTGCTTGGGTGTCGCTCCTTGGCATTGTCGCCGTATTTCATTAAAAAAAGCCTGTTTACCGTATGGCAAACAGGCTTTTGCAGTTCGTCTTATTCAGCGTCCTGTTTTTTCTTCATGGCAGCCAGAACTGCTGCACCTGCGCCGGCAAGTGCAAGGCCGGTAGCCATGGTCGCGCCGGTTTTGGGAGAACGGCTCTTTTTGTCCTTTCTGGGCGCTTTCTTGGTGGTGGTCTCACCCTGGAAGTTGACGATGGCGTTACCAATTACATCGCCCTCATAGCCGTTGATCAGTTGAATGGTGATGGTGTTGCCGTCTACGGAGATCACCTTGTAGTCCTTGCCCTCGGTCATGCCCGGGAACTGCCAATTCTGGAAGTCGCCGTTGCCGGTGTAGGTAAAGCTGATCTTGGTGGGATCGGTAGGATCCACCTGATAGTCCACATCGTCGCTGACCTTACCGTTTACCTGGCCGATCTTGTCATTGTCTCTGGTGGTGTGCTCCGGGCTGGCCACGGTGTTAGACGCAGCGAAAGCCATCATGGAAGTGGCACCCAGTGCAGAGAACGCCAGCATAGCAGCCAGCAGGATGGAAAGAATCTTTTTCATTTTCATACACCTCTTTGAGAATATAGTTATGCCATAGATATTCTAACTTCATTACTGATTATATCATCTTGGTAACCGCTTGTAAAGCCTTTTTTCAAAATTCTTTGACCCACAAAACTGTGCCACGCGCCATAGTTGCTATCCCTTGGGGCTGTAGGCGCACCGGGCTGCCACCGGGCACAAAATATAGCCGCATTTGTGAACAAAAAAATTCTTACGCCTCCATAGGCGCTGCCTCCAGCGCTTGGGCAATACTGCCCTCGAACAACCGGCACAGAGCCTGCACATGGGCCACAATATCATAGACCATATTTTGATTGAGCCAGTTGGTCACCTGGCCGAACAGCTCGCACTGGCAAAAATCCACAAGAAGCGCCAGCTCCTCCTCCGGCAGGGTGTGCAGCAGGTCCACCGAGCGGCAGGCAATGTAGCGGCTGACCACATAATTGCACACCCGCATTAAATTCTGCTCGTAAAGCGCTCGATCCGGCGACGCCCAAATGTTGCGAATGGCACGCTTGTTCTCCACCAGCCGCTCCAGCACCGTCGTCAGCCCCTCTTCCAGAGAGAAGCTCTCCGGTATGCGAGAGATGATCTCGTCCGCGCTTTCTATGATCACCGTTTCCAGCAGTTGGGGCAGGTCCTGAAAATGGTAGTAGAACGAATTGCGGTTGATGCCGCAGTCCTCCACGATGTCCTTCACCGTGATCTTGTTGAGCGGACGCTCGTTGAGCAGCTTCAAGAACGAAGCGCGGATCGCACGTTTGGTCAGCGATGTCACGGGACGCACCTTCCTTTCCTGCCCATTATGCCACAGACCGGGATTTTTTGCAAGAAAAAAAACAGGGCCGCCGGAGCGGCCCCGTTTGTGGATCATTTTGCTGCGTTGCGCAGGATGCACTTGAGCGTGCGCACGGCAGCCTCCATGTCCTCGACCGGGACGTACTCGAACCTGCCGTGGTAATTCTCGCCGCCCGTGAACAGGTTCGGGCAGGGGAGCCCCTCGTAGGACAGGCGCGCGCCGTCCGTGCCGCCGCGGATGGGCACGACGCGCGGCGTCACGCCCGCGTCGCGCATGGCCTGCTGCGCCGCCTCGACGATGGCCATGTGCGGCTCGATCTTCTCGCGCATATTATAATAGCTGTCGCGCAGCGCAACTTCGACCGTTCCCGCGCCGTATTTCGCGTTCAGGAAGGCCGCCGCCGACTCGAACAGCGCCTTGCGCGCCTCGAACGACGCGCGGTCGTGGTCGCGGATGATGTATTCGAGCGTCGCCAGCTCCACCTCGCCCTGCATGGCGCACAGGTGGCTGAAGCCCTCGTAGCCCTCCGTGGCCTCCGGGCGGTCGTGCACCGGCAGCATGCCGTGGAACTCCATGGCGATGAGCTGCGCGTTGATCATGCAGCGCTTGGCCGAGCCGGGGTGGACGTTGCGCCCGTGGACGGTCACAACAGCGGAGGCGGCGTTGAAATTCTCATATTCCAGCTCGCCGAGCGTGCCGCCGTCGACGGTGTAGGCATAGTCCGCGCCGAAATGCGCCAGATCGAAGCGGTCCGCGCCGCGGCCGATCTCCTCATCCGGCGTGAAGCCGATGCGCAGGGACGCGTGCGCGCCGCCCTCGGCCAGCAGCTCCTCCACGGCGGTCAGAATTTCCGCGATGCCCGCCTTGTCGTCCGCGCCGAGCAGCGTCGTGCCGTCCGTGACGATCAGGTGCTTGCCGACGCTGCGATTCAGGATCGGGAAATCCGCAGGGCTGAGCGCCGTCGTGTCGTTCAGGGCGATATCGCCGCCCGTGTATTCCACGATGCGCGGCTTGATGTCCCTGCCGGAGCAGTCCGGCGAGGTGTCCATATGGGCAATGAGGCCGATGGCGGGCGCACCGGGCGTGCCGGGCACGGAGCCGTAGACATAGCCGTCCGCGTCGATGCGGGCGTCCGCAATACCGAGCGCGCGCATCTCCTCCACGAGCGCTTCGCCGAGCAGCTTCTGCTTCGCAGTCGAGGGGCAGGTTTCCGAGCTTTCGTCCGACTGTGTGTCGAAGGAAACATAGTGCAGAAGGCGTTCCGTTACCGTCATATCCGTTCTCCTTTCCAATTGTCGAAAACTGCCCCGGCGTTTGGCCGGGGCAGAAATTTTTTCTTACTTGCCGCAGAGCGCTGCAGTGTCCTGCGCGATCATGAGCTCTTCGTTCGTGGGGATGACCCAGACCTTCACGCGGGAATCGTCCGCAGAGATGAGGGCTTCCTCGCCGCGCACCTTGTTGCGCTCCGGGTCGAGCTTGACGCCGAGGAATTCCAGACCTTCGCAGATGGCGGCGCGGTTCGTGCAGCCGTTCTCGCCGACGCCGGCCGTGAAGACCAGGCAGTCCAGACCGCCGAGCGCGGCAGCATAGGCACCGATATACTTGCGGACCTCGTAGCAGAACTTGTCCAGCGCGAGCTGGCAGGCCTCGTCGCCCTTGTTGGCGCCGGCCTCGAGATCACGGAAGTCGGAGGACACGCCGTTCGACAGAGCCAGCACGCCGGACTTCTTGTTCAGCATCGTCAGGCACTCGTCGGCCGTCATGTTGTACTTGTTCATGATGAACTGCGCGACGCAAGTGTCGATATCGCCTGCGCGGGTGCCCATGGGAACGCCGGCCAGCGGGGACAGGCCCATGGATGTATCCTGGCACTTGCCGTCCGCAACGGCGGAGAGGGAGGAGCCGTTGCCGAGATGGCAGACGACGATCTTCAGCTCGCTTGCGGACTTGCCCATCAGCTCGATGGCACGCTTGGAGACATAGCGGTGGGACGTGCCGTGGAAGCCGTAGCGGCGGAGATGATCTTCCTCATAATACTTCGTGGGAATGGCGTAGCGATAGGCCTTCGGGGGCATGGTCATATGGAACGCAGTGTCGAACACGGCGACCTGGGGCTTGCCCGGCATGACCTTCTCGCAGGCCTCGATGCCCATGAGGTTGGCAGGGTTGTGGAGCGGGCCGAGGGGGATGCAGTCGCGGATGGCCTGCTTGCAGGCTTCGTCGATGATGCAGGATTCGACGAACTTGTCGCCGCCGTGCAGCACGCGATGGCCGATGGCATCGATCTCGTCCGTGGACTTCAGAACGCCGTACTCCGGATCGACAAGGATGGACAGGACGGCCTCAATGGCTTCGGAATGCGTGGGCATGGGGATGTCGCGCTCGACCTTCAGACCGGTGGCGGGGACCTTGTGTGTCAGCTTGCCATCGATGTAGATGCGCTCGCACAGGCCCTTGGCGAAGACCTCACCGGAGGTCGGGTCCATCAGCTGGTACTTCAGCGAAGAGCTGCCTGCATTGATCACGAGAATTTTCATGGTTGTGTCAACTCCTGTAAAAACATTGTTTTCTTTTCTTCAATTTCGTGATAGTATTAACACATACGGCTTTATTCTATAATAAATTGGCGCATGATACAAGTGCTTTTTTGGGAAATGAGGAATTTTTTGTGAGGATCGCCGGAATCATCTGCGAATATAACCCCTTCCACAACGGCCATGCCCATCAGCTCGCCGTGCTGCGGGAGGCGGGCTATGCGCCGGTGTGCGTGATGAGCGGGGACTATGTCCAGCGGGGAGAGCCCGCTGTCATTCCGGCTGCGGCACGGGCCGAGGCCGCCGTTCGCTGCGGGGCGGCGCTGGTGCTCGAGCTGCCGCCGAGCTATGCGCTCCGCTCGGCAGAGGGCTTTGCGGACGGCGGCGTGGAGCTGCTCGACCGTTTCGGCTGCGCGGAGGCGCTGTGCTTCGGCAGCGAGAGCGGCGATGCGGAGGCCCTGCTGGCTACGGCGCAGACGCTGCTGTCTCCGGAGCTTGTGCCGCTGCTGAAGCAGGAGCTTGCGGGCGGCGCCTCGTTCCCGGCGGCGCGGCAGCGGGCGCTGGAACGGCTTGGCGCGCCCGGTGCGGCGCTGCTGGAGCGGCCCAATTCCATTCTTGCGGTGGAATACTGCAAGGCCCTGCTGCGGCGCGGGTCCCGCATGCGGCCGATCGTGCTGCACCGCGCGGGGGATTATCACGGCGGGAGCGCTGCGGATGCGCCCTCGGCCAGCTTCCTGCGTGGGCAGGCGGACTGGGCGGGCTATATGCCGGAGGCTGCGCGGGCCGTGCAGGCCGCTGCACCGCGATATAGGCTGGCGGCGGGGGAACGGGCCGTGCTTGCGCGTTTGCGGGCCATGGGGGAGGACGAGTTCGCCGCGCTGCCGTACGGCTCCGAGGGCCTGTGGCAGAAGGTGATGCATGCCTGCCGCACGGAGGCGTCGCTGGAGGGCATCCTCGCGGCCGCAAAATCGAAGCGCTATCCGCGCACCCGGCTGATGCGGATGCTCCTGTGCGCCTTCCTGGGCCTGACGGAGCAGCAGCTGACCGAGCCTGCGCCCTATGTGCGCGTGCTGGCGCTCGATGCGGACGGCCGGGCCATCCTGCGGGCGGCGCAGGGCAGGCTCTCGCTCCTGCATGCGGGAGAGCGCGCACAGGACTGCGCGTTTGCGGAAACGGAGCGGCGCTGCCGCGCGCTTTACGGCCTGTTCCGGGAGAACGGGCCCGCGGAGCCTGTACCGAAATCGCGCGTCTATGTGCAAAGGGATTGACATTGGGCAGCATTTCCCATACAATCATTTCCAGATGCGCACGGCGCACGGAAAAGGAGAGAGAAAAATGGCAATTATGCTTCGGCTCAAATGCCCGTCCTGCGGCGAAGTCATGAACGCGGCAGGCTTCTGCAATTGCACCAAATGCGGCACACCGATCCGCTACAACGGCTGGGGAATGCTGCAGATCTACCGCATGGGCTCCCCGGTCGGCATCGCGGCAGGCTACGGCATTTATCTGGACGGCCAGCCCTACGGCCATCTGGCCAACAAGGAGAGCATCCGCATTCCGCTCCCGATGGGGACGCACACGCTGCACATGACCTGCGGCATGACGCGCCGCTGCGAGGACCTGACGTTCACACTGACGCCGGAGGCCCCTGCCGCCTATGTCAAGGCGTCCATCCGCATGGGCTTCTGGTCGAACACGATCCACCTGACTCCGGCCGATTCGTCCGAAATGCCGCAGGCGTAAACCGGTTTTTCCAAGGAAAAAAGCAAAAATAATGCTTGCAATTCTGCGAAAACTGTGATAAGATAGTCGGGCATTGAAAATAAGAGGGGCATCATGCCCTTTTACGAAACGAGAAAGAGGTGAAAGCAATGAAGGAAGGAATCCATCCGAAGTACGAACAGACGACGATTCGATGCGCGTGCGGTGAGATCATTGAGACCGGTTCCACGAAGAAGGACATCAAGGTCGAAATTTGCTCCAAGTGCCACCCTTTCTATACCGGCAAGCAGAAGCTGGTTGATACCGGCGGACGCGTTGACCGCTTTAACAAGAAGTTTGGCCTGAAGTAAAGAATGAACGAAAAGTCTGCATCGTATCGGTGCGGACTTTTTTCATACTTTTTTCGGGAAAATACGCAGCTCCTGCCGCCGGCCGCACCGGTCAGCGGCTGTGGGGAGCCCAGTCAGAATTTTGGAGGTAGTCATGCAGCAGAATGATCGAGTCAAAGCAGAGAAGGCCATCCTGGTCGGCCTGAGCGCGGACTGCTTCCGGCCGGAGGAGAACGCCACGGACGAGTCGCTGGACGAGCTGGAGGCTCTCCTCGAGACGGCGGGCGGCATCTGTGAGGCAAAGGTGCTGCAGAACCGCCACACGCCGGACCCGCACAGCTTCATCGGCGAGGGAAAGGCGCAGGAGGTGCGCACGCTGCTTGAGAGCACGGGGGCAACGCTCGTTGTGTTTGACAACGACCTCTCGCCGTCCCAGATCCGCGCGCTGGAGGAGCTGACGGATGCGACCGTCCTGGACCGCAGCGCCCTGATTTTGGATATCTTTGCCCAGCGCGCCAAAACGGCCGAGGGCCGCCTGCAGGTCGAGCTGGCGCAGTATCAGTATCTGCTGCCGAAGCTCTCCGGTATGGGCACGTCGATGTCCCGCCTGGGCGGCGGCATCGGCACGCGCGGCCCCGGCGAGACGAAGCTCGAAACGGACCGCCGCCACATCCGCGAGCGCATCACCCGCCTGCAGGCGGAGCTGGACGAGGTGCGCCGCGTGCGCGCCACGCAGCGTGAGCGCCGCGTGAAGAACTCCATTCCCGTCGTGGCGCTGGTCGGCTACACGAATGCAGGCAAGTCCACCCTGCTCAACGCTCTCACGGGCGCGGGCATCCCGGCCAACGACCGGCTGTTTGACACGCTGGACACGACGACACGCCGCCTGAAGGTGTCGGATCATCTGGAGATCCTGCTGTCCGATACCGTCGGCTTCATTGCCAAGCTGCCGCATCATCTCATCGAGGCCTTTCAGGCCACGCTGGAGGAGCTGCAGTATGCGGACCTGCTGCTGCATGTCATCGATGCGTCCGACCCGCACCGTGAGGCACACATCGAGGTCGTCGACCGGCTGATCGAAAAGCTGGCCAAGCCCGGCGTGCCCGTGCTGCGCTGCTATAACAAGGCCGACCTCGTCGGCGACGTCTCGAATCTCCCCATCGGCGAGAAGAACATCCCCATGTGCGCGCGCAGCGGCATCGGCATGGACGAGCTGCTCACGCGCATCGAGGAGACGCTGACGGGCCGGCTCCACCGGGCCGTGTTCCTGCTGCCGTATTCCGACGCGGGCGCGCTGGCCCAGCTGCACGAGCAGGCGCAGGTGCTCCGTGTGGATTACCTGCCGGAGGGCGTCGAGGTCGAGGCTGTCTGCCGCGAGGAGCTGTTCGGCCGCCTGAAGCGCTTTGTAAAGGAGCCGGAGGCATGAAGGAGTATCTCGTCCCCACCGGCGACGGCGAGGCACAGTTCATCGAGCGCCGCTCCCGCTTCATCGGGCACATCTTCCTGACGGAGACGGAGGAGGAGGCGCTCGCGCGGCTGAAGCAGATGCGCGAGCAGTACTGGGATGCGACCCACAACGTCTACGCCTACATCATCCGCGATGGCGCAACGCGCTTTTCCGATGACGGCGAGCCGGGCGGCACGGCAGGTATGCCGGTGCTGCAGGTGCTGCAGCGGGAGGAGCTTTACAATGTAACGTGCGTTGTGACGCGCTATTTCGGCGGCATCCTGCTCGGCGCGGGCGGCCTTGTGCGCGCCTATGCTCACGGAGCCAAGATCGCCGTGGATGCCGCAGGGCGCTCCATCAAGCGCATCTGGACGAATGTCTATCTGCCGTGCCCCTACAGCTGGTATGAGCGCATCCGCCTCGAGGTCGCCGCATTCGGCGGCATGATCCGCGAGACGCAGTTCGGCGCGGATGTCGAGCTGGATCTGCTGCTGCCGGAGGAGCAGACGCAGGGCTTCCTCGAGCGGGTGACCGACCTTTCGGCCGGGACGATCGAGGGGCTGATCGGAAAACAGGAATACCGCGCGTTCCCGCTTCCCTGAGCGGACGCGCCGGGCGACAGACGGGAGGAAATGCCGATGACGATCCGGGAAGAACTGGAATGGACCGAGCACCTTTGCCTCAGTGAGCGTGCGCAGTTTTCCGATGCCACGCGCGGCCGCCCGCGGCCGGAGGAGCCGCAGGAAAACGACGTGCGGACCTGCTATCAGCGGGACTCCGACCGCATCCTGCACAGCAAGTCCTTCCGCCGCCTTATGCACAAGACGCAGGTCTTCCTGCAGCCGGAGGGCGATCACTACCGCACGCGTATGACGCACACGCTGGAGGTCGCGCGCATCGCGCGCACCATTACGCGCGCCCTGCGTCTGAACGAGGACCTGGCCGAGGCCATTGCCTTCGGCCACGATCTCGGCCACACGCCGTTCGGCCACGCGGGCGAGGTTGCGCTGACGGAGGTCATGGGCGAGCCGTTCCGCCATAACGAGCAGTCTCTGCGCGTTGTAGACGTACTGGAGAAGGACGGGCAGGGCCTGAACCTGACCTATGAGGTCCGCATGGGCATCCTCGGCCATTCGAGCCACAGCCGCATGCCGGAGACGCTCGAGGGCCAGATTGTACGCAAATCCGACCAGATCGCCTATATCAACCACGACATCGACGACGCCATGCGCGCCGGGATCCTGACGAATGACGACATTCCGCGCGAGATCTCCGACGTGCTCGGCGAGACCCACCGCGAGCGCATCAATACGCTCGTGACGGATATGATCTTCCACTCACGCGGCACGGGAGAGCTGGGCATGACGCCCGAGATCGAGCAGACCATGCAGGCCCTGCGCCAGTTCATGTTTGAGCGCGTCTACAAGAATCCGGTCGCCAAGGGCGAGGAATCCAAGGCCCGCCGCATCCTGCAGGAGCTTTATACCTATTACATCGCCCATCCCGAGGCGCTGCCGCAGGATTTCCAGCCGCAGCTCACGTTCGAGGGACTTCCGCGCGTCGTGTGCGATTATATCGCGGGCATGACGGACAAATATGCCATGTACAAGTATGACGAGCTGTTCATTCCGACCGGCTGGCAGGTGCGTGGCTGAAAGGAGGCAGAGCCGTGGCTTTTCCCCCGGCATTTCTGGATGAACTCAACGCCCGGAATCCCATCGAGGACGTCGTCGGGCAATATGTCGCGCTGACGCGCCGGGGCAGCAATCTGTTTGGCCTCTGCCCCTTCCATGGCGAAAAGACGCCATCGTTCTCCGTCGCGCCGGAGAAGGGCATTTTCTACTGCTTCGGCTGCCACAAGGGCGGCGGCGTGGTGAATTTCATCATGGAGATCGAGAACCTCACCTACGGCGACGCCGTGCGCTTTCTGGCAAAGCGCGCGGGCCTCGAGGTCCCGGACGATGGCGCTTATCAGTCGCAGTATAAGAAAAAAGAACGGCTCTGGGCACTGTGCCGCGCGGCGGCACAGTTCTATCACGCCCAGCTCAAGACCCCGGCGGGAGAGGAGGCGCGGGCCTATCTGCAGAAGCGCGGTGTCTCCGGCCAGACGGTCACGCGTTTCGGCCTCGGTTATTCGCCGAATCGCTGGACGGCTCTGCTCGACGTCATGACGGCAAAGGGCTACACGAAGGAGGAACTGCTTGAGGCGGGCCTCCTCAGCCAGAACCGCGACAAGGGGACGCTCTATGACCGCTTCCGCAACCGCCTGATGTTCCCCATCATCGACGTGCGCGGCAATGTCATCGGCTTCGGCGGCCGCGTCATGGACGATTCGACGCCGAAGTACCTGAACTCGCCGGAAACGATTATTTTTAACAAGCGGCGGAACCTTTTCGCCATGAATGTCGTCAAGAAAAGCAAGCGGGAATTCATCATCCTCACGGAGGGCTATATGGATGCCATCGCGCTGCATCAATATGGCTTCGACTGTGCGGTGGCCTCGCTCGGCACCTCGCTGACGCAGGAGCACGCGGACATGCTGTCCAAATATACCGATGAGCTTGTGCTGACCTACGACGGCGACGAAGCCGGGCAGAACGCCACCCAGCGCGCCATCCCCATGCTGGAGCGGACGGGCCTGCGGGTGCGCATCCTGCGGATGCGCGGCGCAAAGGACCCGGATGAATTCCTGAAGAAATACGGCGCGGACCGCTTCCGCCTGCTGCTGGAGGGCTGCGAAAATCAGGCAGAGTACCGCCTGCGCTCACTGCAGATGCGCTTTGACCTCTCACAGGATGAGCAGAAGGTGGAATTTGCCAAGCAGGCCGCCGCCCTTATCGCGGGCTTCGGCACGGCGGTGGAGCGCGAGGTCTACGGCACGCGTGCCGCCGAGGCGGCGGGGCTTTCGCCGGACGTGCTGCGCATGGAGATCGACCGCGCCCGCAAGCGCCTGCTGCGGCAGGAGAAGCGCGAGGAGACGCGCCGGGAGATGGACCCGGCCGCAGCCGTTCAGCCGTTCCAGCGCGAGCTGCGCTACGACAACGTCCGCTCCGCCGTGGCGGAGGAGGGCCTGCTGCGCATGCTGTTCCGCGAGCCTGCTCTGCTGGCGCAGACGGAGGGCCTGACGGCGGAGGATTTCTCCGTGCCGCTGTTCGGCCGGGTCTATGCCGCTCTGTGCGAGCGGTGGCAGAACGATCTTGCCATCACGCCTGCGGCGCTGGCAGACAGCCTGAGCCCGGCGGAAATGGCACATCTGACGGCCGTGCTGCAGAAGCAGGAGCCGCCGCTGTCCGAAACGGCGCTGGCGGATTACCTGCGCATCCTGCGTGAGGAGCGGGCCAAGGCGCGCGTGAGCGACGCCAGCGACCTGCTTGCCATGCAGCGGGATCTGAAGAAGAAAAAAGGATATGGAGGTTCGTAAGCGATGGAAGAACAGGTGCAGATGAACGAGAAGCTCCGCGCGCTTTTGGAAAAGGCGAAGCGGGAGAAAAAGATCGCCTCCAAGGACCTCATCGATACGCTCGAGGCGATCAATGCGGATGAAAAGCAGACGGAGCTGATCTACGAGGCGCTGGACGAGGCCGGAGTGGAGATCGACGTCTCCGACGTCGTGGAGCTGCTGTCCAAGCCGGAGGAGATGCTCCCGAGCGAGGAGGACCTCGAGCTGATCGAGGAGGAGAAGATCATCGACACGGAGGATCTCTCCGAAAATATGAGCCTGAACGACCCGGTGCGCATGTACCTCAAGGAGATCGGCAAGATCCCCCTGCTCACGCTGGAGGAGGAGCACAAGCTCGCCGTGCGCATGGCCGAGGGCGATGAAGAGGCCCAGAAAAAAATGACGGAGGCTAACCTTCGTCTCGTCGTTTCCATCGCAAAGCGTTATGTCGGCCGCGGCCTGCCGTTCCTCGATCTCATCCAGGAGGGCAATCTCGGCCTCATCAAGGCCGTCGGCAAGTTCGACTACACGAAGGGCTATAAATTCTCCACCTATGCGACCTGGTGGATCCGACAGGCCATTTCCCGCGCCATTGCCGACCACGCCCGCACGATCCGCATTCCGGTACACATGGTCGAGACCATCAACCGCGTCTCCCGCGCCAACCATGAGCTGCTGCAGGAGCTGGGCCACGAGCCGTCGCCCGAGGAGATCGCGCACAAGCTGCATCTCCCGCTGGAGAAGGTCGAGGAGGTCATGCGCATCGGGCAGGAGCCCATCTCACTCGAGACGCCGGTCGGCGAGGAGGATGACAGCCACCTCGGCGACTTCATTCAGGACGACGAGGCCGAGGAGCCTGCGGATGCCGCGTCCTATGCCATGCTGCGCGAGCAGCTGGCGGGCGTGCTGAAGACGCTCACGCCGCGGGAGGAGCGCGTGCTGCGCCTGCGTTACGGCCTGACGGACGGCCGCATGCATACGCTGGAGGAAGTCGGGGAAGAATTTAACGTCACACGCGAGCGCATCCGCCAGATTGAGGCGAAGGCTCTGCGCAAGCTGCGCCATCCGTCGCGTTCTAAAGTGCTGAAAGACTTTTTAGGATGACAGCTGGAACGCCCCTGAAAAAATTTCTCTTGACTTTACGGAAAAAATCCGTATGATATAGAGAGGAGAGAGGCGCGACTTTGCAGCGCGTCAAAGACAGGAGCGAAGAACGATGTTTGAACGGATCACGACATATCTGGCAGAGCAGTTCGATTTCCCGAAGGATTCGCTGCACTGGGATACGACGTTTAAGAGCCTGCAGCTTGACTCGATGGACATGGTCGAAATGATGATGGACATGGAAGAAGAGCTCGGCGTGGATTTTGACCAGAACGATATGGCAGAGCTGACCACCATCGGTGAGCTTGCCGATTACATTGAAAAGAAGCTGAACGAGGGCTGAATCAGGCCATTCCGGTCTGTGACAAGGTCGCACTAGTCGGGGAGATAGCGGTGCCCTGTGACCTGCAATCCGCTATAGCAGGGATGAACTCCCATACCCGGGTTCGTGCTGTTTTGCTGTCCGAATAAGCGGTGTTGAGGCATCGGTCTTGCGCAACGGGCTCCCGTGAACCATGTCAGGCGGGGAACCGAGCAGCATTAAGCGGATCTGTCCGTGTGCCGCAAGGACGCCGCTGCTGAGCTGGCTGTTCGGGAAACGGAAATGGTTCCGGATTCAAATATGGGTGTGCGATCTTGTCATGGATCGGAATGGACAATAGAACGCGCGGAAGGGACGCCCCTCCCGCGCGTTTTTTGCACCGGCGCGATTGCAATTTGCGCTGTTTTCGCGTATACTATGCACTGGGAGATGATGACATGTATCAGGCACTTTACCGCAAATACCGCCCGCAGACCTTTGACGACGTCGTCGGTCAGCAGGGCGTGACCCAGACTCTGAAGAATCAGCTCCAGACCGGCCGCCTGAGCCATGCCTATCTGTTCACGGGCACGCGCGGAACCGGCAAGACGACCTGCGCCAAAATTCTGGCCAAGGCTGTGAACTGCGAAAACCCGCAGGACGGCAACCCCTGCAACCGCTGCGCCGCCTGCCGGAGCATCGACGCGGGTGCATGCATGGACGTGCTGGAGATCGACGCCGCCTCGAATAACGGCGTGGACAGCGTCCGCGCCCTGCGCGACGATGCCGTCTATACCCCGGCGGAGGTCAAAAAGCGCGTGTATATCATCGACGAGGTGCATATGCTCTCGCTGAGCGCGTTCAACGCCCTGCTCAAGATCATCGAGGAGCCGCCGGAGCACCTGCTGTTCATTCTGGCGACGACGGAGCTGCACAAGGTGCCCGCCACGATCCTGTCGCGCTGCCAGCGCTTTGCCTTCCGGCGCATCGTGCCGGAGGATATCGTGGGCCGTCTGAATTATATCGCCTATCAGGAGAGCATCGAGCTCGAGCCGGATGCGGCTGCGTTTCTGGCGCGGCTGGCAGACGGCGGTCTGCGCGATGCGGTGAGCCTGCTCGACCAGTGCGCCTCCGCTGCGCAGGGCGCGGTGACGGTCGATGAGGCCTGCAAGGTCCTCGGCCTCGCGGGCGCGAGGCAGACGGCGGCGCTCATGGAGGCCGTTGGCAGGCATGATGCGGCTGCAGCACTCTCGATTTTCAACACGCAGTATGCCGAGGGCAAGGACCTCGGCGCCATGCTGGACGAGCTGTGCGCCGTGGCGCGCGACCTGCTCATCCTGCGCACGGCCCCGCAGGCCGGGATCCAGATGATCTCCGGCATCTGCACGCCGCAGGAGCTGCGCACGCTGCAGCCGCTGCTCAGCCCGGGCGAGCTGCTGCGCATCACGGCCGTCCTGCGCGATACGGCGGCGGGCTTCAATGCCAGCGCGAACCGCCGCATCGACGCCGAGCTCTGCCTTGTGCGCCTGTGCGAGCCGGAGGCCAGTCTGGATGCCGAGTCGCTCAATGCCCGCCTGTGCCGCGTGGAGGAGCGTCTGGCGCGCGGTGTCGTGCCCGTCGCTGCCGCACCGCAGCAGGAGGAGCAGGCGCAGCAGGAACAGGCAGCGCCGGAGGAGCCGGAGACGGCCCCGGAGCCGCAGCAGCCTGCGCCGTCCGAGGCCCCGCCGGGCTTCTGGCCGGAGCTCGTCAAGCGGCTGAAAACGACGCTCCCGCTGCCGGAGCAGGCCATGTTCTCCACGCAGGACAATGCGCCGGTGCGCGGTACGCTGCACGGGGACGTTCTGGAGCTGCAGACGGAGACGGAATTCGTGCGGAACCTCATCAACAAGCCGGAGGTCCTCCGGCCGGTGTCGGACGCCGCCACGGCCCTGCTGGGCAGGCCTGTGCGGGTGCGCATTGCTTCCGGAAAGGCAGAAAAGCCAAACGAGGGCTTTGAACGGCTCGTGAGCTTCGGCCAGGAGCACCCCGAGCTGGTCGATTTGAAATAATTGAAATAACTGAATTTGATTTGGCAGAAAAGGAGAAATACACCATGGCAAAAGGCGGTTTCCGCGGCCCGATGGGCGGCGGCATGAACATGAACATGATCAAGCAGGCCCAGAAAATGCAGCAGGACATGCTGAAAATGCAGGAGGAGCTGGAGGTCAAGCAGTATGAGGCTGCTGCGGGCGGCGGCGTGGTCAAGGCCGTTGTGAACGGCAAGCACGAGGTCGTCTCCCTGACGATCGACCCGGAGGCCGTGGACCCCGAGGATGTCGAAATGCTGCAGGATATGGTCGTGGCCGCAGTGAACGAGGCCATGCGCAAGGCCGAGGCCGAGGCGTCGCAGAATATGTCCCGCCTGACCGGCGGCCTGAATCTCGGCGGCCTGTTCTGATGCGCGTTTTTCCCGCCGCATTGGAGCGGCTGACGGAACAGTTTGCCAAGCTGCCGGGCATCGGCGGCAAGACGGCACAGCGGCTGGCGTTTTACTTACTGTCCCAGCCGCAGGAGGAGGCGGAGGAATTCGCCGACGCCCTGCTCGAGGCGCGGAAGTCTGTCCACCTGTGCCCCGTGTGCCAGAACCTGACGGACCGTGACATCTGCCCCATCTGCGAGGATGAGGAGCGTGACCACGGTCTCGTCTGCGTCGTGGCGGAGCCAAAGGATGTTGTCGCCATGGAGCGCGCCCGGGAATACCACGGCGTGTACCATGTGCTGCACGGCGTGATCTCCCCGCTGAATCAGGTCGGCCCGGACGATCTGCGCATCCGCGAGCTGCTTGAGCGTGTCGGCAAGGGCGGCGTGCGCGAGGTCATCATGGCCACGAACCCGGACACGGAGGGCGAGGCGACCGCCATGTACCTTTCCCGCCTGCTGCGCCCGCTGGAGGTGCGCGTGACGCGCCTTGCCTACGGCATTCCCGTCGGCAGCCAGCTGGAGTATGCCGACGAGGTCACGCTGCTGCGCGCGCTCGAGGGCAGAAGAGATATCTGAAAAACCGCTGCGATCCGAGCAATGGACCGCAGCGGTTTTTCTGTAATTCTATGAATTCTATGTGGCTCAGCGCGCTGTTCCGAGGAAGAACAGGGCCAGTGTGCCGGGGCCGGAGTGCGCACCGATGACCGGGCCGACGTAGTTGATCTCGATGCGCGGGACGTGCAGGCGGCGGCGGACCTCCTGCGCCAGGAATTCCGCGTCTGCAAGGCAGTCGCCGTGGCTGATGAAGACGGTCTGCTTTTCCGGCTCAATGGCGCTTCTCTCCATGCGGTCGACCAGCGCGAGGATGGAATTTTTGCGGCCGCGGGCCTTCGAGACGTTGATGAGGTGGCCTTCGTTGTCCACATGGAGCACGGGCTTGATGCCGAGTGCGCTGCCGACGAGGGCCGTCGCCGCCGAGACGCGGCCGCCGCGCTTCAGGAAGAACAGATCGTCGACCGTGAACCAGTGGCACAGGTGCAGGCGGTTGTCTTCAGCGTACTTTGCAGCCTCCTCCAGCGTTGCGCCGTGCTTCAGCTCCTGCACGGTCAGCCAAACCAGCAGGCCCTGACCCATGGAGGCGCACAGCGTGTCGACCGTCAGAACCTTCCGCTCGGGATAGCGCTCGCGCAGCTCCTGCGCGGCGATCTCGGAGGCGCTGTAGGTGCTGCTCAGGCCGGATGAGAAGCCGAGATACAGCACGTCCTTGCCCTGCTCCAGATGGCGGGACATTGCCGTGAGGAACGTTTCGACGTTCGCGGCTGCGGTCTTGGCGTTTGCGCCGCTGCGCAGCATGCCGTAAAACTCGCTGGTTTTGATCTCGCGCTCATCCGGATAGTCCAGGAAGGTCCGGTCGCCGCAGTTGACACTCAGCGGGATGATATCCACGCCCAGCTCCTGCTCCAGTGCCGGATTCAGGTCAGCAGAGGAGTCGGTCATCACAACATAATTCTTTTCCATCGTTCTTACCTCCCGGAGTTCTTTACATAATACAGAAGGATCTCCGCAGACGAGCGGATGATCTTCATTTGTGTTGCTTCGTCGATCAGAATGCGGAAATTGACGCCGCCCGTGAGCAGGTTCACGAGATTGAGGTAGACCATCTCAAGATCGAGATCGCGGCGGACGGAGCCGTCCTCCATGCCGCGCACGAGCGCCTCGCGCCCCGGTTTGTCCAGCCCGGTCGCCACGGGGCGGCTGAAGCACATGTAGCGCACGGATTCCGTCAGCTGCTCGCGCAGGGCATAGAACGCCATGTCCTGCAGAAAGCGGATGTATTCCGGATGGGCCTCGTAGGTATCGATATATGCACCCAATATGCGGGAAAACGTCTCATAACCGTTCTCCGGCGCGCCGCTCCGGGCGGCCTCGCAGCGCGCACTGTGCTCGGCGAGATATGCGTCGAGCAGATGATTGGCGACGGCGACGGCAATGGCCTGCTTGCTGCCGAAATAGCGGTAGACGGACATCGGCGTCAGATCGGCGTCCTCGGCGATCTCGGCGATGGTGGTCTTGTCAATGCTCTGGGCGAGGAAGCGCCCCTGTGCCGCCCGAATGACGGCGGCGCGGTTCTGCTCGCGCAGCTCCTTTTGGGTCATAAGGCACCCCAGCTTTCTGATAGTAGCACTATCTATCTGTGATACATTA
>DQIA01000014.1:0-6736 GCA_003525905.1 Clostridiales bacterium
CTCGAGATCTTGACACCGGAGCGGGAATTGGCCGCGTGGACGAATTCGCCGCCGCCGATGTACATGCCGACGTGGGAAGCGGACGAGCCGCTGCCGAAGAAGACAAGATCACCGGGAATCAGGCTGTCATAGGAGACGTAGTAGCCGTTTGCGAGCTGCGCGGTCGCGGTGCGGTTGATGCTGTAGCCGAACTGGCGGTAGATGTACTGCACAAAGCCGGAGCAGTCAAAGCCGGAGGGAGAAGTGCCGCCGTAGACGTAAGGATAACCGACGAACGACATGCCGTAATTCGCGATCTGCGTGCCAAGTGAGGTGCTGCTCGAAGAGCTGCTGCCAGAGGAATAGGAATCGTCGTAGCCGGTGGCGGAGGAGTAGCTCGAGCCGCTGCTCGAGGAACCGCTGTTGCAGTAGGGCTTTTCCAGCAGGGTGACGAGGTCGCTGCGGATGTAGCCGATCTGGCCGTTGTACTTCACCTTGTACCAGCCGCAGTTGAAGCCGAAGATGAAGACCTTCGCGCCGCTGCCTGCCTGATCAACCAGACCGGAGGAAGTGGACGGGCCGCTGCGGATATTGGCGAGATAGGGATCGACGGAGCCGTAGCCCAGCTCGATATTCTCGCGCTCCTTGAAGGTGATATAGTCGGAGTGCATGTAGCCGATCTTCAGATTGTAGTTGACCAGATACCAGTCTCTGACCTGACGGATGACTACGACGTTGTCTCCGTTGTGCGCCGTCGAGAGAATATCGGAGCTGGTAGAAGCCTGAGAGCGAAGGCGAAGGCCGCCGCTCGCTTCGACAATGCCAATGCCGGTTTTCAGCTCCGTGGCGCCTGCCGTGATCGCAAGCGCTGCAACAGCGGCGACCGTGGCGGCAAGGATCAACAGGACCTTGATCATCCGTTTCATGTAAAAGTACCTCCCAAACAGAAATTGTGCTTATTTTGCGTTCAGTGCACGTTCCAGCCACACACAGCCAACATCCAAAGCCGTGTAGAAGCCGTCCTTTTCCGTCTTCTTCACCACGCGGTCGCGCGCCTTGGCGGCGGGATCCGTGCGCTGGAGCTGGACGGAGACCTTTGTTGCAAGCTCGAGATCGTCGAGCTTTTTTGTTTCGAGGATCTGCAGCATGACGATGAATTCGTCTGCCATGGAACCGTAATAAACCAGATTGTCCTTCCGCATCAGGGGGTGGCCCTTGTAGGTGAGGACTTCATTTTTTTCGGACATTCGGGAACCTCCAAATAAAATGTAACCGAATTGTAACACATAGAAACCGAATTGTCAATAGCAAATTCGGAATTTCTGCCGATTTGTAATCATTGCGGCGGAAAGCGTTACAATGGTCCGGGAATGCGATGCTGGAACTGTCGGATGTTTTTTGCTTGGGAGGGCAGAAAAAGAGGGGAGGCCTCTACTTGCCGCAGAAGCCTCCCCGGGCGGGGAACTAATCAAACAGGTAGTGCCGGACAAGCTCCTGAAGAAGCTCGTCGCGATCGAGCTTGCAGATGAGGCTGCGAGCGTTATTGTGGTTGGTGATGTAGGTCGGATCCTCGGAAAGAAGATAGCCCACGATCTGATTGATCGGATTATAGCCCTTTTCCGTGAGGGAGCGATAGACCTCCGTGAGGATCTGCTTCATCTCCGCACTGTTGTCGACCGGCACGCTGAATTTGATCGTGTTATGATCCAATTACGTCCGCCTCCTTTCTTCCTTTCCTCTATCATATCCGAAATTCGGGATAAAGTAAAGGAAAAATGCGTAAACAAATTGGAAACAAAACGGTGCTCAGCGGAGCTTGGCGTTCAGCTCTTTTTCCAGAGCGGCCAGAACGGCGGACACGACGCCGTCGGAATCGGCATCCGTCAGCGTGCGGTCGTCTGCACGGAGCGTCAGGCGGAAGGCCGCGCTCTTCGAGCCGGAAGCGATGCCCTTGCCGCGGTAGATATCGAACAGCTCCACGCTGCGCAGCAGCTTGCCGCCTGCGGCGCGGATGCAGTCGGACAGGGCGGCGACCGTTACGGCCTCGTCGCAGACGACGGCGATGTCGCGGGTGACGGCCGGGTACTTTGGCAGCGGCGTATAGGTCTTTTCCGGCAGCTGCAGGGACAGCAGGGCCGTGAAGTTCAGCTCTGCGGCGAAAATCTCGCCGTCAATGCCGTAGCTGCGGGCCACGAGCGGATGGATCTGGCCGAAGCAGCCGAGGTCGACGCCGCCCACGCTGACGCGGGCGCAGCGGCCGGGATGGAACGTCGGGTCGTGCTTCTCGGCGGTATAGCGGGCCTCGGGGACGTTCATGCCGCGCAGGAAGGCCTCGATCTCGCCCTTCATCTTGAAGAAGTCCTCGTGCTCGCCGTAGGTGCCGAGCACCAGATGCTTCGGTTCGTCCGGCAGGGTCTGGCCGGGCTTCGGCAGGTAGACCTTCGCCAGCTCATAGAGCTTGACGGCATCGTTGTGATAGGCGTTGTTGCGCGCCAGAATGGCGAGCATGGACGGCAGCGCGACGGTGCGCATGATGGAGGCATCCTCACCGAGCGGGTTCTGAATGCGCATGGCATTGCGCAGGGAAGAGTCCTCCGGCAGGCGGATCTGATCGAAGATGGACGGGGAGACGAAGGAATACGTCAGGATCTCGCTGTAGCCGAGGCTGCGGCACAGGGAACCGGCGCGGTTCTCGAGCTTCATGGCCTCCGTATAGCCGCCCTCCGTGGCAGCGCCGCGGAACGTCGTCGTGGGGATGTTGTTGTAGCCGAACAGGCGGCCGACCTCCTCGGCGATGTCCGCCATGCCGACCAGATCGGGACGCCACGACGGCACGCGGATCTCATTGCCCTCGACGGGAATCTCCAGACGGCGCAGATATTCGACCATGTCGGCCTCGGAGATGTCCGTGCCGAGCAGGGCATTGATGCGGTCCGGCTCCAGCTCGATGGTACGCGGCTCGGGAATGTCGTTGAGCACGTCGATGACGCCGTCCATGACCTCACCGGCGCCCAGCAGCTCGACGAGCTCGCAGGCGCGGTCCACGGCGGGGAGCGTCAGCAGCGGATCGATGTTCTTTTCAAACTTGCCGGAGGCCTCCGTGCGCATGCCGAGGGCAAGGGCCGTCTGGCGGATGGACGTGCCGTTGAAGTTTGCGGATTCAAAGACGACGTCGACCGTATCGTCCATGATCTCGCTGTTCTCGCCGCCCATGATGCCGGCAAGACCGATGGGCTTCGTCTCGTCGGCGATGACGAGCGTGCCGGGCGTCAGGGTGCGGACATTGCCGTCGAGCGTCGTCAGGGTCTCGCCCGGCTCGCTGCGGCGGACGATGATCTTGCCGGAGCCGACATAGCGGTAGTCAAAGGCATGCATCGGCTGGCCGTATTCCAGCATGACATAGTTCGTGATATCGACGATGTTGTTGATGGGGCGGACGCCGTTGGCGCGCAGACGCTGGCGCAGCCACTTCGGCGACGGGGCGATCTTCACATTGCGCACCATGCGCGCGGTGTAGCGGCGGCACAGGTCCTCTGCGGGAACCTCGACTTCCAGCAGCTCGGACAGCTCGCCTGCCGCGCCGCCGCGCACGACCGGGTCGTGATGGCGCATCGGCTTGTTGAAAGCGGCAGCGGCCTCGCGGGCCAGACCGAGGATGGAATAGCAGTCCGGGCGGTTGTTCGTGATCTCAAAGTCCACAACGGTGTCGTCGTTGCCGATGACGGTGTTGATGTCGTCGCCGGGCTTGCAGTCCTCCTGCAGGATCCAGATGCCGTCCTCAATGGCATAGGGGAAGTCGTTGAGCGTCAGGCCGAGCTCCTTCAGGGAGCAGAGCATGCCGTTCGATACTTCGCCGCGCAGCTTGCCCTTTGTGATGTGCACGCCGCCGGGCAGCCAGGAATTGTGCTGGGCCACGGGGACAAGGTCGCCCTCGTGTACGTTCTGCGCGCCGGTGACGATCTGCACGGGCTCGCCCGCGCCGACGTCGATCTGGCAGACCCACATGTGGTCGGAGTTCGTGTGGCGCGTGATGGACACGACGCGGCCGACAACGACATTGCGCAGCTCGGCATCGAGCCGCTCATAGGTTTCGACCTTTTGACCGGCGATGGTCATGGTCTCGACAAACTCTCGATCCGGCACGCCGGAGAGATCCACGAATTCTTCGTTGAGCCATTTTCTGTTCAGTTTCATTGCTCTACCTCCTCAGAACTGCGAAAGGAACCGCACGTCGTTGTCAAAGATCAGGCGCAGGTCGTTGATGCGCAGACGGCCCATGGCCATGCGCTCCAGACCGATGCCGAAGGCAAAGCCGGAGTACTTCTTCGGGTCAATGCCGCAGCCCTCGAGCACCTTCGGGTGCACCATACCGGCGCCCAGCAGCTCGATCCAACCCTCGCCATGGCAGGTGGAGCAGACCTGACCGGCCGTCTCGCCCGTGCCGTGGCACTTGAAGCACTGCATGTCGACCTCGCAGCTTGGCTCCGTGAACGGGAAATGATGCGGGCGGAAGCGCACGACGGCGTCCTCGCCGTACAGGCGCTTGATGAGCGTCTCCAGCGCGCCCTTCAGGTCGCCCATCGTGATGCCCTCGTCGACGACGAGGCCCTCGATCTGATGGAACATCGGGGAGTGCGTGGCGTCGGCCTCATCCTTGCGGAACACGCGGCCGGGGGCCAGCATGCGGATGGGCGGCTTCTGCTGCTCCATGACGCGGATCTGCATGGGGCTGGTCTGCGTGCGCAGCAGGACGGAATCGTCGTCGTCAAAATAGAAGGTGTCGGAGCGGTCGCGGGAGGGATGGCCCTCTTCGATGTTCAGCTTCGTGAAGTTGTAGGCGGCCTCCTCGATCTCCGGGCCGTCGACGATCTGATAGCCCATGCCGATGAAGATCTCCTTGACCTCCTGCAGCACGCGGTTCATCGGGTGCTGGTGGCCCATTTCCACGGGCTTGCCTGGGATGGTGACATCCACGGCCTCGGCCTCGAGCTTTGCCTCGAGCGCAGCGGCATCCAGCGCGGCACGGCGCTTTTCGAGCGCGTCCTCGAGCTTGGCACGGACGGCGTTTGCCATCTGGCCCATGACGGGACGTTCCTCGGCAGACAGCTTGCCCATCTGCTTCAAAATAGCGGTCAGCTCGCCTTTTTTGCCCAAGTACTGAATACGGGCTTTTTCCAGCTGTTCGGCGCTGTCAAAGGAGGCCAGTGCTTCTTTGGCGGCCCGGCGGATTTGTTCCAGTTGTGCTTTCATCTTCGTATCCTTTCTGTCATTCTGTATTGCTCGCGGCAGTGTGCAAATAAAAAACGACTTGCCCCGTTCGTATAGGGACAAGTCGGAAGTACCTGCGGTACCACCCTGTTTTTTGCAAGTTGGCAAGTGCCAATCGGAGCAAACACTCTTTGAGCCTGATAACGGTGCTCACACCGTTCTTGCCTACTGTGGTTCAGCAAAACCGCTCGGAAGGGAACTTCACGCAGGCTGCTGTGCTGCGGCTCTCAGCCGGGACCGCGACTCTCTAAACAGCAGGGGGAGCGCTACTTTTCTTCGTCATAGCGTTTGAATTTGCCTATATTATACAATAGACCGTCGCATTTTGCAACCCTGTTTTTTGTACAGAAAAAGCGCCCGGACTTGCCGAGCGCCTTTGGGTTTCATTTTGTTTTTATTTCTCGTCCTTGTCGTCCTTCTTCTTTTTGGAAAAGGCTTTGTTCAGCCCATAGGTGACAAGAATGATCACGCCGATCACGATGAAGATGCCGATCATACCAAAGAGCATATCCGGCAGGGTGGTTTTCCAGGACTGGGCGTGAATGGCCATGGTAACCACAGCCAGCAGAGAAGCAAATAAAGTCTGCATATCATATCCTCCTTACGATACCAGGGTCAGGATCAGGCCGCCGGCAATAACGGAGGCGATCTGGCCGGAAACATTGACGCTGATGGAGTACATCAACAGGAAGTTCTGCGGGTCCTCTTTCAGGCCCATTTGGTTGACCACACGCCCGCTCATGGGGAATGCGGAGATACCGGCTGCACCGATCATGGGGTTGATTTTCTTCTCCTTGGGCAGGAACAGATTGATGAACTTGGCAAACACTACGCCGCCTACGGTATCAAAGATGAAGGCAACCAGACCCAGACCCAGGATCATCAGGGTCTGCCAGGATACAAAGTCCTGATAGTGCATTTTGGCAGCGACGGTCAGACCCAGCAGAATTGTAATAATGTTGGCAAAGGCGTTCTGCGCCGTCTCAGACAGCTGGTTGAGCACGCCGCACTCGCGGATCAGGTTACCGAACATCAGGAAGCCTACCAGTGCAACGGATTTAGGCGCCACCAAACCGGCAACGGCAGTTACCACGATGGGGAACACAATCTTGGTGGTTTTGCTTACATCGCCTGCATGGTATTTCATACGGATCAGGCGCTCTTTCTTGGTAGTTACAGCCTTGATCACCGGCGGCTGGATGATGGGCACCAGTGCCATATAAGAGTACGCAGCCACCATAATGGCGCCCAGATACTTGGAATGCAGTGTATTGGCCACAAAGATGGAAGTGGGGCCGTCGGCAGCGCCGATAATGGCGATGGACGCGGCGTCGTTAATATCAAAGAAGAAGCCGGCCACAAAGAAAGTGAAGAAAATACCGAACTGGGCGGCTGCGCCGAAGAGCATCAGCCACGGGTTCTTCAGCAGCGGGCCAAAGTCGATCATGGCGCCGATACCGATAAACAGCAGCAGCGGGAACAGCTCGTT
>DQIA01000014.1:6800-6951 GCA_003525905.1 Clostridiales bacterium
CAGCAGCGGGAACAGCTCGTTGGCGATGCCTGCATCAAACAGTACGGATATGGGGCCTTCCTCCGCCCCGGGTTGGGTAATGGCGCCGCTGAGGGGCAGATTCACCAAAATGGTGCCGAAGCCCATGGGCAGCAGCAGGGTGGGTTCCATT
>DQIA01000084.1 GCA_003525905.1 Clostridiales bacterium
ACGCCGCATCCGTAAGGCGGCAAAGCCGCCAACGGCTGCGCAGTGAGCGCCGCTACAGACGCAATCGGTTTTTACGTTTTTATCGGCACCTTGTACGAACTGGAAGTGCCTTCCCGAGATTGCCACGTTGCTTCGCTCCTCGCAATGACAATTCGGAAGTGCATACCATTTTAACGATGGCCTGTACGGATCGGCAGCATTGCGCCGGGCCCGGCTGTCCGCTCCCCTACAACGCACGGCCGAAGGCCTGCGTATTTTTCAGTCTTCATTTTTCAGTTTTCAGGATTCATTTCCATGCGCCCGCTCCCCTACAACGCATTTCCGGCGGCCCTGCGAAAAATTCCACGCTCCGCGTTTCACGTTTTCTTCCACAAATTTTCCCTTTCCTGTGCATAACCGCCTGCACTGGCGGGGAAACTTGCTGCGGGGAGGGACAACACGCATGGAACAGGAGCTGCGCCGTCTGCCCGACGGGACCTACACGGGCGCGATGACGGATGAACATATCTGCGGCATTTTCGGCTGCTGCGGCGACTGGAACCGCCGCGAGGTGCGCATCGGGGCGCTGACGGTCTATGTCTACGCCATCGACGGCATCACATCCGGCGGCGACGCGTCGGAATATGTCGTCAAGCCCCTTATGCAGGACGCATTCGGCGGCACGATGGACGAGCTCTATGACCGCGCCCTGCACAGGACGGTCTATAACTCCGTGGCTGTGCCGTGCGGGGACCTGCAGAGCACGGCGGAGAAGCTTGTCAACGGCTTCACGGTCGTGCTGTTCGGGCAGCGGGCCATCGCGTTCGAGACGAAGACGGGCGAAAAGCGCTCGCCCTCGGCCCCGGAGGTCGAGAACACGGTCAAGGGCCCGAAGGACGCGTTCACGGAGACGGTACGCACGAATACGAGCCTGCTGCGCCGCCACCTGCGCACGCCGGCGCTGCGGCTGTATGAGACGGTCGTGGGGCGGCGGAGCCTGACGAACGTCACGCTGGCATGGATCGACGGGCTGACGGAGCCTGCGCTCGTCTCGCGGATGCAGGCGCGGCTGGCGGAGATCGACATCGACGGCCTGCTCACGCCCGCGGCCGTGGAGGAATATCTGACCGGCTCGCGGCCGACGGCCTTTCCGCTGCTGCAGTACACGGAGCGGACGGACCGCTTCGCGCAGGCCCTGCTCGAGGGACGCGCCGGCCTGCTCGTCGACGGCCTGCCGCTGGGCTATCTCGCGCCGGTCGACCTCGGCTATCTCATGACGTCGGCCGAGGACCGGGGCACGGATTTCGTGTCGGCGTCGTTCCTGCGCGTGCTGCGCTATGCCGCCCTGCTGCTCGGCCTGCTGCTGCCGGGGCTCTATGTTGCGATGGCGGCCTTTCACCCGCAGATGCTGCCGACGGAGCTGCTGCAGTCGATTTTAGAGAGCAAGCGCGCTGTGCCGTTCCCGACCATCGTGGAGGTGCTCGGGCTGCTGGCCGCCTTTGAGCTGCTGCAGGAGGCAAGCGTCTCGCTGCCGCAGTCCGTGGGGCAGAGCCTTTCCATCATCGGCGGCCTTGTCGTCGGCTCGGCGGCCGTGGAGGCGCGGCTCATCTCGCCCGCGGCCCTCATCGTCGTGGCGGCGGCGGGCATCTGCGGCTTTGCCATACCGGGGCGCAGCTTTGCAGACGCCCTGCGCGTTTGGCGGATGGCGCTGGCCGCGGCGGCGAGCCTTGCCGGGCTGTTCGGCCTGACGCTCGGGGCCATCTGCCTCGTCGTCCATCTGGCAGGTCTGGATTCGTTCGGGATCTCCTATCTTGCGCCGTTTTCCGGCGTCGGCGGCGCGCGCGCCCTGCTGCGGCCACGCCTCGTGCGGGAACCGCTGCGCGATCCGCTGCTCCGGCCGCTCGACCGGCGCAATCAGGGGGGAAAGCGATGAAATGGTCACTTCTTGCGGCTGCGGCGCTGGTTCTGTGCTGCGGCCTGCCGTTCCGCACGCACGAGACGCGCACGCTCCTGCCGGTGCAGACCGTGCAGGCCGAGCGGACGGAAGCCGGCGTGCGCATCGTCACGGAGGCGGGCGAGGGCAGCGGCGCAACGTGGGACGACGCCGTGGCCGCGCTGCGCATGGCTGCGCCGGGCGAGGTCTACTTCGACACGGCCGGGCAGGTCGTGCTGTGCGGCCGGACGGACCGCCTCGTGAACGAGCTGCTGGAAAGCGGCATCCTGCGCCCGGCGGCGCAGGTGCGCCGGAGCGGGGGCCTGACCGACCCGGAGGGGCTGTCCGACCTGCTGGAGGCCCACGCCAGCCCCGTGACGGTCGGTCTGCTGCGGGCGGAGCCGGGCACGGCCCTGCCCGATTGGGAGGAAAGCCATGCGGGATAGACAGCTCTGTGCCGTGACGCTGGCGGCGGCTTCCGTCCCGGCACTTCTGTATCTGCCGCGCCTCGGCTGGGTCTGGGCGACGGCGGCTGCGGCGATCTCCGCGCTGCTGCTTGGCCTCTGCGGGCGGCGCTGCGCGCCGGGCGGGCTGACGGAGGTCATCCCGGCGGTATTCGGCCGGGCGGGAAGAGCCGTGCACGCGCTCGTCCTCCTCGGCGGCGCGCTGCTGCTGGGAGGTGCAGTGCGGGCGCTGTGCGCCATCTATCCGGAGAGCCGCGGCGAGCCGCTTACGGGACTCCTGCTGCTTCTGGCGGCGGCCTATGCCGCAGAGCGCGGGGAGGAGACCGTCCTGCGCAGCGGGGCCATCCTGTTCTTCTTCCTCACGGCGGTCGAGGCCGTCATTCTGGGCTTCTCGGCCGTGCAGGTGCGCGCGGCGTGGCTCGCGCCGCAGAAGGGACGTGTGCCGCTTGCCGCCATGACGGCGGCGCTGTCACCCATGGCCGTGCTCTATGTGCGCGGCGGGGCGCGGAGGACGGGCGGCTGGCTCGCGGCGGGGATCGGCCTCTGTGCGGCGGCGGCCCTGTGTGCCGCAGGCACGCTCTCGCCCCGCGTGGCCGGGGAGGAGGCGTTTGCGGTCTATACCATGGCCAAGAGCGTGTCCGTCTTCGGTGTGATGGAGCGGCTGGAGCCGGTCGTGTCGGCCGCGCTGACGGCGGGGGGCTTCTGCCTGCTTTCCGTGCTGTGCCTCGCCAATGCGAAGACGGCGCGGGCGATCGGGTGGAAAAGGCGCACAGGTATCGGAAATTTCCTGCTCGGCTGCACGGGGTATCTTGCGGGCACGGTCCTGCCGGAGGGGGTGCAGGCTGTCGCAGCCGCCATATGTTGGGGTATGGTGCCATTGGTAACACTATGGGTAGCGTCCGTAAAGAAATTGCAAAAAAATCAAAAAAATGCTTGACATTCGGGTGGTTATTTGATAGAATAGCGGAGCCGCTTGAGACAGGGCGTCAAACAACAAAAGATTTCGAAAGAAATTGAAAAAAGTGCTTGACAAGCTGAACAATGCGTGCTATAATGTAGAAGTTGCTCCGGAACGGAGGGCGCGAGCCCGATGAAGTCCGGATGACTTTTCAAATAGGCTGTGCGAATGGCCGGTGTACCTTGTAAATTAAACAACGAGAAACATGAACAAACACCTTGGACAATTTGATGAAAAACAAGTTGTTCTTTGAGATGTCAGTATAAAAGCTGAGATTGTGAAGAAT
>DQIA01000062.1 GCA_003525905.1 Clostridiales bacterium
GTCGCTTCGCTCCTCGCAATGACACATCAGGAAGCATGGCGCAGGAAACGGTACACTGCACCGAATTGGTGCTGCTTTTGCCGCTTCGCGCACGGGCGGGGCATGCCCCGCCCCTACCATGAATGACCCAGAATGACCCAATACAGACGCAAAAAACCGGCGCAGGGGGGCCTGCGCCGGTAGGGGATATCTTCAGGATCAGGCAAGGCGGAAGCGGAGCATATTCCACGAGGCGGCGGGGAGTTCCGGGGCTTCTGCGCCGACGGCGACCTCGCGCGGCAGAGCGGGCTGGGCGTCGGCGGTGTTCTCGCTGTCCAGCGCGGGGGCGGTCAGCGTGACATGCTGCTCCAGCACGGCGTTCAGGCCGTCAAGCTCCAGCGTCATGGCCTCGTCGAGGCTCTTGTTCACGGCAAAGACCGTCACATGCGCGCCATCCTCGGAGAGCACGGCGGAGCTGGAGAGGTACGGGGCCTTCGGGCTGACGCCGCAGGCATAGGTCGGGACCTCGACCTCCTGCTGCAGGGCCGTGCCGCGGCCGAACTGCGAGCCATAGAGGAACGGCCAGTACGTCGTCTGCGCCCAGGCGCGGCCGCCCGGCTCGGTCATAATGGGGGCCAGCGCGTTGACGAGCTGGGCCAGGCAGGCGACCTTCACGACGTCGGCGTGGTTGAGCAGGGTGTTGAGCATGCTGCCGACGAGCAGAGCGTCTGCAAAGTCGTAGTTCTCCTCTTCAATGGGGCGGGCGACCGTCCACTTCTCCGGCACCCTGCCGTTCTTGGCATAGTGATACCAGACGTTCCACTCGTCGAACGACAGACCGATATGCTTGTCACTGCCGACCTCAAGGCGGATCTTTTCGCAGATGGCGGCGACCTCCTGAATGAACTCGCCCATCTCCTCGCTGCGTGCAAGGAAATTCATGACGTCGCCCTCATGGTTCGTATAATACTGATGGAGCGACAGATAGTCGACGTAGGGATAGCTCTGGCGGAGGACCTCCTCTTCCCAGGTGCCGAACGTCGGCATCGTGCGGTAGGAGCTGCCGCAGGCGACGGTCTCAATGGTCGGGTCGAACATCTTCATGAGCTTGGCCGTCTCGCAGGCGATGCGGCCGTATTCCGTGGCCGTCTTCGAGCAGATCTGCCAGGGGCCGTCCATCTCGTTGCCGAGGCACCAGAGCTTGACGTTATAGGGGGCCTCGCGGCCGTTTTCGCGGCGCTTGTCCGCCCAATAGGTGTGCATGTCGCCGTTGCAGTATTCCAGCAGCTCTACGGCGTCCTTAGGCGTGCCGGTGCCGAGGTTCACGGCCATCATCGGCTGCGCGCCGATGCGCTCGCACCACTGCAGGAATTCATCCGTGCCGACCTGATTCGGCTCAATGGCGCTCCAAGCCATGTCGGGGCGGACGGGACGCTTGTCCTTCGGACCGATGCCGTCGCGCCAGTCGTAGCCGGACAGGAAGTTGCCGCCCGGATAGCGGATCTGCGTGACATGCAGCGGACGGATGAGCTCTTCCACGTCGCCGCGGAAGCCGAAGGCGTCGGCAGTCGGGTGGCCCGGCTCATAGATGCCGGTATAGACAGCGCGGCCGAGATGCTCGATGAATGAGCCGAACACGCGGGGATCGATGGGGGAGATGATGCAGTCCTTCTGCAGTCGGATGCGAGCTTTCATGAATTAACCTCCTGTGGATTCTCGTTTGATGATCGTACATTCCAGCATGATGTCCTTCTGCGCCGGATGCTTGCCGGAGAGCATGTCCAGCAGGGTGTGGCCCGCGCTCTGGCCCATCTGGAACAGCGGCAGGGCGACGGTGGAGAGTGACGGGCGGCAGACGGAGCTGATCTCACGGTTATCGTAGCCGATGAGGAAGATGTCCCTGCCGACCTCGATGCCGTTCTGGTTGCACCAGTCGATCACGCCGGTGCCGACAAGGTCATTCTGGGCGAAAATGGCCTTTGCGCCCGCGCGGATGAGCTCGCCGCCGAGACGGTAGCCGGAGTCACGGTCCCAGTCACTTGCGCGGACGAGGGAAGAGTCATAGGCTACGCCGTGGTCGTGCAGGGCCTGCAGGAAGCCGTTGGCGCGGCGCAGGGTGTGCACGGAGTGGATGGGACCTGTGATCATGCCGATGTGCTCCGACGTGTGCTCCAGCAGAGTGCCCGTGGCCTCATAGGCGGCAAGACGGTCATCATAGCCGACGCAGGGCACGTCCTGATCCTCGCAGGTGCAGTAAACGCACACGAACGGGATATGGGCATGCGCCTTCAGCGATGCGACAAGGTGGCTGTGACAGCCGATATAGATGATGCCCGCGACCTGCTTGGACAGCAGATCGTTCACGGCGGAGCGAACGAGCACGTTGCTCTCGGGATAGTCCCAGGGATTGTCGTGGTAGCGCTTGTTGAAACGCAGATTGCTCAGAATATAATGATAGTTCAGCGTTTCGCATACGGAGGCGACGCCGTCGACGATCTCCGGCGTGTTGAAGACGGTCAGGTCCTCCGTGATGATGCCGATGGTGCGCGCGTCGCCGAGCTTCAGCGAGCGGGCGTTGAGATTCGGACGATAATTGAGCTGGTCCGCGATCTGCAGAATTCGGTCGGCCGTCTCCTGCTTGACGCCGGATTTGTTGTTCAGGACCTTGGAGACCGTTGCGATGGATACACCGGCTCGGTCCGAGATCTCGCGAATGGTTGCCATGAAATGGTTCACCTTCTCTGGTAATTTACAATGCGAAGCGTTGATATAATCATATCATACCGTACGAAAAACAGCAAGAGCTAAACGTTTTATTTCGGGGAAAATGCTAAATTTGACGCAAATTACAGGGAAATCCCGCGTGCTGCACATTTTGGGGCTTACATGCAGGCCGGAACGGCTGCAGACCGGCAGATGCGCAGCTTGATCGTTGTGGATTCTGCACAAAAAATAGTCGGGAAAGTTGTATAAACTCACGATTCTGTAATTCTGCCTTTACAAATCCGAAAATTATGATATAATCAGGTCAGAAAAAGTTAAACGTTTAAATCACCGGACGCCAATTGCGGCTTCGGCACGCGGCGACCGACGACGGGATTCCGCGTTTTCTTTTCTGATTTCTTCTTAAACGTTTAACCACCAATGGAGGTTCCACATTATGGCAAGCAAGATCACGATCCCCGATTTGAAAAAAATTAGAGTAACGGATCCGCTGTTCAGCCATTACGCGGGCATGGTCGCAAAGAAAATGATCCCCGTGCAGTGGGAGATCCTCAACGGCAAGCAGGGCCAGAGCCGCTGCTTCTGCATTGATAATTTCCGCATCGCCGGCGGCACGCTCCAGGGTGAGCACCGCGGCGTTGTCTTCGGCGATACGGATGCCTATAAATGGCTCGAGGCAGTCGCTTATTGCGCAAATAACGGCGAAACAGAGTATATTCCCGAGGCTGACGAGCTCATTGAGATCATCGGCCAGGCCCAGCAGCCGGACGGCTACCTGAATACATATTTCACGGTCTGCCATCCCGAGCTTCGCTGGAAGAACCTCACCGAGGGCCACGAGCTCTACAGCGCAGGCCATCTCATCGAGGCCGCCGTCGCCTACTATAACGCCACCGGCAAGCGCCGCCTGCTCGACATTGCCGCGAAGTTTGCAGACCTTATCTGCAAGACCTTCGGCGACGGCGAGGGCCAGCTTCCGGGCTATCCCGGCCATCAGGAGATCGAGCTTGCGCTCGTGAAGCTCTGGCGCGTGACGGGCGAGGAGCGCTACCTGAAGACGGCTCGTTTCTTCATTGACTGCCGCGGCCGCACGCCGAACTACCTGCTGCGCGAGATGAATGACCCGAACCACAAGGTCATTTTCCCCGAACTGCGCAACTACGATCCCTCCTACTCCCAGTCGCATGTGCGCCCCGTGGAGCAGAAGACAATGGAGGGTCACGCGGTCCGCGCCATGTACCAGTGCAGCGCAATGGCTGATCTGGCCGATATCCAGCAGGACGAAGCCCTGCGCAGCGCCTGCCAGACGCTCTGGGACAATGTGACGAGGCGCCGCATGTATATCACCGGCGGCATCGGCTCGTCCGGCCTGCTCGAGCGCTTTACCGTGGATTACGACCTGCCGAACGACCGCATGTACTGCGAAAGCTGCGCGTCCATCGGTCTGATGATGTTCGGCCAGCGCATGGCGGCCATGCTCCACGATGCCTCGTACTACGAGACCGTGGAGCGCGCCCTGTGCAACACGGTGCTCGGCGGCGTCAGCGCTGCGGGCGATCGCTACTTCTACGTCAATCCGCTGGAGGTCTGGCCTGCAAACTGCAAGGACCATACCTCTATCGAGTATCTCAAGCCCGTCCGCCAGCCGTGGTTCGAGGTTGCCTGCTGCCCTGCAAATATCGCGCGCACGCTTGCCTCCCTCGGCCAGTACATCTATGCGATCGATGAACGCAGCATTTATGTCAACCTGCTCGTCGGCTCGACCATCGAGACGACCCTGCGCGATACCGACGTCCGCATCGAGCAGCGCAGCGGCCTGATGCATGGCGGCGCGCTGGAGCTGGACGTCCGCTCGAGCGGCACACACCCCATCGTTGTGCGCCTGCGTCTGCCGAAGTGGATCGAGGCTCCCGTCTTCCGCCTGAACGGCGAGGAGATCCAGCCTGCGGTCGAGAACGGCTATGCCGTGCTTGCCGTGAACTGCGCAGGAGAGCATCACTTCACGCTAAGCGGCTCGGTGCCCGTGCACCGCTGCGCCGCAAACCTGTGTGTTCGCGCCGATGTCGGCCGCGTCGCGCTGCAGAAGGGGCCGTTCGTCTACTGCTTCGAGCAGCAGGACAACGGCGAAAACCTTGCAGCCCTGCGCATGGCGCCGGATGCCGCCGTTGAAGAGAAGGCGCCCGCCGAGGGCCTGCCCGGCAACCTGCCGGAGCTGGACGTGAACGGCTGCCGGATCGTGTCGACCGGTGTGGACGACGCTGAGCTCTATGCCGACTGCGTGCTGCGCACCGAGCCGTGCACGCTGCACGCCGTGCCCTATGGCCTGTGGGGCAACCGCACGCCCGGCGAGATGCGCGTCTGGGTCGATACCACCATTTCGTAATTATACGCAGCAGGAAGCTGCTATAATAAAAAACTTGAAATGAAGAAAGGAACCTGAACCATGAAGAAGATCATCGCGCTCCTGCTGTGCCTCCTGATGATCGTTGGTATGGTCGCCTGCGCAACCAACACCGACAACAACGATCAGACCGACGGCTCTCAGGACACCACCCCCGCCACGGAGAACTCCGATTCCTCCGATGACACCAACGGCAATGACGGCGACGTCGTCACCATCACCTACTCCTATTGGGGCACCCCGGACGAGGCTGCCAGCGTGCAGGCCGTCGCCGACAAGTTTCACGAAGAGTATCCGAACATCAAGGTTGAGGTCATGGCGATCCCCAACGAAGAGTATGTCACGAAGCTGAACACCATGGCTACCGCGGGTGAGCTTCCCGACTGCGGCATCATGAACGAGTCCGGCGTTCTGGACTTCGCTTCCGACGGCCTGCTGTACGACATCTCCGCCATGTACGAGGGCGCCGACTCCATGCCCCTTGATTCCATCACCTTCAAGAGCGAAGGCAAGCCCGTTGCTTACTCCGCTGCGAACGAAGTCCTGTCCCTGTACTACAACAAGGACATGTTCGATGCCGCCGACCTGGACTATCCGTCCGCTACCGAGGCTATGACCTGGGACGAGTTCGTCACCCTGGCCAAGACCCTGACCCTCGACGCCAACGGCAACAACGCCCTGAGCCCGGATTTCGACAAGGAAAACATCAAGCAGTACGGCTGCGTCGTTGACAACTGGACCTGGCAGCTTGAGGTTTGGGCACTGTCCAACGGCGGCCGCTGGTTCACCGAGGACGGCTCCGCCTGCACCATCAATGACCCGAAGGTCATCGAGTCCATCCAGAAGGTCGCTGACCTGACCCTCGTTGAGAACTGCATGCCTTACAATGCAGGCCTCGAGGACAACGGCATGCAGCGCTCCCTGCTGACCGGCACCGTCGCCATGGCGACCGCTGGCGCATGGAACGTCGGCACCTGCCTTGCCACCGCCCGTGACGAAGGCCTGAACTATGGTGTCGCCCGTCTGCCGAAGATGGTCAACGAGGTCACCATCTGCACCGGCGGCCCGCAGGTCGTCTTCTCCCAGACCAAGCATCCGGAAGAGGCCATGACCTTCATCAAGTGGTACATGAAGGAAGAGAACAGCTGGGACAGCCTGATCGCCACCGGCATCTGGATGCCCATCCTCGAAGAGTACTACACCGATGAGACCCTCACCAACAAGTGGATCGACAACCCCAACTTCCCGGATCATGACGAGTACAAGGGTGCTGTCGTTGACTACGCAAGAGATTGCGCTGAGTCTACCTGCTGGTACTACATCCCGCACACCACCGAGTTCATCGAGCTCCTCCGCACGGTCCTCGGCCCGGTCTGGACCGGCGAGCAGACCGCTGAGCAGGCGATCACCGAGAACTACGACGCACTGAACGCAGTGTTCATGGGCGAGTAAGCAGAACCCTCTGACTGATATCTGAAACCCCGGTTTTGGCCGGCCGCCCGGAGCGGCGGCCGG
>DQIA01000063.1 GCA_003525905.1 Clostridiales bacterium
ATGGTCGGCGACGGCATCAACGATGCCCCCGCCCTGACGCGTGCGGACACCGGCATCGCCATCGGCGCGGGCACGGACGTCGCCATCGACGCGGCGGATGTTGTGCTCATGAAGAGCCGTCTGCTCGACGTCCCGGCTGCCATCCGCCTGAGCCGCGCCACGCTGCGCAATATCCACGAGAACCTGTTCTGGGCATTTTTCTACAATGTCATCGGCATCCCGCTTGCCGCCGGTGCGTGGATCCACCTGCTCGGCTGGGAGATGAACCCGATGTTCGGCGCGGCGGCGATGAGCCTTTCGAGCTTCTGCGTCGTGACGAACGCCCTGCGCCTGAACCTGTTCCGCATCCGCAGCACGAAGCATGACCACAAGCGGAAGAACCACGCAAAGCAGACCGTTGCAAAAACGGCTGAAGATCATAAGGAAAACAAGGAGGAAACATCCATGGAAAAGACGATGAAGATCGAAGGTATGATGTGCGGTCACTGCGAGGCCCGCGTGAAGAAGTGCCTCGAGGCCCTGCCGGGCGTGGAAAAGGCCGAGGTCAGTCATGTCAGCGGCACGGCCGTCCTGACGCTGTCCGCACCGGTCGACGACGCGCTCCTGAAGAAGACCGTCGAGGATCAGGGCTATCAGGTCATCTGAATCCGGAAAAATACTGCCGCAGGGGTTTGCTCCTGCGGCAGTATTTTTTGTGGCGCAATGACAAATCTGGAAGCCTTGCGCCGTTGAATTACCGCTGCGATACCTGCAACTGCCTTGGGCGCTTACTAAGCGCCGCTACAGACGCAATCGGTGCATACCATTTTAACGCAGCATTGTACGAATCGGCACTGCCTTCCCGAGATTCCCACGTCGCTTCGCTTCTTGCAATGACAATTCGGGGGCCGGTGCTTAGCCGCCACAGGCGGGCTTCTGATTCCTGCTATTTGATCGGCGGCCTGTTTTTCGGCATAAAACGACCACCTCCCCGGCAGAATAACCGGAGAGGTGGTGCAGATGAAAAAAGTGCTGATCGTGATCGCGCTGCTGGGCCTGCTGCCGCATGCGTCGGCGGACTACATTCACTGGGTGGACTTCCGGCTCAGTGCGCCGGTGCTCCGCAGTGCGCTGGAGCTGGACATGGCCTCACAGGGCGGGGAGCAGCCCCTTGACTGGATCGATATTCTGGCGCTGGCCGCGGCATGGCGCGGCGGAACGGGTGTGACTGTGGCGGACACACAGCGGGCGGCGCAGGCCCTGCGCGGCGATACGCCGCCGGAGCGGCTGCCCGGCATGGCAGGACGCTACTTTTCGTATTACCGCGAAGCCTACGGCGCGGCACTCGGCGGTCTGGCCGGGCATTTTGCCATCCGGCGCACGGACCCGCAGACCGGCGAAGCGGAGTGGATCCCGGCCTACGGCCTCAAGGCCTTTTCGCCCATCGCGGCGGGCTATTTCTGGTCGCATTATCCGGACTTCGGCGCGCAGCGCAGCTATGGCTATGCGCGGCCGCACCTCGGCAACGACATCCTCGGCGCGCTCGGCACGCCCATCTGCGCCGTGGAGGGCGGCACGGTCGAAGCGCTCGGCTGGAACCGCTACGGCGGCTGGCGCATCGGCATTCGCTCCGACGACCGGAAGCGCTATTATTACTATGCCCATCTTCGCAAAGACACGCCCTATGCCGAGGGACTTGCCGTCGGGCAGCGCGTGCAGGCGGGGGATGTCATCGGCTTTATGGGCCGCACGGGCTATTCTGCGCAGGAGAACGTCAACAATATCGAGACGGTGCACCTGCATTTCGGCCTGCAGCTGATCTTCGACGAGTCGCAGAAGGAGTGCGACAGCGAGATCTGGATCGACGTCTATCCCATTATCGAGCTGCTTGCCTCGCATTGCAGCAGCGTGGCCCGCGACCCGCAGACCGGGAGGTGGGAGCGGCTGTATCCCTACTGCGATCTGGATGCGGAGCCGATCAGATCAGCTGCTGCTCGTTGATGATGAGCTTGAACTGCAGGCCGAGCTTTTCGGCCGCCTTGCGGCAGAGGATCATGCGCTGCATGAAAATTTCAAAATAGTCCATGACGGAGCCGAAATGCGTGTCGACCGTCAGCTTCAGCTTGACGAGCGTGCGGTCCTCGTTGATCTTCAGCGTGGACTTTTTCACGGAGTAATTCACGCGGTCGTGGATGTCGAACGTCGTCGTGTCCTGATTGCGCACGCGGCTGCGGCGCACGTCGGCCTTGTCCGCAAGGATGAGAGCCGCTGCAACGGCGTTGACCGGCACGCCGGTGCCCTCGTCGTGGTTGCCGATGGCCGTGACGATCGTCGCGACGTCCTCGGCCCCGAAGCCGAGCGACGTCAGGATCTGGAACGCCATGACGGCGCCGCTCTGCGAGTGCTCGATGCGGTTGACCAGATTGCCGATGTCGTGCAGATAGCCCGCGATCTTCGCCAGCTCGACGGTGTGGGCGTCGTAGCCGAGCGTTTCGAGCAGATAGCCCGCCATAGCCGCCACATGCGTCACATGGGCAAAGCTGTGCTCCGTGTAGCCCAGCGCCACGAGCGATTCGTCCGCCTTGGAGATATAGGCGCGGATCGTTTCATTTTTTTCGATCTCTTCAAAAGTCATAAATCATACCTTCTTCCTGTTATCTCTGTCAGTATAGCAGCTTTTCCGGCCGGAATCAACGAAGTTTGTGTTAAAAATTCACAGATATTGATGCGCAAAACCGGGAACTTGCTTGACAGGCCCATCGTCTCATGATAGGATGGAAATAGTAAGGAAGCTCTGAATAAATCATCTGCGGCGGATGCCGGATCTTTTTCGTCAATCCATCGGTTCGGAAAGTTTGTGGTATTGCGCAGCCGTTGGCGGCTTTGCCGCCTTACGGATGCGGCATGCCCCTTGCGGGTACACAAAGCACAATTGCACGTTCCGTACCTCGACTTGCCCAAAAATCTCTCGCCATCCGCTTTTGCTGATTTATCCAGAGCTTCCTTGACAAACCATGATACCATTATTCTGACAGGAAAACAGAGAAAGGGAAAATTATGAAGTATTGTCATAACTGCGGCGCGCCGCTTGTCGATGACGTGCGCTTCTGCACCGCCTGCGGCAGCCCGCTCGACCCGCCGGAAACGGAACCGGCGATGCCCGAGTCGGCCGTAATGCCCGAAATGCCGGAGCCTGCGCCGGAAATGCCGGTCATGCCCGGAGAGGCCCTGCCGCCGGAGCCGCCGAAAAAGCGCAAAAAGCGGATCTGGCTCTGGATCCTGCTCCCGGTCGTTGTGCTGGCGCTGGCCGCCGGAGCGCTGTATTACTTCCTCGTGTGGAATGCGCCCGAGGCCCGCGTGCAGCGCGCGTGGCAGAAAACGGCTGCGGCGCTCGAGACGGAGGTCGGCCGCCCGGAGAAGCTGATGGCCTTTGCCGAGACGCTGCGGGGCCCGCTGAGTGAGCAGCGCGCGCTGACGGCCACGCTCACGTTTGAATCCAACGGCGAAACGCTCGCGGCCGAGCTCTATTCGCAGCGCGACAATGCGACGCGCCGCCTCGGCGGCACGGCTGAGCTGACCGTGCCGTGGGGGGAGGGGACGCTGCCCATTTCGTTCTACGGTGATGCGGAGGAGCTGCAGCTCACGCTGCCCGGCATCACGGACGAGGTCTACAGCATCCCGGCGCACGGCCTTGCCGAGGCCTATGCCGATTCCGCCCTCGGCGAAATGCTGGGTGAGCTCGACTCGCTGGAGGACCTTGATCTGTTCCCGGAGGAGACCGCCAGAGACCCGGCTCTGTCTGCTGATCTGCAGGATAAGCTCCGAACCTTCGGCGACAGCCTGAAGGTCACGAAGGCCGGGACGTCCGTCCTGACGCTGGACGGGCGCAGCGTGCCGGTCACGAATTACGACATCGACTTCAGCAAAAAGCAGCTCACGCGCCTGTGCAGAGCCTTCTGCGATGCCTATGAGATCGATTTCACCGTCAATATGGGCGTGAAGATGAGCACAGATACCGTGATCGGCGAGCTGATCGACAGCGTGCGCACGCCGCTGCATGTCTCGGTGGACGGCGACGGCATGGTCCGCGCCTGGGAGATAACGGTGCAGGAGTCCGGAACGGACATTACGGTCAGCATCCGGCTCGCCGGGACGGATAATCCGTGGAACCGGGTCGAGGCCTGGTCGGCCGAGGACGATGCGGAGCCGGAGATCCTGTTTGTCTGCGGCCTTACCGGTCAGAATGGCCTTCTGACGCTTGCCGTCGGCGATGAGACCGGCAGCTATGGCCTGCAGCTCGTGCTGGATGACGCGGCGCAGAGCCTGACGGCCCGCCTGTCGACGGGCTTTGGTGCAGAGAAGCTCGACCTGCTCACGATGAACTACGGCACGGAGGACGGCGGCGCGCAGCTTGGCGTGACGCTGGACCTGCCGGACCAGCTTGACGCAAAGGCGACGCTTGACCTTCACTGGGCAGCACTGGAGACACAGCCCGAGGCGCTTTCGGACAGACCCGTCGGCCTGTTCGACCTCTCCGAGGACGAGCTGACGGCGCTGGAGAAGAGCATCGGCGCACAGATCGCGCGGCTTCTCTACGGCGGCGACATGACGGCGGGCGAGACGGATGCGGTACTTACCGGGACCTGGAAGGCGCAGGTCGATCTGACGCCGGATCTGCTCGATGCGCTCAACGATGCGCTCGGCCTGGATCTGCAGATGGATGATCCCACGGTGATGACGATGCTCGTCACGTTCGAGGAGGACGGCAGTTATCACATGGACTATGACGCAAAGGCGCTCCGGGAAGAGCTCAATGCGCTGGAGGACGCGCTGTGTGAGAAGTATCCCGATCAGGAGGCGCTGCTGAAACAGGCTTTTGCCGGTTTGCAGCTCGATGTGGACGGCTCATCCGGGACCTATACGGCCTCGAACGGCATCCTCTACCTGACGCAGAGCGGGGAGGACTGGGAGGATATCCTCTACTATTCCGTGGAGGACAACAAGCTCTATCTGACGCCGCCGCAGGACGAGGAAAGCGGCGACTGGGGCGGAATGTTCGGCTCGGAATACCCGATGGTGTTCGAGCGCGTGGACTGAGGAGAAACGACTGCGCGCACCCTGTAGGGGAGCGGACAGCCGGACCCGGCGTAGCGCTTGCGATTCGTACAGGCTATCGTCAAAACAGCGAACGCCTCCAAGTTTGTCATTGCGAGGCCCCAGCGGGGCCGTGGCAATCTCGGGAAGGCACTGCCGATGCGAACCAGCTGCCGATAAAATGGTATGCACCGATTGCGTCTGTAGCGGCGCTCAGCGAGCGCCATGCAGACCGGCAGTACTTGCAGCATCGATTCTATGGCATAAGGCTGCCGGATTTGTCATTGCAAGAAGGCGCGGCGATAAGAACGGAGGTATCCTTCATGAAAAAAGCGATCCCGATTTTACTGGTCGTATTTCTCTGCCTGCTTGTCGCTTTTTCCGCTGTCTGCGAATACCGGCAGCAGCATCCGGTACCGGAGGAGCTGCGGCTGTCGTTTGATGCCAACAGCGCATATCGGTTCCGGAATGCGGAGGGAGAGACACTGGAGTATGACGACCTTGGTTTCAGCGGTGATATGCAGATCATAGACAGCGTGTTGGGCGGTGTTGACGCGCCTCCGTACTTCTACCTGACGCTTCCATACAGCAAAAGGCTTGAGGCTGACTTTGTGGATGGAGGACCGGATGCTTACGTTCGCGTCAGCACGGATCTGGCCCTGTGGGGCGTAGAAGGAAGCGGGGTCCAAAGGGCTGTGTTCACCGGCTCGGGCATTGAGACCACGGGCGAGAATATGGACTATACAGTACGAGCCTGCGTTGTTGATGACCTCTATCTGGAGGCGACCGGCAGCGGGGAAAGCCATATCCGTTGTGTGCAGAGGGGCGGGAAGCTGTATCTCACTGCGCAGGACGCCGCGCTTACCGTGAAGATCGAAAGCTATCTGGAGACAGAGCCCCTGGATTCCATGGCTCTCTCTGCAGGAGAGACTTGTACCATCCGCATCCGCGACGGCGGTATGGAGTTCGTGCGCTAGATCGGAAACGGCCCCCAGATTGTCATTGCGAGGCCCCAGCGGGGCCGTGGCAATCTCGGGAAGGCAGTTACGTTTTTGACGTCAACCCGCGCAGCTCGGCAGTGCCGCACCGGGTCTGACAGCCGCACTCCTGCAAGCGAAATTGCAGAACATGTAAAAAAACAGGGCGTGCAGCTTTCGAGCTGCACGCCCTTCGCGGTTTCTTCAGTTCTCCGAGACATTCAGCACATCGGCCAGCGAGGTATCCTCAAAATAGGTGTTTGCGTTATAGAGGAACAGCACGTCCGTGACCTGCTCGCGGGAGATGACGGACTCGACGTTGTCATAATAATACCGCGGATCGATGAGAATGATGTGGTCGTAATAGGGATAGAGGAACTGCATGAGGCAGTTGGCGTAGGAGTCCTTGAACAGCAGCAGCGTCTTGCCGGTTTCGGCCGTCGTATAGACGTCCACGCGGGGGTAGTTGCCGCCGAAGAACACGGTGTATTTGTCCTTCTGGTCCAGCGCGCTGCGGTCGTAGATCGTGGCGGACGTCTCTGCGGCATCGCCGTAGGAGACGTAGTATTCGATGTCCGTCTGCGGGACATACAGCTCCACGGTGTCATAGGCGGCGTGGCTGCCGCTGCGGGAGGCCAGCGTGCCCTCGAACGTGGTGGAGACGGTATAGGTGTCGTAATTCTGAACGGGCTGCGGGATGCCGAGCTTTTCGGCCATGGCCTCAAAGGCATAGCGCGCGCCGAGGCTCGTCCAGTGGTGGTCCGTGCGGTAATAGAGCTGCCCGTCCGTGTGGGCGGAAAGCGCGGCGGAGACATTCAGGAACGAGATGCCCTGCAGGCTGCCCGCCAGCGCGGTCAGGTCGGCGCTCTGGTCGCGGACCGGCGCATTTTTTGGGAGCTTGTCCGCCAGAATGCACGCGGCGTTCGGAATGACGGCCATGTTCAGCCGCAGGTCCGTGTGGCGCGCGGCAAAGGCATTGATGGCCTCCACATTGCGGCTGTCCTGCGGCGGATCGGCGGGCGGCTCCATGAGATAGTCGTCGCTGCAGAGGTAGACGCCGTTGGATTCCTTTTGCCCCGTGAGCTTCAGGAAGCGGAGCCGCAGCGCGATCCAGAAATCGCGGCCGGCGAACTGATCGGCCGTGTAGGACTCCAGATCGGAAAACCAGCTGCCGTCCTTCACGGCGGACCAGCTCAGCTTCGGGAACTGGGCCAGCTTGCGGTTCTCGCTGTCGGAATAGGTGCGGTCCGGGGTGAGCAGGCTGCCGAGCGTCAGGCAGAGAATGGTCCCGAGCAGGATGACGCTCATAAGAAGGCCCTGCTGCAGCCGGGCGCGCTGGTAGGCAAGCCGCCGGGAGCGGCGCGGATTTCTGTGTTCTTCCAAAACCATCGCCTCCGATCAGAACTGGAAATACAGGAAGGTGGAATAGGTGTCGTTCATCATCAGGGCGATGCACAACAGCAGCAGCGCCAGGAACAGCACCACGGAGAAGGCCTGCCAGGCCTTATTGCGGCGCAGCAGATTGGTGCCCACATGCGAGACGACGGGGAACGAGCCGATCGCGCCCACGAGCAGCAGGGGCCAGCAGCCTGCCAGATAATACTTCGCCGTGGCGTCGACGAGCGCACTGCCGCTGCCGAACATCCGCCCGATCCAGCCGAAGGCCGCGGCGGGCGAGGACGAGAAGAAGAACACCCAGCCGATGAGCACGAGCAGCAGCGTCAGCACATGGCGCAGCAGGCCGGGCAGGTGCTCCAGCACACGGCGCAGCACGAACTTTTCGAGGATGAGCAGCACGCCGTAATAAACGCCCCAGAGCAGGAACGTCCAGTTTGCGCCGTGCCAGATGCCGGTCAGCAGCCAGACGAGCAGCAGGTTCGCGATGGTGCGTACCGTCCCGGCGCGGCTGCCGCCGCAGGGAATGTAGACGTAGTCGCGGAACCACGCGCCGAGCGAGATATGCCAGCGCCGCCAGAATTCCGTGATGCTCTGCGAGACATAGGGATAGTCAAAATTCTTGCCGAAGCGGAAGCCGAACATCGAGGCAAGGCCGATGGCCATATCCGAATAGCCGCTGAAGTCAAAGTAGAGCATCAGCGCATAGCACACCGCTCCGAGCCACGCGCTCAGCGTGGAAAGCTGCGTCATCGGCAGGGCGGAGAGTGCGTAGAACGTTGTGCCGAGCGTGTTGGCCAGCAGGACCTTTTTTGCAAGGCCGATGAGGAACAGACGCGCGCCCGAGCCGAAGCCCTCGCGCGTGACGGGGTGGTCGCGCAGCTGCGGCTCCATCTCGGCATACTGCACGATGGGGCCGGAGACGAGTTTCGGGAAGAACGTGACATACAGGCTGAAGTCCAGCACATTGCGCGCAGCGGGCGCGCGGTCGCGGTAGACGTCGAACAGATAGGACAGCAGCGAGAACGTGAAGAACGACACGCCGATGGGCATCGGCAGCTCCCTCGCACGCAGCGCCGTGCCGAGCAGGGCGTTGAGATTGTCCACAAGGAAGCCGTAGTATTTGAAGAAGCCCAGCAGCAGAAGATTCACGAGCACGGACGAGACGAGCACGAACCGCCCGCTCCGGCCGCGCGCTTTCTGAAGCGCCAGCTCACGGCCCGCGAAATAGTGGAACGCGATGTCCAGCACCATGAGAACGAGATATTCCGGCGTCCCCCAGGCGAAGAACACGAGGCTGCACACAACGAGGGCGGCGTTTTTCAGCCGCTTCGGCAGCACAAAATACAGGATGAGGCTGACGGGCAGGAATACGAACGGGAAGACGAGTGTACTGAATGCCATAGCTTCCCCTCCTTACAGCGCGCCGCGGAACGCCTGCTGCACGGCAGCGGCGTCCTTATGGACGACGAACAGAACGTAGTTGCCCCGGATATCCAGAATGGAATGATTCGTCAGCAGGTCATACTGCTCCAGGCCGTAGCCGTCGAAGCTGGTCTTCTGCGTTTCGAGCCGGGCCTCCACGGCGGCGCGGACAGCCTCCTGCTGCGACGTATCGCGCAGCTTGAGCAGCAGAAGCTCCTCGGCCTCCATGTTTGTCTGCGGGTAATAGAGCAGGCAGCCGTCAAAATCGGACGGATTCAGGCCGTACAGGCGCTTGACCATCTGCACGCTGCCCTCCTGCAGGGCGCTCAGGTCGATGCTCGCCGTGACGGCGGAGGCCACGTCCTCAAAGGCGGCCGAGCTGACCGGCTCCTGCCGGAAGCTCACCACAAGGAACACGACGGCAAGCCCCACGCACAGCCAGCGCAGCAGCTCAAGCAGGATCGTTTTCTGTTTCATTTGTCGCATCCTCCGCTTCTGCGGGGCTGTCCAGCCCGGCAAGGATCAGATTGGCAGCCCAATAGGGGTAGAATTCCGGGCGGACGTGGATGCCGTCCGGCTGCCAGAGATCGGCATAGGTCTGGCAGATCTCGGTATTATCCGCAAAGGGAATGCCGTTTTCGGCGCAGGCCGCGCCGACGGCCTCGCTCCATTCGGGGATATTGCGCCATTTCGAGCTCTTCTCAAAAGCGGGGTCCTGCGCGGGCAGGATGGAGCTGACGACGACCGTCACGCCGGGCAGGGCCTCCTTCAGGTCGGCGACGACCTGCAGCAGCTCTGCGACATACTCCTCCTTTGTGTCCCAATAGCCAATGCTGATGTCGTTCAGACCGTAGCACAGGTAGACATAGTCCGGCTGCAGAGCGCGGATGTCGTCCATGTGCGCGGCGACGTCGCGGATGGTGTTGCCGCCGTCCGCCAGCACGCGGCTCTTTTCCAGAAAATCGAAGTAATAGAAGCCGACGGCGCGGGAATCGCCGAGGATGACGTAGCTGTCGAACATGGACCAGATGTCCAGCTCACCGCTCGTGATTTTTGCAACGAGGGCATCGCGCTCCTCCTTCTTCTGCTGGGCCAGCAGCTCCGCGCGGCGCTGCTTCTCCCGCTCGCGCAGCGTTTCGGCGATGGCGGAGGCGTCCTTTGCGGCCGCGCTGTCCAGATAGGCCGTGCCAGCGGCGACGGCCGCGCCCTCCTTCGGGGCGGCGGGCATACTGCCGAGCACCCATACCGTGAGAAGTACGGCGCACAGCAGCGTCAGGATCCACGGCATCAGGCCGCGGCTTTGTCTTTGTTTCATGCTCTCTGCTCCTGTTCAGCGGCTGTGTCCGGAGAGCACAGCCAGAGTAATTATATTCTATCGTATAGACGGATATTTTGCAACCGAAATCCCGTATATAAGACGGCAGTGCGTGCCGGATGTTTCACAGCCAGAGCTGGACCGCTGCGCCAAGCAGGAGCTGCACGGCCAGCATTACGGGCATGCCGACGGAAAAATGGCGGTGGAGCGTTTTGTGGCGGAACAGCTGCATGGCGAGAACGCCGCCGAGCGCGCCCCCGGCCGCCGCCCAGCCGAGCAGTACGCGCTCCGGGATACGCCTGCGGCGGCAGCGGGCGAGATGCTTATCCCATCCCATAAGAAAAAACGTGACGGCACTCATGAGAAGCAGCCAGCACACATAGTATTTCAGCATCAGGATCATCCTTTCGGAGGTGGAATATGAAACGGATTCCATGCATTGCAATTGTCTGCCTGATTTTAACATTGAGCGGCTGCGCTGTCAAGAGCGCGGCGGATGCGGAGACGGTCTGTGACCCCGGCTCCGGCCCGGAGCCGCCGCAGTTCTGCCTGACGGCCGAGCTCCCGTCAGAGCTGCAGCGCTCGGCGGAGGACTCCGCAGAGGGACGCAGCGTCTATACGCGCGCGGACGGGGCCTATGAGGTCGTCATCGAGACGGCAGCCGGGGCGCCCGATGCGGTGCTGCGGCAGCTGACGGGCCGAGAGACGGCTGCGCTGGACCCGGTCTATCTGGCCTGGCCGCAGGCAGATCAGTACCAGTTCGCGTGGACGGGCGCGGACGACGAGGGAGAGCTTGCCTGCTGCGGCACGCTGCTCTATGACGGCACGACGTGCTACACTCTGACCATCCGCTGCGCGGCAGAGCTGGAGAAGTCCTATCATGCCGAGTTTGCCCGCATTCTGGCGCACACAAGGCTGACGGACGCCGCATGACCGGCCTGCGATTCTTTTTTGCTTGCGTTTTCCCGGCCTTTGCGGTATGATAGGGCATACGGTCCGCAGAATGCGCGCCGATTTTTGTTGTTGGAGGCGCTGCCTGTGAGATCTGTTTCCTGTTTTCTGGCCATTGTCCTGGCCACCTTCCTGCTGTGCGCCTGCGGCGCGAAGGACGAGCCGAGAGCCTCAGTCGAGTCCGTCGTGCAGGAGAACTGGCCGCAGTTTTCCGATGCCGAATATGACGAGACGGCCGGAACGCTCCGCCTGACGCAGGAGAGCACCATGACCTATGCCTCCGCGCAGAAGTTCGGCGGTGAGGTCTACAAGGACGACCTGTCGCTCGAGAGCTACCTCGATATCGTCGGCGTCATTTCCTATGATGTCCGCAGCGCCTGCGGCCTGCAGGAGCTGACGGTCACGCTCGAGGGCGTCAGCAGCGACGGACAGACGATTTACACCGTCAGCAGCGATGGAACGATCACGTCCTGTTGGCAATAAAGAAAGAAGAATCCGTATGAAAGAAAAGTTCCGAATGCTGTTTGACGAAAAACTGTGGAAGTTCCTGCTCGTGGGCGTGCTCAACACGCTCGTTGGCAACGGCCTGATGTTCCTGCTGTATAACCTCGCCGGGTTCTCCTACTGGCCGGCGACGGGCCTGAGCTATGCGCTTGCAAGCGTGATGAGCTATTTCCTCAACCGGTATTTCACGTTCAAGTATCAGGGCAGCGGCTGGGGGACGGCCCTGCGCTTCGCGCTGAATATCGCCGTGTGCTACGGCCTTGCCTATGGCCTTGCCAAGCCGCTCGTGCGGCTGATCTTCTCCGGCCTGTCGAAGAAATGGGCGGAGAATCTGGCCATGCTGGCGGGCATGGGCCTGTTTGTGGTGTTCAACTACTTCGGCCAGCGCTTTTTTGCCTTCCGCGAGAAGAAGGCGGAGTAAGGAACGCTGGTGGAGGGAGCCAGCAGATTCCCGGGCATTCCCACCGGCCGCACGCGTTATGTAGGGGAGGGGCATGCCCC
>DQIA01000045.1 GCA_003525905.1 Clostridiales bacterium
ATACTGATTCCTGATTAAAACATTTAATCAGGAATCCCGTGTGCTACGCACACTCGCATCGTGCTGACGCACGCTGCGCCGTCTCATGCAGAATCTGACGCGCCCTCGGCGCTATAAAAAGCTTTTAAAGCTTTTTATCAGATTCTAGTATAAGCCCTATCTCCCACGCGTATCCGGGACAGAGCGCCAATACGCTCTGTCCCCTATCATAAGGAACCTTTCGAGCCGGTCCCGGCGGCAATTCGGCGCACCGGACCGGCTCGGAGACTCTCATAGGAGACTTGTTTATGATTTGGACGATCATCCAGCTTGTGATCAGCGGCATCGCCATGGGCTTTGTTTATGCGCTGATCGGCATCGAGTACACGCTGATCTACAACGCCTCCGGCGTTCTGAACTTCAGCCATGACAAAATGGTCTCGCTGGGCGCCTACATCTATGCGGGCATGTTCGTGCTGGGCCTCGGCTGGAATTCCGTGGTCAGTGCGATCGCCTCGCTGCTGCTGATGGCGGTGTTCGGCATTCTGGTGGCCTATCTGATCTTCATCCCCCTGCGCAAGCAGAAGTCCATGATCTTCACCATTATGGCCACGATCATGTTCGGCAAGGTCATCATGGAGGGCGCCTGCCTGATCTGGGGCGGCAACGCCTTTACGATCCCGGACTTCATGTCCGGCACCTACCAGATCGGCAATGCCGTTATCTCAAAATCCAACCTGTTTCTCATCATCGCCGCGATCGTCATCGTTGCACTGCTGCAGTTTTACCTGCAGAAGACCAAGCCCGGCAAGGCCATGCGCTGCGTGGCGCAGAACCGCACGGCGGCCTCGATCGTCGGCATCGACGTCAACCGCAATATGGCGATCACCATCGCCATCAGTACCGTGATCTGCTGCTGCATCGGCATCCTGGTTGTGCCGCTGTACAATGTCAGCTCCACCATGTCCAATATGATCGGCCTGAAGGGCTTTGCAGCGGGCGTTCTGGGCGGCTTCGGCTACATGCCCGGCTGTATCGCGGGCGGCCTTGTGCTCGGCATCGTCGAGAATATCGCCTCCATGATCCTGCCGTCGGTCTATAAGGATGTTGTGGCCTTTGTTCTTCTGGTTGCGTTCCTGCTGTTCCGTCCGCAGGGCCTCCTCGGGAAGAAAAATAAGTAAGGGGGCTGCCGCATGAAAAAGGAACAAAAGCTGATCTTCCGGCTGCTGCCGCTGCTGATCGCTGCCGTGATCGCAGCCCTGCTGCCGCAGATGATCCGGAATGAATACTATATGACCATCGCCTGTCAGATCCTGATCTATCTGATCGCGGTCTGCGGCCTGAACTTCATCACCGGCCTGACCGGCCAGATGAACCTCGGCACGGCCGGTATGTTCGCCATGGGCGCCTACGTTTCCGGCCTGCTGAATGTGAAGCTCGGCGTTTCTCCGTGGCTCGGCCTTGTGGCGGCGCTGTGCGTCGGCTGGCTCATCGGCAAGGCGCTCGGCTATCCGAGCCTGCGCCTGCGCGGCGTGTACCTCTCCCTGACGACCATCGCCTTCACGGAGATCATCCGCATGCTCCTGAACAACATGAAGGGCGTAACAAACGGTGCACAGGGCCTGCGCGGCATCGAGCGCTACAATTTCTTCGGCTATCGGATCGAGGGCACGATTCCGTATTACTATATGGTGCTCATCGTGGCAATTCTGGTAGTCTGGTTTGCCTGGCGTATCGTCAATTCCAAGTGGGGCCGCGAGTTCAAGGCCGTGCGCGATAATATTGACGCCGTGGAATCCTGCGGTATTGACGTTGCGAAGGTGAAGATCCGCGCCTTTACGCTGGCCGCCATGCTCGGCAGCTTCGCGGGCGCACTCTATGCCCACCTCATCGGCTACATCAACCCCGAGTCCTTTACGGTGGACCTGTCCACAAACTTTGTCATCATGCTCATGGTCGGCGGCATCGGCTCGGTGTTCGGCAACGTCATCGGCGCCGTGATCATCACGCTGCTGCCGGAGCTGCTCCGTTTCCTCGGCAAGTACTATTATTTCGTCTATTACACGGCCGTTCTGCTGTGCGCGCTCTTCCTGCCGAAGGGCATCGTCTCGCTGGCGGCTCCGATCCGCGAAAAATGGAACAGGCTGCGCGCCCGCAGGGCTGGCGCACCGGCTATGGAGGAAGGAGGTACGGCGGATGGCGACCACATTAAGAATTGAGCATCTCGTCAAGCGCTTCGAGGGCCTTGTTGCGGTTAATGACCTCTCCATTGACGTGCAGGAGCGCGAAATCCACGCCCTCATCGGCCCGAACGGCTCCGGCAAGACCACGACGCTGAACCTCATCAACTCTGTCATTCCGCCTACGTCCGGCCAGATCTGGTTCCGCGATACGCTGTTGACCGGCAAGCCGACCTTTGAGACCGTCAAGGCGGGCGTCGGCCGAACGTTCCAGAATATCAAACTGTTTTCCTCCATGACGGTGCTGGAGAACGTCATGATGGGCGGCCAGAAGGATGTTTCCCACAACATGCTCCGCTTCATCGTCGACCTGCGCGGCAGCCACCGCGAGGAACGCGTCCTGCGCGAGAAGGCGTGCGAGGTGCTCGACTCCATCGGCATGTATCATCTGCGCAACGAGACCGTCGACAATCTGGCCTATGGCCGCCAGAAGGTCTGCGAGCTTGGCCGCGCGCTGATGACGACGCCGCAGCTCATCCTGCTCGACGAGCCCGCCGCGGGCCTGAACCCGAGTGAGCGCCGCGAGTTTGTGGATATCCTGCGCAAGGTCTATGACAGCGGCGTCGATCTGTTCCTCATCGAGCACAACATGGACGTCGTCATGAACCTGAGCCATCGCATCACGGTGCTGAACTTCGGCTGCAAGATCGCCGAGGGCACACCGGAGGAGATCCAGCATGACCCGCAGGTCGTCAAGGCCTATCTGGGCGACCGCTTCCGCACGGAGGAATGAGTATGGAACCGATTTTAAGCCTGAAAAACGTCTGCTCCTACTATGATAAGGTGCAGGTGCTCTATGACATCAACGTCGATGTCTACCCCGGCGAGATCGTCTCCGTCATCGGCGCAAACGGCGCGGGCAAGTCCACGATGATGAAGACCATCATGGGCTTGGTCCACATGGGCCGCGGCGAGGTGACGTTCGACGGGAAAAAGCTCAACCGCATGCATGCGCACAAGATCTGCAAGGCGGGCATTGCCTATGTTCCAGAGGGCCGCGAGGTCTTCCCGAACATGACCGTTTTGGAAAATCTGGAGATGGGCGCATACTGCCGCTCCTACACGGCTGCGCAGATGAACGAGAAGCTCGAGGAGATGTACACCATGTTCCCGCGACTGAAGGAGCGCCTAAAGCAGAAGGCCGGTTCCATGTCCGGCGGCGAGCAGCAGATGCTGGCCATTGCGCGCGGCCTGATGAGTGACCCGTCCATGGTCATGCTTGACGAGCCGTCCCTTGGTCTGGCCCCCGTCATCGTCGACGATGTGTTCGACGTCATTCACAATATCAATTCGGTGAAAAAGCTGCCCGTCATCCTTGTCGAGCAGAACGCCTACATGGCGCTTTCAATCTCCAATCGCTGCTATGTGCTGGAAAACGGCCGCATCGCCCACTCGGGCAAGAGCAGTGAACTGATTCAGAGCGACGTGATCCGCGAGACCTATCTCGGCGGCTAAATACAGGAGGAATCAACTATGGGATACCGTTATTTTGATGATCAGCGTCTCTGGGACCTGACCGTGGAAGTTTTTACCCGCAATGGCTACAGCCGCTCCGACTGTGAGGACATTGCCAACGTGCTGCTGGCATCTGACCGCATGGGCATCGAGTCCCACGGCGTGCAGCGCATGAAGCTTTATACGCATTCTCTGGAGATCGGCCGCATCAAGCGCGGCGCGAAGAGTGAGATCGTCCGCGAAACGCCCGTCTCCGCCGTGATCGACGCGCATGATGCCATCGGCCAGCCCGTCTCTGTCGCCGCCATGCAGATGGCCATTGACAAGGCAAAGAAGGCCGGCGTCGGCATCGTTGTCGTCCGCGACTCCAACCACTACGGCATCGCCGGTTATTATGCCAAGATGGCTGCCGATCAGGGCCTGCTGGGCATCTCCATGACGAACACCGAGGCCCTCGTCGTGCCGACGTTCGGCAAGCAGCCGATGATGGGCACGAACCCCATCGCCGTCTCCATGCCCGGCACGCCGCATCCGTTCCATCTCGACATGGCCACGAGCGTGGTACCTGCCGGAAAGATGGAGGTCTACGCCAAGGCGGGCAAGACCCTGCCCGGCGACTGGCTCATGAATTCGGACGGCTCTCCCAGCTATGACCCGAACGATTTCCTGCGCATCCGCGCTACGAAGTCCCTCGGCGGCATTTTCCCCGTCGGCGGCGAGGGCGAGACGAACAGCGGCCACAAGGGCTATGGCCTGAGCCTGCTCGTCGAGCTGTTCTGCGGCATCCTGTCCGGCGGCCGCACAAGCAACGAGGTCCGCGTTGTGCCGAATGTCGACAAGGTCTGCCATTTCTTTATGGCCGTCGATTATTCCATTTTCGGCGACAAGGAGCAGATGGAAAAGCGCTTCAGCCAGTACCTCGAGGACATCCGCAATTCTGCGCTGGCCGACGGCCAGACCCGCATCTACACGCACGGCGACAAAGCCTATGCCCACATGGCGCGCGTGGCGGAGGAGGGCGTGAAGGTCAATGACAAGACCTATGACGAGATCGTCAAGATCTGCCAGGACCTCGGCATCGATCCCGCGGAATACCTGATCGAAAAGGCAGGCCCGCAGGCATGAGCATTTTTGAAGCCCTGCTCCAGCACGATCGTGTGCCGAATTTCTACCGCGTCGAGAATACGCGCTCCGCGCCGAAGCTCGAGGACGTTGCGGCAGAGACGCGGCGCGTGATGCAGGAGAGCGGCACACTGGAGCAGCTGAAGCCCGGCCAGAGCGTCTGCATCGCGGCGGGCTCACGCGAGATCGCCAACATCGCGCTCATTGTCCGCACGGTCTGTGAGGTCGTGCGCGAGCACGGCGCAGAGCCGTTCATCATCCCGGCCATGGGCAGCCACGCAGGCGCGCAGGCCGAGGGACAGAAGAAAATTCTCGCCGATTTCGGCATTACCGAGGAATATACCGGCGCGCCCATCCGCTCGAGCATGGAGACGGTGCAGGTCGGCGTTACGAAGCCGCACGGCTTCCCGGCGCGGATCGACCGCTATGCGGCGGAGGCGGACTGGATCATTCCCATCGGCCGCATCAAGCCCCACACGGACATCCGCGGCCCCATCCAGAGCGGCATCCTCAAGATGATCGTCATCGGCATGGGCAAGCAGTTCGGCGCGGACATCTGCCATGCCGAGGGCTTCCCGAGCATGTCGCAGAACATTGTGGAGATCGGTCTGGAGATCATCGCCAACACGAATATCCTCTGCGGTATGGCCTCCATGGAAAACGGCTATCACGAGACGTATCGCGTCGTCGCCGTCGCTCCGGACAAAATTCTGGAGACGGAAAAAGAGCTGCTGCCGGATGCGGCGGCGCAGCTCTTCGGAATTCCGTATGAAAAACTCGATCTTCTGATCGTCGACTGGATCGGCAAGAATATCAGCGGCGCGGGCATGGACCCGAACGTCACCGGCCGCTCCGCACAGAACGGCATTTCCCGGCCGTTTGCCGAGCGCATCGTCGCGCGCGATCTGACGGACGAGGCGCACCACAATGCCACGGGCATGGGCAATGCCGACGTGACGACGCGCCGCCTGTTTGACAAGATCGATATGGAGCAGACCTATCCCAACTCCCTGACCTCACGCGATATCAATGGCTTCCGTATCCCAATCGTCATGGAGAACGATGACCTTGCCATCCGCTTTGCCCTGCATACCATCACGGGCGCGAATGCGGCAAGCGGCTATCGTGCCATGTGGATCCGCGACACGAACCATGTGCAGACGTTCTATGTGACGGAGCGCCTGCTGGCAGACACGGCCGCAATGCCGTGGCTCCGCACAGACGGCGTGGCGCTGCGCCCGGTCTTCGGCGCGGACGGCTACTTTACCGGCTGGGAGAGGGCCTGATCAATACCGGCATGGGACGACGCGGCGGGGGTCCTGATAGTTGAAGAACAGGGTACCCTGGCGGTGGCCGACGCGCTCGGCGTGCACCTGTTCTCCATTGCAGATGCGCCGGATGAGGCCCCACAGGCGCTCGGCGGCCTCGGCCTTCGTCTCCGCGCCGGTCAGGACGCTGCCTGCGCAGAAATCGATGTCGTGGCTGAGCATGTCGAACGTCTCCTGATTGCCGGTCAGCTTCAGGATGGGCGCGACGGGCGTGCCGCCGACGTGGCCGCGGCCCGTGTTAAACAGAACGAGGTGGCAGCCGCAGGCGATCTGGTCCAGAAGGCCGGTCGCGTCGCCGCCGAAGAAGAAGGCGGGCTCGGGCTTGTCGTCCGGAATGACGTCCAGCAGCCAGAAGCCGGGGTGCTTCGGCCGCTGCGCGATCTTCAGAACGCCCTCGATCTTACAGCCGCCCATTTTCACGACGGCGCCCATGCTCTTTTCCTCGATCGTCGTCAGGCCACCGACGAAGTTGCCCGGTGAGATGGAGTAGCGGCCGAGCCTGCGGCAGAACTCCATGGTCTTGTCATAGGTCAGGCCGACATCGCGGGCGACGTCCTCGTTCACGGCGCGCGAGACCAGGTGGCCGCGCAGGCCGACGGCCTCGGCGATCTCCTCCATCATGGCCGTGCCGCCCGCGGCGGTCAGATTTTCAAAGAATTTGCCGATGACGGCGTTCCCGGCGATGCCGGACGTGAAGTCCGAGCCGCCGCACTTTGCGCCGATGATCAGCTCCTGCGCATACATCGGCGCACGGGGGCCTGCCTCGATCTTCTCCAGCATCTCGCCGACGAGCCTGCAGCCGAGCGCGATGCCCGCCTCCGTGCCGCCGACCTTCTGCAGGTAAAACGCCTCGGCCGGGCGGCCGTGGGCCCGCGCGAAGTCGCGGATGCGGTCCGGCTCGATATATTCGCAGCCGTGGCCGACGATGAGCACGGCACCGACATTCGGATGGACGCAGTAGGCCAGCATGCGCTGCACGACGGCCTGATTGTCCAGACATGCGAGCGAGCCGGTGACGTCGACGTCCCTGTGCTGCGCCTGAAAATGCGCCGCGATGGACTCTGCGACGTGCTTGCTGCACTCCACGGTGTAGAGCACGAGGACCTTGTTGCGGATGCCCTTGCCGCCGTCCGGACGGAGCCAGGCCTGGCAGATCGGTTTTGCTTCCATGGCGTTTTCCTCCTCAGTACAGTTCATAGACGACGTCCTCCGGCAGGGCCGTCTCGGCGTCCAGCGTTGAGGCGCGCTCGTCGAAGTCGCTGCGCATGTTGTGCAGATGCACATGCTCACCGGGCGCGATATCCTGCGTGGCCGTGCCGATGCGCGCGCCGTATTTGATCACGGGATCGCCTGCCCGCAGGGCCCGCAGAGCGAATTTGTGGCCGAAGGGGATGTGCCCGGTAGCCGTGACGTGCCCGTCGCCGGGCTCGCCGAGCAGGCGGATCGCGCCCGGCTCGATCTCGCCGAGTGCGGTGCCGACGCTGTCCGTCGCGTAAACGATATAGCCGGTCTGATTTGTCATGATCTGAAGCCCTCCTGAAGCTTTTGTAGGTCCTGCCGGGAGGCGGAGCTGCATGTTTTGAATAAAATTCGCTTGACATTTCTGAATTGATGCGTTAATATGATTACAGAAGTACCTAGAACATTATGCAATGCAAAATGTCAAGTAATGTGCAGTTAACTGCGAGAGCTGGCAAACGAGAGAGGAGCGGGAGATTATGATGATCCCTATCGACAAGATGTCAACCACCGACAAGGTGATCGAAAGCATCCGAAGCTACATTCAGGAGCCGGGCAGAAATCCCGGCGAAAAGCTGCCCACGGAAAATGAACTGGGCAAGCAGCTCGGCGTCGGCCGTTCGTCCATCCGCGAGGCGCTGCGTGTGCTGCAGACGATGGGCTATGTAACGATCGTCCACGGCAAGGGCGCGTTCATCAAGGCGTGCCAGCCCAGCAGCGAGGAGGCCGAGCGCTGGTTTGAGGGCAATATCTTTGCCCTGCGCGATATCTACATGGTGCGCGAGGCACTTGAGCCGCTCGTGGCCCGGGAGGCCGCACGGCATATTACGGAGGAAGCGCTCGCGGAGCTGCGGCAGATCGTCGACCAGACGGCGCATGCTGCGGCGCTGCCGCCGGAGGATGCCAACGCGAACCTTATGGCCCAGCTCGACGAGAAGTTCCACGAGAAGATCTGCGAAAGCACGAACAACCCGTTCCTCGTCTCGCTGTACAAGCAGTTCATTCCCGCCCTGCACACCTACCGGCTGAATTCGTTTGCCATTCTGAAGAACTGCTCGAACGTGGTCGAGCCACACCGCCGCATCATGGAGGCGCTGGCCCAGCATGATGCCGAGGCGGCCGATCTGGAGATGCGGCAGCATATGCGCATCTCGAAGAACGACACCCGCGAGGCGGCGCGCAGCGCCGGAATGGACGCGCAGTTCTGATACTAGAATCTGATAAAAAGCTTTAAAAGCTTTTTATAGCGCCGAGGGCGCGTCAGATTCTGCATGAGACGGCGCAGCGTGCGTCAGCACGATGCGAGTGTGCGTAGCACACGGGATT
>DQIA01000098.1:0-14553 GCA_003525905.1 Clostridiales bacterium
GGAGGGACAGGTCCCTCCCGGCGCAGCTCGTTTCATTTCCTTATTTCCCTTCAGGATACAGCGTGATCTCCGCGCCGGTGCAGTCGGCCGGGACGGGGATCAGGCAGACCATGCCGTTTCCGCGCACCTCTCCGACAGTCGGCGCGGACATCCGCAGAGTAATGTCCACCGTGCCGTCCTCCGCGCGGAGAACGACCGGGTCGAGCAGGGTGTCGCTGCCCAGACGGCAGAGGTCGATCAGAAGCAGCTTCTGCTCCGCAAAGAAGTCGGCGCTGCCGAAGGCCTCCGCGGGCGCGCTGCAGGCCTCGTCCGTCAGGTGCAGCACGCCGTCGTCCGCGCGGCTGCGCAGATAGGAGCAGACCGTCTGCAGCTCCTCCTGCGACGTGACCCAGCGGCCGCCCGCAAGGAGCGCGTTTGCCTCCCATTTGACCTCGACGGCATCCGTCTTTGTCAGGTTCAGGACGGTCGACTTTGTGACATGCGTCTGGTCCACCCACGAGTTGCTCGTCAGCTGCTCGACAGACGCATAGTACGGCACGAACACGATATCGGTCCTGTCCGTCTCCGTGTCCTCCTCCGCCGGAGTTTCGGCCCGGTGGATGGAGATAGCCTGCTTCGGCAGCATGCTGAGCGTGGAAACGAGCTCCTCGCCCTGCGTCTCGGGCGTTGTCTCCTCCGTCGGAACCGCCGCCGGTGCACAGGCCGAGAGGAGCAGCAGAAGTGCCGCAAAAATTCCGGATAATTTTCTCATAACGCGTCCTCCACGCTCCGAATGTCAGTCTCTTAAACCGTACACCGCTCTAGGCGGTAGGTCTCGCCGATCGGGCTGGCGGCCAGGACATCCTCGATCGGGAATTCGATCTCCGTCGTGCCCGTGCCGGTGATGCGGAAATACTGCCGCTCTCGCGCATGAGAGTTTGTGAGAATGGTATAGGTCATCTCCGAGCCGGTCAGCTTGATATAGCCGTCGCGGAACTCAATGCGGGTAACGCCGGTACATTCCGTCACGGCATAAAATGCATCCCCGATCTCCGCACAGAAGGCACTGGGCGACGTCGTCGTCTCCATCGTAAAACTGTCACTCGCCGCAACCTCCCAAACCTTCATCGGCAGGGTACCGGTACAAAAGCCATAAAGATCAGTGCTGTAAACCACCAGATCGCCCTCCGGTCCGCTGTCATCCCCCTGCCGGACAGTCTGCCCCTCCGCGTTGGTGATCGTGCAATCACAGTTCACGGAAACCTGAATCTTCACAGTATGCTCCGGACGCTCCGGCGGCTCCGTCGGGGCCTCCGTCTCCTCCGGCAAGGCCTCTGTCAGCTCTTCGGTAGGGGCCTCAGTTGGAGCCTCCGTCGGTGCTTCGGTAGGGGCCTCGGTAGGAGCATCCGTCGGCGCTTCGGTAGGGGCCTCCGTAGGCGGCTCGGTCTGAACTGTCGCCGGGGCGCAGGCCGTGAGGAGCAGGATCAGGCTCAAAAGCAGGCAAAACAGCGTTCGTCTCATGGTCAGGCCCTCCGTTTCTTTTTGGGAAATCACTCGTTTCCCTTCTGACTGCAGGATACCACGTTTTTCCCCGTTCGTCAAGCGTTTTCGTACATTGCATTGTTACAATTTTAATTCTGCGCCGTTTTTTTTGCATAAAACGATCCCGCCGGGGAAACCGGCGGGATACAGACCATCAACTATCAAAAAAGGCCTCGCAGAGTTTGCGCCCGCAGGCGCAAAGAAAGTGGCAATCATTTTCTCCGGCGGCGTGTACGTCGGAGAAAATACCGCTCGGCTCGCAAACGTGCGAAGGGCGTGCCCTTCGTGCGCTGCAGCGAGCCGCAGCCCCTTTCAAACGAGAGCCCAGTGAAACGGGTCTCGTTTGAGAGCTTGCCAAAACCACGTTTTGGGCAAGCTCATCCCGCCGGGGGAAACCGGCGGGATCGATATCAGGGTTCCTGCGTGGGGTCCGCCGCATCGGCCGGCTCCGTGGGTTCGGCTGGGTCGGCCGATACATCCGTCGGTGTGGACGGCTCTGCCGCGCCGTCATAGGAGTGGTCGGCATCGGCCAGCGTGCGCGCCGTGGCGGCGTTGTGGAACACGCAGTCCACGCCCGGCGAGATGGAGGCGATCGCGCCGCGGCTGACGCAGACCTCGTAGCTCTTGAACACAATGGGGCAGAACGGCACGGTGTCGAGCAGGCGCGCGCAGAGGTCGGCATAGCTGCCGGAATTGCCCAGCGCCTGCGTGCAGAGGCCGGCCAGGGAAGCGTCCGCCACGGCCCCGTAGCTGAGCGCGCCGCCCGTGCGGAAGAATTCCGACAGGTCGAAATTCGCCGTCAGGCGGACCTCGCCGAGATAGGCGTCGTAATTACCCGCCTGCAGAGCGGCCACATAGGCCTCGCGGCCCAGCGAGCGGACCTTGAGAAAGAAGCCGTTTTCCTGCATGGAGGAGGACAGATATTCCGCAGCGCGCACGCGCGCCGGGTCATCCGAGCACACAAGCAGCACGGGACAGTCCGTCTCGGACGTCGGCACGCCAGCATTGCGGATGGCGGCCTGAAAGGCCGTGGCCGAATAGGCATACTGCGCAGCAAGCTGTGCGTCATAGAGGTCGGAGGCAGGCGAGCAGGGCAGCGTCGCCGCCTGCGCAAAGCCGTTATAGACGGCGCTCGTCATCGCCTCGCGGTCGACGCCGTAGGTGAAGGCGCGGCGCAGCGCGACATTCGTGAACCAGCCGCTGTAGAGGTTGAAGCCGACATAGTGCAGGATGGGCGCCGGCGCTTCCCACGCCTCATAATCGCAGCGGTAGCCGACGGCTGCCGGGGAATTCGGGTCGCAGTACACAAGGTCCGTGCTGCCGAATTCGAAATTGTCGCGGATGTCGTTCGGCGTTTTGGCCGCCTGCAGCTCGATGGTCTCGGCCGTCACGGCCGGGGCCTGTGTCTGCCACCAGCGGCTGCTGCGCCGGAGCACCTCGCCGTCGAGATAATACGGTCCCGTGCCGAGCGGCGTGCTGCTCTGTACCGTCGCCGCAGAGACGATGGGCACATCGAGCATCAGGGAAAAATTCTCATACGCCGTGTCGAGCGTGACCGTCAGGGTGCGGTCGTCATCCGCCGTGACGGACAGCATATGCGCCAGCCTGCCGGAATAGAGCGCGCTCTGCTGCGCCGCGCGCAGCGAGGCGGCGGCGTCCTGCGCCGTCAGAGGCGTTCCATCGGAAAAGCTCACGCCGGAAACAAGGGTATAGCGATAGGTCTTCCCGTCCTCCGAGGCCGTGAAGCTCTCACAGAGCAGCGGCTCGGCACGGAAATGCGACGAAACGACGAACAGGCTCTCATACAGCAGCGAAAACGCCGCGCGGTTCACCGTCGCCGTGCAGGTATAGGGGTTGAAGCCGTGCTCCGGCAGGTAGGACAGGCCGAACGTCTTCGGCGCGGCCGCCGTCTCCGTCGGGGCGGCCGCAGTCTCCTCCGTCGGCTGCTGCGTGGCCTGCGTGGGCTGACCGGCCGCAGAGCAGGCGCACAGCAGCAGAGCAAGCAGCAGGCAGAGGGCAAGCAGTCGCTTCATATCAGCCCTCCTCCCGCAGCCGGATGATGGCCGCCAGCGAGCCGCGGGCATTGCCCACGCGGCGGTGCGACCAGAATCGCTGCGGCTGGCAGGCCGTGCAGTCGGCGCTGATGTCGATGCACGTCACCCCGGCGCGGCGCAGCCAAATAGCATTGAGCCGCTTCAGGTCGACATAGAATTTTGCCCCGGCGGGCCGGATGGCCTGCCCGGCCTCGCTGCCGAGGGCGGCGCGCATGGCATCCGGCACATCGGCATCCGTCTCAAAGCAGCACGGGCCGATGCAAGGACCGATGGCCGCGCGGATGTTCTCCGGTCGGCAGCCGAACTCCCGCTGCATGGCCTCGACCGCGCGGGCCGCAATGCCCGCCGCCGTGCCGCGCCAGCCCGCATGGGCCGCGCCGATGGCGCGCGCCACTGGGTCAAACAGCAGCACGGGCGTGCAGTCGGCGGAGAAAATTGTCAGTGCAACGCCCGGCTCGTTCGTCACGAGGCCGTCGACGCCGTGCTCTGCCTCCCGCTGCAGGCCGCGGCCGCAGTCCGCGCGGCCGACCCGCTCGACGAGGGCGGAATGCACCTGCTTCGTGAACACGGTCTCCTCCGGCGCAAAGCCAACGGCCCTGCCGAGACGGGCATAATTCTCCAGCACGTTTTCCGGCCGGTCGCCCCGGTGCGTGCCGAGGTTCAGGCTGGCGAGCGCGCCCTCGCTCACCCCGCCGAAGCGGGTGGAAAAGCAGTGGGCCGCGCCGTCCAGCACATCGCTCGTCAGGTATTCCAGCTCTCCTTCTCGATGGACGCGGAAGCTCATGACTTGGCCTCGTCCTTGTCACGGCAGCAATACTTGTATTTTTTTCCGCTGCCGCACGGGCACGGATCGTTCGCGCCGATCTTGATCTTCTTCACGGGCTGCTGCTTGACGGTCTTATCGGCAGCGCCGCCGGTCGCCGTGATCTTTGCGACCTGCTTGCGGCGGATATCCTCCTCCGTGCGCAGGCGGAACAGATACAGGCGGCGGACGGTCTCCTCGCGGATGGCGTTGATCATGCCGTCGAACATCGCAAAGCCCTCGCGCTTATACGCCACGACCGGATCGGTCTGCCCGTAGGCGCGCAGGCGGATGCCCTGCTTCAGGTCCTCCATGGCGTCGATGTTGTCCATCCAATATTCGTCAACGACGCGCAGCAGAATAATGCGCTCGATCTCGCGCATGCGCTCCGCGCCGAACTCCTGCTCCCGCGCGGCATAGGTCTGGCGGAAGAGCGGATAGAGCTGCTCCTTCGCCTCGTCGCGGCTCAGGCCGGGCTGCGGGGCAAATGCGCCCTTCGGATAATAGACGCCCTCAAATTTTGCGTTGATCTGCGCCAGCTTCTCCGGGTCGTCGCAGTGGTCGGCGCCGGCGAAGGCATCCTCGACCTCGGTGTCGATGACATAGTGGATCATGCTCTCGATCGTCGAGGAGAGGTCCTCGCCGTCGAGCACCTTCTGGCGCTGCTCGTAGATGACCTGACGCTGGGTATTCATGACATCGTCGTATTCCAGCACGTTCTTGCGCATCTGGAAGTTGCGGCTCTCGACGTTCTTCTGCGCGTTCTCAATGGCGTTGGAGAGCATCTTGGCGTCGATGGGCGTGTCCTCGTCGATACCGAGCGAGTTCATCATATTCATGATGCGCTCGGAGCCGAACAGGCGCATGATGTCATCCTCGAGCGACAGATAGAAGCGCGTTTCGCCGGGGTCGCCCTGACGGCCGGCACGGCCGCGGAGCTGATTGTCGATCCGGCGGGACTCGTGGCGCTCCGTGCCGACGATGAACAGGCCGCCGGCCTCGCGCACGCGCGCGGCCTCCTCGGCGATCTCGGCCTTGTGCTGCGCCAGCAGCTGCTTGTAGCTCTCGCGCACGGCGAGAATCTCGGGATTTTCCGTCTCGGCATAGGAATTGGCCTCTGCCACCAGCTCGTCCGGCAGGCCCTGCTTGCGCAGGTCGGACAGTGCCATGTATTCGGCATTGCCGGCGAGCATGATATCCGTGCCGCGGCCTGCCATGTTCGTGGAGATCGTCACGGCGCCGAACTTACCGGCCTGCGCCACGATCTCGGCCTCACGCTCGTGGTGCTTGGCATTCAGCACGGTGTGCGGCACGCCCTCGCGCTTGAGGAGCTTCGAGAGATACTCGGACTTTTCGATGGAGATGGTGCCGACCAGCACGGGCTGGCCCTTGGCGTGGCAGTCCTTGATCTGCTGGATGACGGCGCGGAACTTGCCCGCCTCCGTCTTATAGACGACGTCGTTGTGATCGACGCGGATAACGGGCCTGTTCGTCGGAATTTCGACGATGTCGAGCTTGTAGATGGCGGAGAATTCCTCCTCCTCGGTCATGGCCGTGCCGGTCATGCCGGAGAGCTTGGCATACAGGCGGAAGAAATTCTGGAACGTGATGGTCGCAAGCGTCTTGTTCTCGCTGGCGACGGACACGCCCTCCTTGGCCTCGATGGCCTGATGCAGGCCCTCGTTATAGCGGCGGCCGTACATCAGGCGGCCGGTGAATTCATCGACGATGATGACCTGGCCGTCCTTGACGACATAGTCGATATCGCGCTTCATGACGCCGCGGGCCTTCATGGCCTGATTGATGTGGTGCACGAGCGTCGTGTTCTCCACATCGGACAGATTCTCCACGCCGAAATACTTTTCGGCCTTGGCGATGCCGCTGGCCGTGAGCGAGACGGTGCGGGACTTCTCCTCGACATAGTAATCGCAGTCGAGGTCGTCCTGAATTTCCTTCTCGTCCGTCGTGGCAAACACCTTGCGGCGCAGGCCAGAGACGAAGAAGTCGGCCATTTCATAGAGCTTTGTCGATTCCTCGCCCTTGCCGGAGATGATAAGCGGCGTACGGGCCTCATCGATGAGGATGGAGTCGACCTCGTCGACGATGACGAAGTTATGGCCGCGCTGGACCATGTCCTTCTTATAAAGGGCCATGTTGTCGCGCAGATAGTCAAAGCCGAGCTCATTGTTCGTGCAGTAGGTGATATCGGCAGCATAGGCGGCGCGGCGCTCGTCCGGCTTGAGATCGTGGACGATCAGGCCGACCGTGAGGCCGAGGAAGCGATAGACCTTCCCCATCCATTCCGAGTCGCGCTTGGCCAGATAATCGTTGACCGTGACAATGTGCACGCCCTTGCCCGTCAGGGCATTGAGATAGGCAGGCAGGATGGCGACCAGCGTTTTGCCTTCGCCGGTCTTCATCTCCGCGATGCGGCCCTGATGCAGCACGATGCCGCCGATGAGCTGCACGCGGTACGGCCGCATGCCGAGCACGCGGTCCGCCGCCTCGCGGCAGACGGCAAACGCCTCGGGCAGGAGGTCGTCGAGGTCCTCGCCGCCCTGATAGCGCTTGCGGAACTCGTCCGTCTTTTCACGCAGCTGCTCGTCCGTCAGCGCCTTCATCTCGTCCTCCATGGACTCGATGCGCGTGACGAGCGGCATAAGCTTCTTTACTTCACGCTCCGAGCGGGTGCCGAAGATTTTTTGAATGATTCCCATAGGATGCAAGACCTTTCCGTCGGATTTTCATCCGAAATTATATCACAATCCCCCACATAAGAAAAGTAAAATGCGGGGAAAGAAACAGAAAATTCACATTCCGGCGGCCGGTTTTACCGATTCAACCGCCGGTTGCTTGATAAAACCGCTGTTCCATGCTAAAACAGGCTCACGACCTGCACACCGGCTCGTCGAAGGTGATGACGGTATAATATTTCCGGTCCTCCTGCTGCACGCGCGCGTCAATGCGGTGCTTGAGCTCCGCCTGCTTCCCGACGAGGGAATACGGGATGACAAGGTCGAAGATCAGGTTCGTGTGCTGCGCGCCGCGCACCATGCGGAAGTCGTGCAGCGTCAGCTCCGGGTCAATGGCGCGGATCGTTTCCTGCACAAAGGTGCGCATGTGGTTGAGCTCGGCGTCATCCGTCACGATGGGATCATAGTGGATGACAAGGTGCACCCGCAGCTCCCGCAGGGCATCGCGCTCGATATCGTCGAGGACGTCGTGGCACAGCAGCGGGTCCTCGCGGCTGTCCATCTCGGCATGCACGCTGGCAAAGCACTGGCCGGGACCGTAATCGTGCACCATGAGGTCATGGATGCCGAGGATCTTCTCATGCGACAGGATGAGCCGGGAGATGGACTGCACCAGCTCTTCGCTCGCGGGCTCGCCAAGCAGCGGGCTGATGGTATCCTTCGCCGCGGACCAGCCGGACCAGAGGATGAACAGCGCCACGAGCAGGCCGATCCAGCCGTCCACCTGCCAGTGTAGCACATGGCCGAGCACGCAGCCGATGAGCACGGCCGCCGTAGTGATCACATCATTACGGCTGTCCTGCGCCGTGGCGCGCAGGGCGGTCGAGCCGATGCGGCGGCTCAGTCCGCCGCAGAACAGCGCCATCCACAGCTTCACAAGAATGGAAGCGCCGAGGACGGCAAAGCTCAGAGCCGAAAACGCCACCGGCTCGGGATGCAGGATCTTTTCGAAGGACGAGCGCGCCAGCTCCGCGCCGACGAGCAAAATCAGCACAGAGACGAACAAACCAGAAAGATACTCCATGCGCGCATGGCCGAACGGATGCTCCTCATCCGCAGGCCGCTCCGCCAGGCGGAAGCCCAGCAGCGTCACGAGCGAGGACGCAGCGTCCGTGAGGTTGTTCAGGCCGTCTGCCGTAATGGACACCGCGCCGGACAGCGTGCCCGCCAGCAGCTTGCCCGCCGACAGCAGCACATTGCACACGATGCCGACGATCCCGGCCAGCTTTCCGTAGCGGGTGCGCACGGCGGGATCCTCCGTGTTCCGGTAGTCCTTGACAAACAGGCGCAGCAGCAATTGCGTCAAATCCATCGCTCTCCTTTCAGGCCATGCCGTTATCTGTTTATTATACGGAACTTTGTGGAAAAAGTATATCTTTTTTTGCAGAAACCTTGCAATTCTTCGGATCTATGATACGATATGATTTTAAGGAAGAGGGAGGAGCGGAGAAATGGAGAAACAGGATGCATTCACGCAGGCGCTTCTGCGCGCCATGGACGCCGCCGAGCAGGAGGCGGGCGTCCGCCAGCCGCGGCTGCGCCGGGCCATGGAGCAGTACGGCGGCATTTCCGCCGTGCAGGAGCTCTGCCGCCGCGGGCAGGTCTCGGATGGCTTCGATCAGCTGGCCGGGCTTGGAAAGCTCGCGCTGTCCGCCGAGGCGCTGGCCGTTTCGGCAAAATTCAACGCCTGCTTTACGGACGACGAGGTCAATCACTGCTTTGCGCAGCTCTGCGCTGCCAATTACTTTGGAAAGGCCCGCTTTTAACGACAGATCAAAAAAACCGATGGATCGGCGGAAAATACCCGGCATCCGCCGCAAGGAGCTCCCTCAGGGTTTCCCAAAAACAGGGAAGCTCTGGCGGGATTATCAAGAGCGGATGGTGAGAGATTTTTCGTCGAGTCGAGGTTTGGAAAGCGCAGATGTACTTTGTGTACCTCAAGCTTTCCAGACCGATGGATCGGCGGAAAATACCCGGCATCCGCCGCAGAGGATCCCGTCAGAGTTTCCCAAAAAGGAAAGGAGTTTTATGAAGCAAATTTTACGATATCTGAAGCCATATCTCGGGAAGCTGCTCGCCGCGACGGTGCTCATTGCTCTGTCGACGCTGTGCGATTTGCTGCTGCCGACGTGGATGTCCGCCATTCTGAACGGCGGCATCGCCGCGCGCGATTTTCCGGCCATCGCCGTGCGCTGCCTGCAGATGCTGGCCATTGCGGCCGTCAGCCTCGCCAGCATTCTCGGCGGGACGCGGCTGTCGACCGAGGTCGTCGCCTGCTTCTGCGCCGACCTGCGCGCGGACGTGTTCCGCAAGGTCAACACGCTCTCGTTTGAGGAATTCGGCTCGCTCGGCACGGCCGCGCTCGTCACGCGCGCCACGCACGATGTCGACACCGTGTCGTGGGTCGCCTCCATGCTCTCCGGCACGGTCGCAACGATCCCGATGCTGTTTCTCGGCGGCGTGGTGCTGGCCATGCGCAAGGACGTCGTGCTCTCGCTCGTGCTGCTGGCCTTTGTCCCGCTGCTGACGCTCATCGTCGTGCTGCTGGGCAAGCGCGTGCTGCCGCTGTGGGGCAAGTCCGACGACTACATCGACATGCAGAACGCCCTGCTGCGCGAGCGCCTGCGCGGCATCCGCGTCATCCGCGCGTTCAACACGGAAAAGCGCGAGCACGGCCGCATTGCGGACGCCACGCATATCATGGCGGAGAACATCATCCGCGCCAACGTGTCCATGGGTCTGCTCACGCCGCTTGCCACGCTGTTTCTGAACATCTCCGCCCTGCTCATCATCTATCTCGGCGGCTGGCGCATGGTCCACGGCATCAGCGGCGTGAGTGCGGGCGACATTTTCGCCATCATCCAGTATGTCACCATGGTCATGAACGGCGTTATCATGGCCTCGTTCGCCATCATCATGTATCCGCGCGCACAGGTCGCCGCCGGGCGCATCCATCAGGTGCTCGGCGCGGAGGGCATGGGCGATCCCATGGCCGGCGAAACGGCCGAGCTGCACGGCGAGATCGAGCTGCAGGATGTCAGCTTCTCCTACGGCGGCTCCGCGGACGCCATCAGCCACATTTCCCTGCACATTCTGCCGGGGCAGCGCATCTCCGTCATCGGCGGCACCGGCAGCGGCAAGAGCACGCTGATGCACCTGCTGCTCGGCTTCCGCGCGCCGACGCAGGGGCGCATCCTCTTTGACGGGCGCGACGCCGCCGGGCTCAGCAAGCACACCCTGCGCCGCGGCATCAGCAGCGTCCTGCAGGGCGCGGCCATCTACTCCGGCACCATCGGTGAGAACATCCGCATGGGCGACCCCGATGCGGATGATGCCGCCGTCACGGAGGCCGCGCGCATCGCTCAGCTTGCTGACTTCATCGCCTCGTGCGACGGCGGCCTGTCCTACGAGATCCGGCAGGCGGGCAAAAATCTCTCCGGCGGGCAGAAACAGCGCCTTGCCATCGCGCGTGCCATCATCAAGGACGCGCCCATCTACATCTTTGATGACAGCTTCTCCGCACTGGACTTCCTGACGGAGAAAAACCTGCGCACAGCTCTGAACCGGCGCATTGCCGGGCGCACACAGATCGTCGTGACGCAGCGCATCACCTCCGCCATGGGCGCGGACTGCATCTTCGTCATGGACGGCGGCTGCCTCGTCGACAGCGGCACGCACAACGAGCTGCTGGCGCGCTGCCGCATCTACCGTGAGATCTATGCCTCGCAGACGGGAGGTGACCTCCAGTGAAGCAGCCGAAAAAGGAACATATCATCCGCCGCCTGCTCTGGGAGGCCCGCCCGATCTGGAAGTGGCTCCTGCTCGCCGCGCTGCTGTGCATCGGCGTGATCGTCTGCGGCGTGCTCGGCCCGAAGCTGCTCGGCGGCCTCATCGACCGGCTGTATGCCTGGTGGGACGGCTCCGACCGCAGCGACTTGCTGGCCGGTCTCCTGCGCCCCATGGGCTGGCTCGCGCTGGTCTACCTTGGCTACAGCCTGTTCAGCTATGTCAAGATGCAGCTGCTCAACCGGGTCGTCAGCCGCTACTTCACCTGTGAGCTGCGCATCCGCATCTCGGATAAAATTCGCCGCCTGCCCGTGAGCTATGTGGATCAGACGCCCGTCGGCGACATTCTCTCGCGCATGATGGACGACGTGTCCACCATGGGAAACTACGTTCACCAGATCATCGACACGCTCATGACCGGCTTTTTCATGATCCTGGCCATCGCCGTCATGATGCTGCTGGAAGACTGGCGGCTGGCTGCCATCGTCCTTGTGCTCACCCCGGCCTCCATCCTGCTGTCGACGCTCCTGTCCTCCCGCAGTGAAAAGCACTTCTACAGCATGTTCACGGAGTCCGGCAACCTCAACGCCGTGACGGAGGAGGCCTTTACGAACTTTGCCACGACAAAAGCCTATAACCTCGAGGATTACACGGAGCAGCGCCACGCCGAGCTGAACGAGCGCCGCCGCAAGGCCGAGACACGGGCCAATTTCACCTCGTCCATCGTCCGGCCGCTCATCGCCTTCACGAATGCGCTGGCCTACATCGCCATCTGCCTGTTCGGCGGCTGGCTCATCGTCCGCAATGAGAGCGTGTCCGTCGGCATCGTCGTGACGATCCTGCTGTATGCCAAGCAGTTCTCCGGCCCGCTGGAGCAGATCGCAGGCGGCCTCGGCGACCTGCAGCACGCCAAGGCGGCCGCCCGCCGCGTGTTCAAGCTGCTCGACCTGCCGGAGGAGCCGCAGGCGGACGGCGCGCTCCCCGCCCCCGCGAAGGGCGACGTCCGCTTTGAGCATGTCTCGTTCTCCTATGATCCGGCCGTGCCGCTCATTGAAGACCTGAACCTTGCCGTCCGCCCCGGCCAGAACGTCGCCATCGTCGGCCCGACCGGCGCAGGCAAGACGACGATCGTCAATCTGCTCATGCGCTTCTATGACCTGAATGCCGGGCACATCCTGCTCGACGGCACCGACTGCGCCTCGCTGTCGCGCGAGGAGGTCCGCAGCCAGTTCGCCATGGTGCTGCAGGACACCTGGCTGTTCCGCGGAACGATTGCGGAAAACGTCTCCTACGGCACGCCGGGGGCCACGCGCGAGCAGATCGTCGAGGCCTGCGACCGCGCGTACTGCGACCACTTCATCCGCACGCTGCCGCAGGGCTATGACACCGTTGTCGGCGACGACATGACGAACCTCTCCGGCGGACAGAAGCAGCTGCTGACCATTGCCCGCGCCATGCTGGCAAACCGCCGCCTGCTCATTCTGGACGAGGCGACGTCCAACGTCGACACGCGCACGGAGATCCTGCTGCAGAAGGCCATGGACCGCCTGATGAAGGGCCGCACCTGCTTTGTCATCGCCCATCGCCTATCCACCATTGTCGACTCCGACCTCATCCTTGTGCTCGACCACGGCCATATCGTCGAGCAGGGCACGCACACGGAGCTGCTGGCCCGCCGCGGCTTCTATTACCAGCTCTATACGAGCCAGTATGCCATTTGAGTTCAAACGCAAAAAAAAGGATCCCCGAGGCCGCCCGGCCTCGGGGATTTTTATGACTGTCGTTCAACAAACGGCGCTCCCTGAGCGCCTTGCAGGCTTGCAAGTTATAGGGTGACATCGCCGACCGCACAATGCCCCCAAATTTGTCATTCCGAGGAGCGAAGCGACGTGGGAATCTCGCAGCACCCGGTCGGATAACAGGGTACTCCCGGCAAAAACGTAACCGGTTGCGTGAGATTGCCACGTCGGCCTGCGGCCTCCTCGCAATGACAATTCGGGGGCGTTTGCCATTTTATCGTCACCCCATACGGATCGTTCCTGCACCGCCGGGAGCGGCATGCCGCTCCCCTACACAGAGGCACCTCGTTACATTGGCAAAAATGCCTGAGGCCCATCGGTCTCAGGCATTCCAAATCTTTCGGAATTCGTCCCGCAGCTGGCGCAGGCGGCGGACATCCGGCTGAGCGACCTCACCGGAGGCAACCAGAGCCTCCAGACCGGCCTTGGACACCCAGCGGGCCTCCGTTGTCTCGCCGGGCTGCAGATGCAGCGCGGAAAGCGGGATATCATGGAAGAGGAAATAGACATCACTGAAGGTGGAGTGCTCGCGAAAGCTCCGCACCAGATGGAAATCCGCCTCATCAGCCTCAATGCCCGTTTCCTCACGCAGCTCGCGCCGCACGGTCTGCAGGCTCGTCTCGCCAACGAGGGCCGCGCCGCCCGTGGCGGCCCAGCAATTGGCATAATGCTCCTTCTCCGGCGCGCGGCGGGTCAGCAGCAGCTCCCGCTGCCGGTTGAACACCCAAACAAACGCCGTCAGATGATATTCCCCCCGACCCATCGGCGTGCCGCGCACATGAAAGCGCCCGGTCGTCCGCCGCTGGCGGTCATAGATATCCCAAAGCTCCATGACGGTTCCCTCAGGCCTTGCCGAGCAGGTGCTCAACAAGGATCTTGAAACCCATGGCGATCAGGATCAGGCCGCCGACCAGCTCCGCCTTGGACTGATAGCGGCTGCCGAACAGGTTGCCGATCTTGACACCCGCCACGGAGAACACGAACGTCGTCAGGCCCGTGATGGCAATGGCGATCCAGATATTGACGCCCATCATGGCGAACGTCACGCCCGTGGCCAGCGCATCGATACTCGTAGCAATGGCCAGCGGCAGCATCACGCGGAAGGAAAACGAATCGTTCCCTTGCTCCTCTTCCTTTGAGAAGGCCTCGCGCAGCATGTTCGCGCCGATGAGCACGAGCAGCACGCAGGCGATCCAGTGGTCAAATTTCTGGATGTACGAGGCGAACGAGCTGGCCAGCAGGAAGCCGAGCAGCGGCATAAGGGCCTGAAACCCGCCGAAATACGCGCCGGTGATCAGGCAATGCGAAGCCTTGAGTCGCTTGACAGAGAGGCCTTTGCCAATCGAGACGGCAAACGCATCCATGGACAGCGCGATGGCAGTGATGAGCAGGTCAAGAAGCTTCATGGCGTTCCTCCAGCGTGTTTGAAAATCAGAGACGGTTAACTTTTATTGTACCTTCCGCTTCAGAGCTTGTCAACCGGAATGCCGAACTTTTGTGCCAGATACGGCAGCAGACGGCAGAACTCCGCCTCGCGCAGGCAGAAGCGTGGGTCGTTTTCCCGCATGGCGCGCAGGATCTCCCGCACGGAAAACCAGTGCACGGACTCGACCTCACAGGCCTCCGGCGTGAAGGCTTCCTCCGGCCGGTCGAGGACGAGGAGATAGACCCATGCGATCTCATTGTCATGGAATGGCTTTCCATGGAAGGCGCCGTGATATTCGTTGCGCTGGGCAAACAGGAATTCCGGCTCCTCCCCCGTCACGCCCAGCTCCTCGGCCAGCTCCCGCAGATTCACCTTCCCGCCCCGGCTCTTCTTTTCTGCATAAGCGGCCCTG
>DQIA01000098.1:14577-14983 GCA_003525905.1 Clostridiales bacterium
CCGCCGCAAAGTCCTCGCCGGGGTCAAGATGCCCGGCCGCCGAAATATCATACAGACCCGGGAACGAGTCCTTCTGTGCGCTGCGCTTCTGCAGCAGCAATTCGGCCCTTCCGCCGCGCAGCCGCGCCAGAAATACGTGGCTCGCGCCGTGCAGGTCGCCGTCGCGGTGCACGAGCGCGCGCGGCTTGATCTCGCCTGTCAGGGAGCCGTCCTCCCGCCGCAGGGCGAAGCATTCATTTGCAGGATCCGCCAAGCTGTCTTCCCTCCCCGGAAATCAAAAAACGGAGCGATCGCAGGGGTCGCTCCGGAAAATGCAAAACGCCGGAGCAGAATCTGCTCCGGCGTGGTGCGAGTGATGCGACTTGAACGCACACGACGGTTGTCACACGCCCCTCAAACGTGCCTG
>DQIA01000081.1 GCA_003525905.1 Clostridiales bacterium
AATCCCGTGTGCTACGCACACTCGCATCGTGCTGACGCACGCTGCGCCGTCTCATGCAGAATCTGACGCGCCCTCGGCGCTATAAAAAGCTTTTAAAGCTTTTTATCAGATTCTAGTATAAAGCGAATATACGCAGAAGTGTAAGAATATTTGTGAGAGAAAATAGAGCGATCAGCACACCAGAAGGGAATGAATTGTGATTAGCTGGCAAATAAGGACATTTAATATGGATATTCCACGACAGAAAAACAGAAAGTCAGGCAAATTTTTCCTTGCATTTCCATACAGCCTGTGGCATAATTAGAGTCGCAGTTCATTACGCGTTAGCGGAGCAAAGCGCTAACGAGCAAAAAGGAAAGGATGGGATATGCAATGCGCAAAAAACTGACTGCGCTGCTGCTGGCCTGCCTGCTGCTGGTTTGCCTGGTCCTGCCGGTGTCCGCTGCGGACGCCCCGGCGCTCTATGGCACGGCCAATGCAGCGGACGGCACGGTCACAGTCACACTCAGTCTTCGCGGCGGCAGCGCCGTGCGCAGCGGAGCCTTCACGCTCAGCTACGACAGCTCGCTGACGCTCAGCAAGACCGAAAAGGGTCTGCCGCTTGCAGTGGCAAACACAAAGGAGAAGGGAAAGGTCGTCTGCAATTGGGTCGGCGGCGCAGCCGAGGTCGATCAGGCCGTGCTGACGCTGACGTTCACAAACGCAGCGACGAAGAGCTATACCTTCAAGGTGTCCGGCGCCAAGGTGACGGACAAGAACTATGAGACGACGAAGATCGCTGACTTCCCGATCAGGATCTATGTGGCCTGCAACGGTAAGAACTGCCCGTCCAAGAGCTACAAGGACGTCGATCAGACGCAGTGGTATCACAATGCTGTGGACTATGTCCTCGGCAATGACCTGATGAAGGGCACGGGCAAGACGACGTTCTCCCCGGATGCCACTCTGACGCGCGGCATGGTCGTCACGGTCCTCGGCCGCGCCGCCGGTGTGAAGACGTCCGACTATACCGGAACGAGCTTCTCCGATGTCAAGGCCGGCAGCTGGTATGCGCCCTATGTGCAGTGGGCCAGCAAGCAGGGCCTCGTCAAGGGCTATGAAGACGGCACGTTTAAGCCGGAGCAGAATGTGACCCGCGAGGAGATGGTCACCATGCTGTTCCGCTGCTGGCAGAGCGAGGGCAACACCTGGAAGACGGATGTCACCGCACTCAATGCATACAAGGATTCCGCAAAGGTCTCGAGCTGGGCGCTTCCCGCCATGCGCTGGGCTGCTGCTAACGGCGTCGTCAACGGCGTCGGCGACAGCATGCTGGAGCCGCAGGGCCAGGCAACGCGCGCACAGTTTGCGAAGATCATCATGGTCTACCTTGAGAATCTCGCATGAAAGGAGCGCAGGATAGAAGAATGAAGCACTGGAATCTGAAACGGGTCCTTTCGCTGCTGCTGGTCGTGTGCATGGTCACCGGCCTGCTGTCCGGCGTCTCCGCCATGGCGGAGGATCAGACCGCGAATTATCATGAGATCTCCACCGACGGCCTGACGCTTGCAACGGAAGACAATGCCGCTGCGGACGAGACCGAAACGGAAGAGGCTCCCTATGCCGACACCGATGTCGTGCGTGTGTTCGTCGTGCTGGAGGACAAGCCCGTCCTGCAGCAGGGCTACGCTACCCGCGGCATCGCCGGCAATGCTGCCGCCATGGCAGCCTCCAAGGCGCTCGAAGCCAAGCAGGCGGCGCTGGCCGCAGAGATCTCTGCGAATGTGCTGTCCGGCGAGACGCTGAACGTCCACTGGAACCTGACGCTGGCCGCCAACGCCATGTCCGTTGACCTGCCCTATGGCAAGATGGACGAGGTCGAAGCGCTGAAGGGCGTTAAGAGCGTCATGCTCGTTCCGCAGTACAGCATCGATCCGCGCGAGCAGGCCGATCTCAACACCATTTCCTCCGGCAATATGATCGGCAGCTACAACGCCTGGCTCGAGGGCTATACCGGTGCGGGCAGCCGCATCGCCATTGTCGATACCGGCCTGGATTCAGACCATCCGTCGTTCAACAGCGCTGCGTTCGATTACAGCCTGCTGGTTACCTCGACGAAGAACGGCAAGCAGATCGCGGATTATGATCTGCTGACCGCCGCGAAGATCAACGAGGTCCTGCCGCAGCTGCATGCCGCAGAGCGCTATGAGGGCCTGACCGGCAATGCTCTGTATGTCAGCAGCAAGATCGCCTTCGGCTTCAACTATATTGACGCCACTCTCGACATCACGCATGACAACGATCAGCAGGGCGACCACGGCACGCACGTTGCCGGTATCGCCACGGCCAACCGCTATGTGGAAAATGCGGACGGCACCTACACCTACGCTGACAACGGCGTCGTCGGCGTTGCGCCCGATGCGCAGGTCGTCGTTATGAAGGTGTTCGGCAAGAACGGCGGCGCCTATGCCGATGACTACATCGCCGCCATCGAGGATGCCATCGTTCTGGACTGCGACAGCGTCAACCTGTCCCTTGGCTCCGCGGCGGTCGGCTTCACGACCCCCGGTGAGGCGTACTTCGACAATGTCATGGATTCTCTGGACGAGACGGATACCGTCGTTTGCATGTCTGCCGGTAACTCCGGAAACTGGGCAGAGGACTCCGTCAACGGCCTGCTGTTTGCCGAGGATTCCAACACCGGCCGCGTCGGCTCCCCCGGCGCCTATGAGAATTCTCTGGCCGTCGCCAGTGCCGACAACATCGCCAACACCGCGGAGTATTTTACGGTCAACGGCGCGAACTACACCTACGCCGACGGCGCAGGCAAGACGTTCACCGGCGGCGCGACCTGCAAGAGCGCAGCCTTTACGACGCTCGACAAGTCCGAGGACAAGAGCGGCACGGAGTATGACTTCGTGTTCATCGGCGATCCGACCGACCCGGACGACACCGTGAAGTACGGCGGCGAGAAGTCCGACTTTGCGAACACGGCCGGCAAGATCGTCCTTGTCTCCCGCGGCAACGGCGTTGCCTTCACCGATAAGCAGATCAATGCGGATGCCGCGAAGGCTGCCGCCATTATCGTCTATAACAATGTTGACGGCTTCGATGCCATCTATGCGGCCTGCACGAAGAAGCTCCCGTTCATCACGATCCGCCTTGACCAGATGAAGGCGATCCTCGCCTCGGCCACGCAGGACGAAAACGGCGTCTGGGGCGGCAAGCTGACCGTCCACGGCAGCGGCGTCTATACCGACATGAACGCCACCGGCGGCGTTATCACCATGAGCTCCTTCAGCTCCTGGGGCGTACCCGGCGATCTGTCTCTGAAGCCCGAGATCACCGCCCCCGGCGGCAACATCTATTCCACGCGCACGGACGGCACCTACGGCCTGATGAGCGGCACGTCCATGGCGTCTCCGTCTGCTGCCGGTCAGGCAGCCGTTGTCGCGCAGTACATCCGTGAGAACGGCCTTGCGGAAAAGGCCGGCCTGACGGCCCGCGCTCTGGCGCAGAGCCTGATGATGGGCACGGCCGTTCCCATCATGGACCCGGATTCCGACGTGGAGTACTCCCCGAGAAGACAGGGCTCCGGCCTTGGCAACGTGGAGAACGCCGTGAACAGCCCCGCCTATGTGACCATTGACGGCAATGACGACGGCAAGGTCAAGGTGGAGTTCGGCGACGATCCCGCCCGCACCGGTACCTACAGCTTCTCGTTCCATGTCAACAACCTGACGGACAAGTCCGTCTCCTACAGGCTCAGCGCCAGTGTGCTTGCGCCGGAAACAGTCACGGATGAAGAGTCCGGCACGAAGTTCATCGCCATGAACGATGTTGCAGTCGGCGCAAATGCGGTCTTCACGACCGATGCGGCGGGCTACGACCTCAACGGAGACGGCAAGCTCGACGACGGCGACGTCATGGCGATCCTGAACCATGCCGCCGGACTGGAGCTGCTTGCAGACGCTTCTCTGGCCGACCTGAACGGCGACGGCACTGCCGACGAGGTCGATGCGCAGATCCTTAACGACATTCTCGAGGGCGGCTCCTATGAGGGCAAGACGCTTGAGAGCCTGCAGAGCAACGACGTCGTGACCGTCCCGGCCAACGGCAGCGTGCAGGTCAAGGCAACCCTGAGCCTGAACGAGGAAGGCAAGCAGTATATGGAGGAGAACTTCTCCAATGGCAACTACCTTGAGGGCTATGTCTACCTGAATGCCGAGACCGATGCCGAGGGCAAGCTTGGCGTCAGCCAGTCCATCCCGTTCCTGGCCTTCTGGGGCAACTGGACGGATTCCTCCATGTTCGATACCAGCGTCTATGCCGAGGATCGCTTCAACGAGATGCCGCACAAGTACCTGAATATCGCGCGGGAGAACTACTACAATGTGAAGAAGGCGGGCAGCGGCAATACCTTCATCCTCGGTGTGAACCTCTACGCCAACGATGATGCGTTCCTTGCTGACCGCACGGCTGTCCGCGCGGGCGATACGCTCATGACCATAAACTACAACCTGATCCGCAATGCGCAGGACGTCAGCTACGTCATCCGCAATGCAGAGACCGGCGAGGTTTATTTCAGCAAGGACTACGGCAAGCAGTCCGGCGCCTTCTACTATACGAACGGCGGCTACTGGTCCAACACCGTTACGACGAAGGGCATCAGCTGGAGGTTTACGGACAACGAGGGCAATGCGCTCCCGAACAACACGAAGCTCGAGCTCGTCCTGACTGCCGTACCGGAGTACTACACCGCCGACGAGAACGGCAATTATACCGGCCTCGGCAAGGGTGCAGCGTGGGAGACGCTCGTTACCGTCGATAACGAGGCACCGGCTGTCACCCAGATGTTCTTCTCCAGCGATCCTGCGGGCCGCAAGCTCATCAACATCGCGGCGCAGGATAACCAGTACATCTCTGCCATCCAGTTCCTCACGACGGACGGCAAGCTTATCGGAACGCTCTCTCCGAACCAGCAGACGGCAAACGAGGCACTGAGCCTTTCGGTCAACGTTGCTTCCATGAAGCAGGACAAGGTCGTTGTTGCGGTCGTGGACTATGCGGGCAACGCAAGAGCCTATGAGCTCGAGCTTGGCCTCGGCGGCGACGACGGCGACGAAGAGCCCGCAGTGGAGCTCAATGGCTTCTTCGCCTTCAACTCGACGAACAACACCTGGGCGCGCTTTGAGCCGGATACGGCCAAGACCCCGGAGACTGCAGCAGAGGCCGATGTCCAGTTCGCTTCTGCGGAGTATGTCAACGGCTACACCGTGGCCTGCACGACGGATGGCTATCTGTACGTTATGCAGCACGGCAAGTTCGAGCCGACGCCCGTGTGTTACCTGAACGCCATTCTGATCGACATGGCTTATAACAAGGCCGACGGCAAGCTGTACGCCATGGCGGTTCTCAATGACGAGAACGGCGAGCCGCAGTATGGCAAGCTCGTCACCGTCGACATGTTCACCGGCGAGCTGACCGAGATCGGCTCGATCACGAGCGACATGATGCCCTCGTCCCGCGACGGCGAAGTGCCGCAGGTGCTGGCCATCAGCGACGACGGTACGTTCTATGTCATCAACGCCTCCACGCGCAACACCTACCTCTACAGCTTCCGTCTGACTGAGGACGGCAAGATCGGCGAGCTGACGAATATCGGCAAGACCGGCTTCAAGGCAAACTATCTGCAGTCCATGGCCTTTGACCACTCTACCGGCGAGCTCTACTGGGCACAGTTCGTGCGAGCCTCCAGCTGGGCACGTCCGACCTACAAGCTCGTGAAGCTTGACCTCACGACCGGTGCCGGCACGGCACTCTCCGATCTGCCCGGCGAAATGACCGGCCTGTATATCGTTCGCGGCCAGGGCGGCTCCACCGGCAAGACCGACAAGCCTGAGAAGGTCCAGCTCACCACGACGAGCGCCACGCTCTACAGCGGCAACAAGACCGCCCTCGAGGCCTTCGTGACCCCGTGGAACCTGACCGACCGCTCCATCGTCTGGTCCTCCTCCGATGAGAAGATCGCCACCGTCAATGCAAACGGCGTTGTCACCGCAGTCAGCGAGGGCACGGCAGTCATCACCGCCGCCTCTAAGCTCGACGGCACCGTCAAGGCCGAGTGCACCATCACGGTCATGCAGAACAACACGACGCTGACCGGCATCGTTCACAATGCAGACGGCCAGAGCTTTGTTGCCGACATCGATGTCGACTCTGCAAACTACAAGTACCTCACCGGTGCACTGGAGCAGGATTACTATTCCGTCGTTCAGACGGGCGATATGCTGCTGGCCTCCGGCGACGGCAACCTTTACAGCCTTGATGCCGAAAACGGCTACGCAGCCAAGGAGCTGTGCTACACCGGCGACCTGTTTATGTCCGATATGGCCTACAGCCCGAACCTTGACCTCACGCTCGGCACCTATGGTTACTACCTGATGCTCGTCGATCCGACCACCGAGAACGGCTACCGCGGCCTATGGAATCTGCAGGGTGCTTTCACTGCCATTGCGGGCATTGCCTATGCGGGCCATGACAGCACCTACAACTACTTCTATATGCTGTCTGCCTCCGGCACGATCCACCTCATCGGCATCGCTCCGAGCGGTGACGGCTACACGCTGAGCCTCCTGCACACCATCGTAACGGACAAGTCCCTTGCTATTACGGGCCAGCATATGTATCAGTCCCTGTACTATGATATGGAGACCGGCTGGATCTACTGGGCACGCTTCAACGGCGAGGACTCCTCCAGCATCATCGCGATCAACGAGGAGACCGAGGAGGTCGTCCTCCGCGGCACGTTCGACGAGGCTGCATGGCCCGTTGTCGGACTGTTCGCTTCCAAGAGCGGCGCGATGGATCTCGACCGCACCGGCGATTTCAACTTCAGCGAGACCTGCACGCTGGCCCAGACCGAGCTGAGCAGTCAGGACGCCGTGGCGCTCCCCGCCGGGAGCCTCCCCACGCTGGAGCATTAAGCTCAGAATAGGAGGAAACCATGAATCAACTGATGAAACGGGTGCTGTCCGTCCTGCTGGTCGTGTGCCTCCTGTGTTCCGCGCTCCCCTCTGCCTTCGCGGCAGAGGGCGGCGGGTTCACGGACGTCTCGAAGGACCACTGGGCGTATGACGCCATCACGGAAGCCGTTGCCGCCGGTTACTTCAAGGGCGTGAGCGACACGGCGTTTGATCCCGAGGGCACGCTGACCCGTGCCATGCTTGTGACCGTTCTGGCGCGCGCCGCCGGTGCGGAAACGGACGACAATGCCTCTACCGGCTTCTCCGATGTGGCAGCGGGCACCTGGTACACGGGCGCTGTCGCATGGGCCGCCGAGAACGGCGTTGTGACCGGCGACGGCGACGGCACGTTTGCCCCGGACCGCGCGGCCACCCGGCAGGAGACTGCCACAATCTTCCTGCGGCTGCTGAAGCTGCTGAACAAGACCCTCCCCGAGATCGAGGAGGTTAAGACCTTCACCGATGCAGCCGACATCGCCGCCTGGGCGGAAGAGGCTGTGGAGACCATGCAGACCGCAGGCGTTCTGACCGGCTATCCGGACGGCAGCTTCCTGCCGCAGAACCCTCTGACCCGCGCTGAGGCCGCTACGCTCCTGTGCCGCTTCCTGAAGGCTGCGGAGGATAAGCCCGAGCCCACGGAGCCGACGGAGACCGAACCGACGGAGCCAGAGCCCACTGAGCCCGAGCCCACCGAACCCGAGCCCACCGAGCCGAAGGAGCCGATCCACGTCACCTTCGTCTCCGAGCACAGCGCGGCCTATGTCGAAGGCAAGGCCGTCACGGAGCTGACGCTCCCGGAGAATGTGAACTTTGTCGAGTTTATCGCCCGCGCTGACGAAGGCTATGAGGTCTATGACGTCTCCGCAACGAGCGGCCGTCTGGCGAGCCACGGCAGCAACTACATCCTGGCCGGGCTGACCGAGGACGTCACCGTCACACTGTCTGACGGCCTGATCCAGCATACCGTCACGTTCAATGCCGTCAACGGCACGACGCCGGTGCAGGTCAAGGTCCAGCACGGCGGCACGGTCGCAAAGCCCGCCGATCCCGTCAAGACTGACGATACCTTCCTCGGCTGGCACACCGCCAGCGGCGCGGAATGGGATTTCGCGACTCCGGTCACGAACAACATGACGCTCTTTGCCTATTGGCTCAACGACACCTATGTCGGCGCGACGGTCTATCTGGACGGTGTCAAGGGCAGCGACTCCAACGACGGCCTGTCGGAGGAGACCCCGGTCCGCACGTTTGCTGCGGCTGCGGCTCTCATCTCTCCGAAGGTCACCGACGGTGTCATCTGGGTCACGCATACCGTGACCGTGCTCGATGAGCAGACGTGGGACCTCAAGGGCCGCGACTGCATCGTCAAGCGCGCTCCGTCCTGCACGGGCAACATGATCGCCGTGGACGGCGGCAGCCTGACGCTGTCGAACATCACGATCGACGGCAATGCCGAGGTCTTCTCCGGACTGTCCGCTTCCGCTCCCGCGAGCAACACCATCTATCTGCTGAACTATGCGACGATGACGATGAACAACGCCGTTGTCACGAATTGCTTCGGCGCACAGGGCGGTGCATTCTATGTGGAAGACTCCACCCTGGTCCTGAACAGCGGCAAGATCTCGAACAACACGTCCAAGTTCACCGGCGGCGCAATCTACCTCAAGTCCAACACGAAGGACGATAAGACCGTCTTTACAATGAATGGCGGCGAGCTGTCCCATAACGTGGGCGGCTCCGTTGCGGGCGTCATCAACGTTATGGGCAGCCATCCTGTGGAAGTGAACCTGCTCGGCGGCGCGTTTGTGAACAACTCCATGTCGACGACGGGCGCGAACCTCGCCTGCATCTCTGCCACGAATGACGGCTCCACCGTCGTGCTCGGCGGTGTGAAGTTTGCCGGCAACACGAACAAGAACGGCGAGACGATCAACGCGCTGACCCTTTCAACCCACAACGTTACCCTCATTCCGACGGAGGATACCGATTTCCAGGACCCGATCTACATCAACAACGCCTATGGGTCCTCCAAGGACGTCGCGATTCGCGTGCCGGAGGGCCTGACCAAGCTGAAGGGCAAGCTCCCCATCCTGCTGGCCAAGGAATTCGTCGGCGCAGCCACCATCTCCGGCGGAACGGGCGAGGGCGCTTATGCCCTGCAGCCGAGCGATATGGAGAAGGTACATGTTGTCAACGGCATCGACGGCGCTTATTACCTCGAGGTCAATGAGAACAACACGGCGGTCTTTGCCGAGGTCAAGACGAACGACATCGTCGTCTACCTCAGCGGCAACGGCAATGACACGAACGACGGCCTGACCGTTAAGACGCCGGTCAAGACGTTCGAGAAGGCCAAGGAGATCCTGAAGGCCCGTGTCGATGCCATGGAGACCATCCCCGATGATGCGAACTTTGTCATTTCGCTGGTCTACCGCATTCAGATCAAGGAAGACTGCTCGCTGAACTTCAACGAATTCGGCGAGAATGCCAAGCGCTGTATGGTCCGCCGTGATGCTACGAACACCTCCGGCTATATGTTTGACATCAAGGAAGCGAACGTCACCATCGAGAACTTCCGCGTGGACGGCAACAGCAAGTATCTGAAGAGCGGTGTCAATGCCTCCTTCAGTATCGGCTCCGGCGCACAGGTCACTGTGAACGACGGCTTTGAGATCGCCAACATGATCTTCGGCGCAGGCGGCGGAGTGTTCAATCTCGGCGCAAGCAAGACGGAGACCCTGCTGACCATCAACGGCGGCTGGTTCCATGACCTGACCGGCTACAACGGCCTGATCGTCTATGGAAACTGCATGTCCCTGAGCACCTATGTGCCTGCGCGCTGCGTTGTGAACGACTGCCTTGTTGAAAATGTCACCGGTTCCTATGGCCTGCTGCATGCCATGAAGTTCGTGACCATCGAGATCAATGGCGGCAGGTTCCGCAATATCACGATGAAGAACGACATCGGCTATCTCGCGGCTGTCAACGGCGACGCCACGGCGAGCATCGTCCTGAATCCCACGCCCGCAGGCCAGACCGCGGAGCTGAACGGCGATATCTACCTGCTTAACTCCAAGAGCGATGAAGACGGCAATCTCAGCAAGACCTCCGACGGCTATGTGACCATCGGCGGTGCGCTGGATCACGATGTCACGATCTCCGGCAACCTCATGATGTGGGGCACCGTGATCGCCGCCGGTACGGACGACTACAAGCTGACGCAGGCCGATCTGGCCCGCATCAGCACGGACACCGGCGATGCCCTTGCCCTGAAGGAAAAGACGAACACCATCGAGATCGCTAGGACCCGCTGATGTCCCGCACATAAGAAAATGGCTGCCCGGCGCGAAAGCGCCGGGCAGTTTTTCGTGACCGGGATAGCGCCTTGTAGGGGCGAGGCACTTGCAGCCCGTACAAACCGCCGTCAAAATGGTTAACGCCTCCGAATTGTCATTGCGAGGCCCCGAAGGGGCCGTGGCAATCTCGCAGTACACGGACGGATAACGGGAGAACCGTCGGCGAAATCGCAGCTGCCTGCCCGAGATTGCCGCGGGATCAACGCCGGTGTATTTTGTCAGTCTCCATGGCGCTCAGGGAGCGCCGCTGCAGACACAATTGTCGCACGCTGTTTTAATGACGGCCTGTACGAACTGTAAGTGCCTTCCCGAGATTGCCACGTCGCTTCGCTCCTCGCAATGACAAATCGGGAGCGTTTGCTTTTTTCATGTTCCCTGTACCGATCGGCAGGTGCCTCACGGGACGTCGAGGACGCCGCTCCCCTACAATGCCTCAGCACACAAAAAGCGGCGCATCCGGTTCGGGATGCGCCGCATGGGAGACGATATTCAGGAAAGGTCCTTGCCGAGGTCGCAGGTATACAGCCAGCGGATGGCATCACCGTCCTGCACGGTACAGTCCGATGCGCCGTAATTCGGGAAAACGCCGTTCACGGCAAACATCCAGCCGGAACGCGCGCCGCAATCCTTCTCATACAGATTGCCGAGGCCTTCAATATAGGTGGTCTGGTACAGGGGCGAGACGGAATACTCCATCTGGATATTGTAGTCGCTCACCACGCGCTGCAGGACGGAAAACACTGTGTCGCCCTCCTGCAGCTCGACCGTCACGGTACCGAGGATGATGCCGTTCGACGGGACGATGGAACGCTTGGCCTCCGAGAGCTTGTCCCAGTTGTCCAGGACCGTCGTGCAGGAGATGGAGACCGTGCACGAGGGAGCGGCAGGCTCCGTCGCGGGCGGCTCCGTCGGGGCCTCCGTGGCAGGCTGCGTCACGGCGGTCGGGGCTTCTGTGGTCTTTGTGGCCTCCGTAGACGCTTCGGTCGGAGCTTCTGTGGCTTCCGTCGAGGCGGCTGTGGGCTTCTCTGTGGGAGCGGCTGTTTCGGGCGGCTCCGTGACGTCCCCCAGCGTCTCCGTGGCCAGCTGCAGCCCCTCCGTGCCGCCGGTGGGCTGCGTGTCCCCGCCGCCGCCCTGCAGTACAAAGACGAGCGTCAGAACGGCTGTCAGAACGACGCACACCAGCGCGATGAGCTGCCAGCGCTTCCAGGAATGAAACAGCTTCATGGCAGGACCCTCACTGCAGATAGCGCGTCAGCATGGCCGCTGCCTGCGCTCGCGTCGCCGTGCCGCCGGGGGCCAGTCTGCCGTCCATGCCGTTCAGAATGCCGCGCTCCACGGCCCACGCCAGCGCCGTGCTCGCCCAGTTGGAGCACGTCCCGGCATCCGGGAAGGCCGCAAGGCTCTGCGTGCTCCCGGGGCTGCCGGAGGCGCGCCAGAGCATAACGGCGAGCTGCTCGCGCGTGATGCTGTCCATCGGCGCGAAGCGGTTTTCGCCCACGCCCTGCACAATGCCGCTCTGCTGCGCCCACGAAACGGCCGTGGAGTACCACTGCCCGGCCGGGACGTCGGCAAAGCTGCCGCCGTCTGCTGCGGGGCTGCCGGAAGCGCGCCACAGGACCGTGGCGAGCATGGCACGGTTCAGCGTTCCCTCGGGATCGAAGCAGTCGTTGCCGACGCCATTCATGAGGCCCTGCTCCGTCACCGCGCAGACATAGGGCTGCGCCCAGTGGCGGGCCGTGTCGCGGTAGCGGACGCAGGTGTGTGTGCCGTAGGTCGTGTCCGTCATGGTGTACAGGGCGGGCTGGCCCGCGAGGAAGCGCTCATAGGCCGCGAGGGCGTAGCCCGCCTGCTCCGTGGCCATATAGTTTGCCGTGCGGTTCGTGTGGCCGAAGGCAAGGCCGGTTTCCGTCTGCACGCGGAAGCTCATCAGCGCGCTGACGAGCCACGCACCGTTCGCACGGACAAAGCGGCTGTCCTTTGCCGGGTCGATGCCGAGGGCACACAGCGCCACAAGGACCTGCGAGATCGATTCCGAGGATGAGGCGCCCCACGCGTCAAAGCTGCCGTCGTCCTTCTGCATGCCGCTGAGCACGTTCAGGGCGCGGTCGATGGCCGCAGAGACGTTTGCCTGCGTGCGGTAGGGCGCGAGCGCCTGCAGCACCATGGCGGTCTGGTCGGGGTCGGCCGTCTTACCGGAATAGTCCCAGCCGCCGCCCGGCAGCTCCTGCGCCAGCAGGTAGGCCACGAGGCGCGCGCGGGAGTTCGAGCCGGAGGCAGCAAAGCCGTAGGACACAGAGTCCATGGCGATGAGGGCAAAGGCCGCACCGTTCACGCCCTGCCAGACGGTCTGGTCGTAGTTTGCAAGCGGGGCCGTCAGGTCATAGCCCGCAAAGTCGCGGGCGTTCTCGCCGCAGGCCGTCAGGGCGAGGATCGTGCGGGAATACTGCGTGTAATAGGATTTATCCAGCACGCCGCCGCAGGCACGGAGCTTTTCCGCCAGAGAAGCAAGGTAGTCCTGCCGCATGGCGTCCGTCAGATTGCCGCTGCGGGCCAGCTGCAGGATGGACCAATCGCTGTAGGTCCCGGCGGCCTGCATCGCAGCGGTGCAGTAGGCGGAGACGCCGTCCACGGCCTCGGCGACCGTCATGGGAAGGGCCGTGGGCTCCGCCGCCGCAGCGGGGAGCACCAGGCAGGCCAGCATGGCCAGAAGAACCAGCCCGGAGATCAGTTTTTTCATCATGGCTTTTTCCTCCAAGATCCAGAATTTACGCGCCGAGCCAGACCCACAGGATCTTGGCAATCTGGGCGCGGGTCGCGCCGTCGCGCGGACGGAGCCACAGCGTGCCGTCCGAGGCGGGGTCGCCCGAGATCAGGCCGCGGCTGACGGCCCACTGCATGGCCTCAACGGCATAGCCGGAGACCGCGTCCGCATCCGGGAAGGAGGAGAGCCGGTCTTCCGTAACGGCCTCGCCGTTGTAGCGGTAGAGAATGGCCGCGATCTGCTCGCGGGTGATGGCGTCCTCCGGGGCGAACGTCGCGGCGGACGTGCCCTTGACGACGCCGTTGGCGGCCGCCCAGATGACGGCGTTTTCATACCACGACTGCGGCGCGACGTCCGCAAACGGATTCGGCAGGCCGGTCACGTCCGGGGAACCGGCGTGGCGGTAGAGGACGGTCACGAGCTGTGCGCGCGTCAGCGTGCCGTTCGGCTCGAATGTCGTGGCGCTCATGCCGTTCATCATGCCCGTTTCCAGCATATAGTCGACCGGCTCATGATACCACTGCGTGACGTCGAGGTCAGAGAATGCTGCGGACGGACAGACCTTATTCTGCGGCTGCGTTGTATAGCGGGTCGTCTCGCCGTCCTGCCACGAATAGAGTGCATAGAGCGTGACCATGGCGCGGATGGGGGTGTAGGTGTCCGTGTAGACCGTGCTCACCTGCACGGCGTCGGCCACGGGAGCGTCTGTCCAGCCTGCGAAGACATAGTCGTGCGCATTGGCCAGCGGCTTGCCCTCCGGGACGGTGAGTGCCATCTCTTCGCCGACATAGCCGCGCTGCATCGGCTGGGAAGCGCCCTCCGGCGTGGAGAATACGACGGTCGCGGGGACGCGCTGGCGGAACTCCACCACGAGCGTGCAGTCCTCGCGCACGTCGCTGACGGTGAAGACATTGCCGTCCTGCGCGACGGCGGCTGCGCCCTCGGGCTGAAGCGACCAGCCGGAGACGGCGGCGTTCTCCGCGGGCTTTGCCTCGAACGTCAGGTCATTCAGCGGCACGACCGTGCCGAGGGCCGTGTTGGCCGAGACGGCCGTAACGGTGAACTGCGCCTTGCCGAAGAGCTGCCAGTCGGAATGGACCTCCTGCAGGGCATCGACCTTGCCCTTACCGGGGTAGGTATCCAGCGCGGAGGAGACGATGGGGAAGGCGCAGTAGTTCCGGCGTGCGCTTTCGATGGTCAGGTACTCCGAGCAGTAATCCCACTGTCCAATCTCAGTCTTCATCTGCGCAACGGCCTGTGCGACGGTGTCGCCCGCGCGCAGACGGGCAAAGAAGACCTCTTCCCACTTGTAGTCATAGTCGAACGTGACGGCCTGGGAATAGCCGTAGAACACGCTCACGCCCTCGGCGCGCAGCGGGGCGCACAGACCGTCCGTCGCCATGCCGAGGCAGATGGCGCTCCAGATCAGGCTGTCCGGGGCCTTGCGCGTCATGTGGTTGGCGATGCAGGTGCCGTCCACGGCATAATACTTTATCGTGCCGTAGGAGCCCATATACTGCGCGTGGTAGGTATTGCCGTCCTTGGCATAGTCCTCCGTCGTCAGGCCGGTGCCGGTCTGCAGCAGGAGGTAGGACGTTGTCGCGCCGGAGACAAGGTCCTCCTCATTCCACGGGTTTTCATAGTCCGTGGAGCCGTGGCTGTCGAAGATGACAACGCCGCTCGACTCGACGGCGGCAGCAACGGCGTCGATCGTGGCGCGCGTCGTCTTCAGGACCTGCGAGCTGCCGCCCGTGGCGGCGGCCAGCTTTTTCACCTCGTTCTGATACTGCTGCGTGAAGCTGCTGTCCAGACCGTAATACGGCTCGATGAGCGTGATATCCGCGCTCGTCGTCGTGGATGTCTGCGGCTCGACTGCCTCTGTCTCAACGCTGCTCCCGGCGGCCTTGCGGGCCAGCTCGCGCAGGCGCGGGCTGTAGGCGCACGTCACGCCCGTCGTCGTTTCAAAGCTGAACTGCGCGCCGCGCCACTGCAGCGTGCCGTCCACATAGAGGTCGGAGGCCGTCACTGCCTCCGCCACGGCCTGCGCCGCCGCGAGCGTCCGGTCCGGACCGTCCTGTGCGGACTGCGTCTGCGCCTCCTGCTCCACGGCGTCCAGCTCGGCCCACAGGGCGTCGATCGGCGCGTAGTCCGCGTCCGTCAGCGTGCGGGCCTTCGGACCGGCGGCAAAGGCGTTTCCGAACAGGGCCGGCAGCAGTGCCAGCACCAGAAGAAGCGCGAAAAATCGTTTCCAGTTCATATGTATCGGTTCCTTTCCGGTGAGTTACTTCTTATTTTACCATAGAGCCCGGCGATTGTCCATGGATTTTCCTCACAGCACCTGCCCGTTTGCCGCGCCCGTAAAGGCTCCGTGCAGGATGGCAGGTGCACCGCCGACGAACACGGCGTCCATGCCCTCGCTCTCCTGCGCGGGCTGCTCCCAGGTGGCGCGCTCGTGCACGGCGGCGAGGTCGAAAACATTGACATCAGCGTCCATCCCGGCGGCGATGCGTCCCTTGCCCTGCAGATGCAGAGCCTGCGCCGGAAGGGAGGTCATGCGCTGCACGGCCTCCGGCAGCGTCAGGACATGGCGCTCGCGGACGAACGTTTCCAGAATGCGGGAGAACGTGCCATAGACGCGCGGGTGGGGCAGGCCCTCCGTGGGGTAGAGCGAGTCGGAGATGACGCTGGCAAACGGCGCGCGCAGGATGCGGCCGATGTCCTCGTCGCAGGTGATGAAGTCGATCATCGTCACGTTGCAGGCCTCCTCCGCCAGCACATGGCACAGGCAGTCGACCGGCTCCATGCCGAGAAGCTCTGCGGCCTGCGCCAGCGTTTTTCCCGTGAGCGGCTGGAATTCCGGCCGGTGCAGCGTCGTCAGGCGGATGTTGTCCCAGCCGACCATCTGCGCGATGTTGTCAAAATCGCGGCCGTGGGCGATGCGCTCACGCAGGATGTCCCGCTGAGCCGGGTCGCGCAGCCGGGCAGCAACGGCATCCGTTCCGCCCGCCAGAAAGTCCTGCGGCAGCAGATGCAGAAGCTGCGTCGAGCCTGCGCAGTAGGGATAGACGTCGCACGAGACGTCCAGCCCCTCGTCCCGCGCCTGCTGCAGCAGTGTCAGCGCCTCCGGGATACGGCGGTTCCAGTTGCGCGGCCCCATGGCCTTGAGATGGCTGATGTGCACGGGCGTGTTCAGCAGGCGTGCCGCGCGGAGCATCTCGCGCAGGGCGTCGCAGACCATGTCGCCCTCCTCGCGCATGTGCACGCAGATGGGAATGCCGCTGCCCTGCAGCGGGGCCAATGCCCGGAGCAGACCGTCCGGCGTGTAGAAGCACTCCGGCGCATAGCCGAGGCCGAGCGAGACGCCGAGCGCTCCGTCCGTCAGCGCATGCTCCAGACGGCGGTGCAGCTCCGGCAGGGCCTCATCCGCATCGCCCGGCGCATAGCCGCAGCAGTCCGCGCGCACCGTCCCGCCGCCGACGAGCATGCCGACGTGCAGCGGAAGCGGCCGGGCGCGCAGTGCGTCCAGATAGGCCGCCATGGACTCCGTGGGGATGGCCGGGTCGATGTCGCCCGTGATCGCCCCGAGATAGCGCTGCAGCTCCGCCCGGTGCGCCGCGCCGAACGGCGCGAGCGACAGACCGCAGTTTCCGTTGACAATGGTCGTCAGGCCCTGCCGCAGCTCCGCGCGGCCGAAGCCGGGGCGGAAGACGGCGGCATCGCCGTGGCGGTGGATGTCCAGAAAGCCCGGCGTGACATACCGCCCGGTGGCGTCCAGCGTTTTCGCGGCCTCGCCGCAGGACCCGACAGCCGCGATCTTGCCGCCGCGGATGCCGATATCCGCCCGAAACGGCGCGCCGCCGCTCCCGTCGATGACCGTGCCGTCGCGAATGACCCAATCCAGCATGAAAAACGCCTCCTTTTTGCTCCCATCATAGCACACTTCTGCGGAAAATCAACGCGAACGGTTGATTTTTGTCGAGACGTTGGATATAATAAAGAAAATCCATCTTCGGAGGTAACACCCATGGCTGTTAAAATTGAAAAAGATACCATCATCGGCGACGTGCTCGACCTCGCGCCGGAGACCGCGCCCCTGTTCCAGGCTATCGGCATGCATTGCCTGGGCTGCCCGGCCAGCCGCGGCGAGTCCGTTGAGGAGGCCTGCATGGTCCACGGCGTGGATCCCGATGCCTTCCTCGCACAGGTGAACCACTTTATCGAGGCAGTGGAAGCCAATAAGTGATCCAAACCAGACCCGCTGCAGTTTATACTTGCAGCGGGCCATTTTTTAAGGGAGACTCCCTGACGAACGGAGAATTGTTATGACACAGAAGGAAAGAATGCTTGCCGGGCAGCTCTACCTCGTGGACGAGGAGCTGGCAGCCGAGATGCGCCATACCGTCGGCGTGCTCCGGCAGTTCAACAGCGAGCCGGAGCCGGAGGTCCGCGCCGCCCTGCTGCGCGGCCTGCTGGGTGGGACGGGGCGCACGTTCAGGATCGAGCCGCCCTTCCGCTGCGACTACGGCAGCCATATCTATCTGGGCGAAAATTTCTATGCGAATTATGAGCTCATCGTGCTCGACCAGTGCGACGTCCGCTTCGGCGACAACGTCATGCTCGGGCCGCGCGTGAGCCTGTTCAGCGCGGGCCATCCGCTCGATGCGGACATCCGCAATGCCGGGCTGGAGTACGGCAAGCCCATCACCGTCGGCAGCAACGTCTGGATGGGCGGCTGCGTGACCGTGAACGGCGGCGTGACCATCGGCGACAATGTCGTCATCGGCTCCGGCTCCGTTGTGACGCACGACATCCCGTCCAACGTCATTGCGGCCGGGAATCCCTGCCGTGTGCTGCGCCCGCTGACGGACGCCGACCGCGCCCACTGGCAGCAGGAGGCCGCGCGCTGGCGCGCGGAATGCGGCCGGTGAGGCTGCCGGTCTCCGCGCGGCTGGACTGCTGTGCCGGGCTTGTGCCGCAGGGTGCGCGCGCTGCGGACATCGGCGCGGACCACGGCTATCTCGGCATTTCGCTGCTGCTGAACGGCCGGGCTGAGTTTGTCCACGCCTCGGAGCTGCGAGAGCAGCCGCTCCGCCGCGCCATGGAAAATGCCCTGCGCTTCGGCGTGGCGGACCGCATGCGCTTTTCCCGCGCCGACGGCCTCGATGCCATCGACCCGAACGAGGTCGACACCATCGTCTGCGCCGGGATGGGCGGCGATCTCATCGCGCAGATCCTGGACCGCTGCCGCTGGGTGCGCGACCCGCGCTATACCTTGATCTTACAGCCGCAGTCCTCCGGCAACGACCTGCGCCGCAAGCTGGCCCGGATGGGCTTTGCCATTGAGCAGGAGCGCCTTGTGCGCGACGGCGGCTTTCTCTATCAGGCCATGGCTGCGCGCTTCGGCAATGCCGCGCCGGTCACGCCGGGGCAGGAGTATGTCTCCGCGGCCCTGCTCCGTTCCGGCGATCCGCTGCTGCCGGACTATTTTGACAGGCTCATCCCGTCGCTGGAGCGCACCGTCGAGGGCCTGCGGCGCGGCAGCGAGCCGGAACGCCTGCAATACTACGAAACCGCGCTGCGGGAGCTGCGCGAAATGAGGGAGCTTTATGACAACGGTTGCTGATATTCTGGATGTGCTCGAGGCCCTTGCGCCCACCGGCATGAAAATGGACTGGGACAACGTCGGTCTGCTCTGCGGCAGCCGCAAAAAGGAGGTCGAGCAGGTCCTTGTCGCCCTTGACCCGTTCGAGGACGTCTGCGATGAGGCGGTCGAATGGGGCGCGGACGTCATCGTCACACATCACCCGCTCATTTTCCGCCCCGTGGCGAACGTCACGGACGAGACGAGCGTCGGCCGGATCATCGAGCGGCTGTGCTCGGCGGGCATCTGCGCCGTCAACGCGCACACGAACCTCGACTGCGCTCCCGGCGGCGTGAACGACGAGCTGGCCGCCGTGCTGGGCCTGCGGGATGTCACGGTGCTCAACCCGAGCGGAACGGACGCCCAGGGCCGCCCGTGGGGCCTGCTGCGCGGCGGCGAGACCGACGAGCAGCCGCTCCCGGAATTCCTCGCACATGTCAGGCAGTCCCTCGGCTGTCCCGGCCTGCGCTATGTGGACGGCGGCAAGCCCGTCCGCCGCGTTGCCGTGGGCGGCGGGAGCTGCGCCGACGAGATGCTGGAGGCGGTGGCGGCGGGATGTGACACGTTCGTCACGGCGGACGTGCGCTATAACCAGTTCTGGGATGCGCACGACCTCGGGCTGAATCTCATCGACGCCGGGCATTTCTACACCGAGAACCCCGTGACGCGCGTGCTGGCCGATACCCTGAAGAGAGCCTTCCCGGATATTTCCGTAAAAATCTCCGAAACCCACACCGATTGCATGAAATATGCTTGATTTTTGGCCTGTGGAATGCTAAAATAATCTAGTTATTTACAGATACCACTCTACGAAGGGAAGAAATATTATGTCTGGACATTCCAAGTGGCATAACATTCAGAAGACGAAGGGCGCGCAGGACGCCAAGCGCGCGGCAGCCTTCACGAAGATCGCAAAGGAAATGTATGTTGCGGTGAAGGAAGGCGGCGGCTCGACCGACCCCAGCTATAACTCCCGTCTGGCCACGGTCATCACGAAGGCCAAGGCGGCGAATATGCCGAACGACAACATCAAGCGCGTGCTCGAAAAGGCCGCGAATGCCGGCTCCGGCGATTCCTACGAATCCATCACCTACGAAGGCTACGGCCCGAGCGGCATCGCCGTGATCGTCGAGACTATGACCGACAGCCGCAACCGCACGGCAGGCAACGTCCGCCACCACTTCGACAAGTACGGCGGTAAGATGGGCGCTGCGGGCTGCGTGTCCTGGAACTTCAGCAAGAAGGGCGTGCTCGTCATCGACAACGAGGACGGCGACTATGAAGAAGACAACGTTATGATGGACGCCATGGACTGCGGTGCGGACGACTTTGAGGCCGAGGGCGACTGCTTCACGATCTACACCGATCCGGACGACTTCAACGCCGTTGCGGACGCGCTGACCAAGAAGGGCTATACCTTCGTTTCCGCGCAGATTGAGATGGTCCCGGGCGAGTATAAGAAGCTCGACAACCCCGACGACATCACGAATATGGAAAAAATGCTCGACATCTTCGAGGACGACGACGACGTCCAGAATGTCTGGCATAACTGGGACCGCGACTGATCCCGGAATCAGCAAAAGCCGCGCGGCAGGACCGACCTGCCG
>DQIA01000012.1 GCA_003525905.1 Clostridiales bacterium
GCGCGTCGTAGTTGTAGCCGATCTTCGTGCCGACGGCCGTGTTCAGCGTGGTCAGGCTGCCGTCTGACGCGTCGTAGGCATACGACTCGCGGTAGCTCGTCCCGCCGAGCGTCCATCCCTGCGCGGACAGGCGGTTCGCGGCGTCGTAAAGCTGCTCCGTGCGCTGCGTGACGGTATTCCCGTCGCGCTGCTGGCTGCGGATGAGGCGGCCGAGGGAGTCGTACTCGAAGCGGTACGTCGCCGTCGGGGCAGCGTTGCCCTCGCCGTAGTCCAGCTCGGCAAGGGAACCCTCTGCATTGTAACGGTAATTCACATACCTGCCGCCAGAATACACCATCCGCGTCACTCTGTCAAGCCTGTCGTAGGTATATTCGACGACGGTCCCGTTGCCATATGTCGTGGAATCCAAAAGGCCGTTGTTCGCGGCGTAAACATTCTCCATCAGCACCCACGGCGTGCTGACATCCGGACTGCTCACGCCGATGCTCGTCGCCTGGCCCCACTGGTTATAGCCGAAGGAGTAAATTTGATGCTGCGCGGCTCCGCTCCGGTAGGTCTTGCGGTCGAGGGTGGCAAGGCGGCCGTTTTCGTAGCCGTAGTCGATGGCGGCGACGCCGGGGCGGTAGACCATGGCCGTCCGGCGGCTGTTGGCGTCGTAGGTATAGTTCGTCTCGCGGCCGAGGGCGTCCGTCGTCAAAATAAGCTGCTCTGCCAGCGAGTTGTAGCCGTAAGACGTCGTATTGCCGTTGACGTCCGTCACGCTCTGCATGTGGTTGCGGTCCGGCGTCGCGACGGCGCTGCTCTCGAGGTACTTCTGCTCGTTTTTGTCCGTCGAGGTCAGCTTGGAGCCGGTGACGTTTCCCGCCTCGTTATAGGTCGTGGTGCTCTTGATCCCGGCGACCGAAGCGGAGGTGACGTCGTGGGCAGCATTATAGGTATAGGTGTACTTTGCGCCGTTTGCGGCCGTGTAAGAGGTCAGGTCCGTGCCGGTATATCCGGCCTTTTCCGTGCCCGTGCCGGTCTGCGTGGCGGCCGTGACGTTGCCGTCGGCGTTATAGGAGTAGGTCTGCACCGGCTCCTGCCGCAGGGAGAGGTTATCGAACCGGGCCGTGCCGGAATTGTGGTCGAACGCGCAGTAGACAATGATCCGCCGGATCGTTTTGCCGCTCTCCTTCGGCACGATGGTCCCCACGGCGCACTGCCAGTCGGCGGTGGCCCAGCTGAACGGGACGCTCTGCCGCTCGGGCTTTTCCACGCCCACATAGAAGATCTCCGCGATCAGGCCGAAGTAGCGCGTGCCGCTGCCAAACTCCAAAGCGGCGTTCGGGGCGGCGTAGTCCGCCTGCGCCCAGCCGGAGAGCAGGAACGTCGTGTCCGAGGAGCAGTTCAGCGCGACGGGCTGGCTGACATGGAGGATGCCATTGTAGCTGCCCTGCATGGTCATGGCCTTCGCGCCGAATCTGGTATCCGCAGCCGCCGCCGAGCCGCCCTGCAGGTTCCAGCCCGCATCGCCGAATTCGAACGAGGCGTTCTGCAGGAGGTTATAGGTGGAGGCGGCCTCCGCCTGCTCCAGCTGGAGATCGTCGAGGTAGGCCGTGCCCGTGCAGCCGCTCATGCGGAAGGCGAGGCGGCAGGACGCCGCCGGGGCCGTGAACGTGGCGGTCACGCGCTGCCAGCCGTTTTCGATGGCGGAGGACGGGCGGGCATCCGTCAGCAGGACGGTCTGCTCCGCGCCTCCGCCCTGCACGACGGCCTCCAGCCGCGCGCCGCTGGTCCAGCGCAGGTGGGAGCTGGCGGAGAAGTAGCCCGAGAGGGTGTAGGTCTCCCCGGCGGTGAGCGTTACGGGGCGGGAGATGGCGGCTGCGTCGCCGCTGCCTGCGCCGTCCGGGAGGTAGAGATTCAGGCCGCCCGTGCCGTGACGGCGGTTTTCGTCGTTCGTGATCGTCGTGCGGGCCGCTGCGGAGCCGCTGCCGGTCGAGGCGTTCGTCCAGCCGTCCTCCGATTCCAGCCCGCCGTCCCGCAGGAGGTTTTCCGCCGTCATGCCCGTCGAGCCGACGCTCGTCAGGCGGTTATTCTGCTTGCTGCGCTCCGCGGTGTCCGTATAGGAAGCGGCGGAGCTGCCGAGGATGCGCGTGATATCCGTATTGGTGGTATAGGTGGAGACGGTGCGGCCCCAGTTGTCGAAGACGACCTCAAGGCGGATGTCGTCCTCCGTTTCCGCCTGCCGGTCCGCGCCGAACGCGCGGTAGCTCGAGCGGTTTTTGCCGTTCCAGCACTTGACCGTGTCGCCGAGCACATGCGTTCCGCCGTCGAGGGTGAATTCATAGAACTGGTCAATGGTGCCGTCCGTGTGGTAGGTATACCAGATGCCGTAGTTGGCCTCGCCGTCGTGCGCGCCGTTCAGGCCGGTCGTATCGTAGGTATAGTTCAGCTTTGTGCCGTCCGGGCAGAGGAGGTAATCGAGCTGGCGGACGCCCGCGGTGTTGTCGTAATGGAACTTTGTCTCCTTCCCGGCCTCGTCGCCGACGCGGAGAAGCCTGCCATCCGCGTCGTAGATCAGCTTGGCGAGGCATTCGGACGAAGCGTCCTTGTTCTGGCGGCAGATGCTGGTCAGGCGGTTAAAGACCTCGTTTGTCGGGCGCCAGCTTTTGCCGTCCGGGGTGTCGAAGTTGATGCCGTTATAACAATAATAAATGCCGTTGCCGTAGGCGTCCTTTGTATAGGTCAGGATGCCGTCGCGGAAGAAGGTCTCGTTTCCGTTGTCGTCCGTTATGGTGAAGTTCGTGTGGCCGGTGTCGCTGTCCGGGTTCGCCTGGCACGTCATCTTCAGGCCGAGGCCGTCCTCGTCCCGGAAGACGCCGTCCGTTTCGGCTCCGCCGCCTCCCTCCTTGGAGAAATAGTGCTGCGTGCCGTCGGCATCCGTGTAGACCCAGTAGAGGGTCTGCGCGTCGTCCGAGCCGATGCGGACGGACTGGACGCATTGCTGCGCGGAGAGCTTCCAGCCGGAGCCGAGCAGCATATTGCGGTAGTCGCGCGTATAGTCGGGCGGCTCGTTGGGGTTTTTCTTCTGCTGCACACCGAAGGACTCCCGGCTGAGGCCGGAGTTGTACACGAGCGACAGCCCGAAGGGCATCACGCTGCTATCCGACGAGAGCAGCGGCACGACGAAGGTCAGGCGCTGCATGTGGTCGGAGATATAGCCGGTGCCGGCGCGGCCCGCACTCTGGGTCTGGTAGGTGTAGTAGCTCTCCAGGCCGAAGTCGTTGCGGTAGGTCACCGTGAGATACGACGCACCCGTCTGGAACGAGGAGACGATGCGCTTGCTCGCGCTGCAGTCCGAGCGCAGCAGGATCGCATGGCATTTCCCGCCGCTGTACCAGCTGCGGGCCGCGCGGGTGATATCCAGCGAGCGGTAGCCGTTCGTACTGGTCAGGCGGATGAAATCCTCCGTCGCGGTTTTATAATGATTCGTTCCGTTTGCATAAATTTTATTCCACGTCAGGGTCCTGATCCAGTCGCTGTACTTCTGGCTCCCCGTCTTGTCAATTGTCATCTGGTGGGCGTACAAGTACTGGAAGGTGGAAGAGGAGTCGTTGCTGAAGCCGGACTGCAGGGCATGGATGGCAGCCGCCGTGACCATGCTGCCGGAGGGCAGCGTGGGAAGCTCGTCGACCGCCGCGATGGCCTGATATTCGCCGCTGCCGATGCTGGTGTAGCCGACCTGCACTGGGCTTGCGGGGTAGCTGTAGTTCGGCCTACCGGAGAAGACATAGGCCCACGAGAGGGAGCCGGACTGCGAAATCTTGACGATCGTCGGGTCGATGGCGACCGGGAACTGCGCCTCTTCCTCGATCCACGCGGCGTCCGCGTCGACGAGCAGGCGGTAGCTGCCGCGGTCCAGCTCCTCGAGGCTGTAGCGCACGGCGTCGGAGTACGCCCCCTCGGCGTCGAGCATGTAGGGTGCAGGGATCGCGTAAACGGGCGATCCGGCCTCATCGAGCAGGAGGACAGAGCCGTCTTCCTGCATTTCTGCGGTCAGATCGCCCGTTTGCAGCACGAAAGAAAAGAGATAGCTGGCCTGCGCCTTGTTGAGCAGGATCGTCTCTTTGATCGTTTCGCCGTAGAGCGTGTATGCGAGATCAACGCCATCGTAAACGTCCGGGTAAAGCAGCGAGGAGCTGAGCTTTTCCGGGACAAACGGGTCATCTGAGCGCAGAGAAAAAGGCTCCTGCACAACGGCCTCTGCCGCGTGGTAGGAGCGCGCCGGACCGGCAGGCTCCAGCTCGGCTGCCGCCCCGGTTTCAACCATCATTTCAGCAGCAGGTTCCTCTTCCGACGCCGCCGTTTCGGTCTCTTCTGCCGGTTCTTCCGCTGTTTCTTCTGTCACCTCAGGAAGAGCGACAGCCTCCGTCGGCTCCGGAGCTGCCAGTGTTGCATCGTGACTGGGCAGGGCGTCCGGATCGCCGTCCAGGAAGAGCTGCACCCGGTGCTCGTCCGCGCCCGCCGTGAAGACGGCATCTCCGTTCAGGCTGGCTGCGAAGGCGACGCTTCCGTCCTCCACCGCGTAGGTCTGCCCGACCGGCTCGAGCGTGTTGTCGATGTCCTGCCACTGGCCGTCCGCATCCCGATGGTGGACCGGCACGTCATACTGCACCGCGACATAGCTTCCGTCCCCCATACGGAAGTGCTTGACGCGCTCGCCGCGCAGCGAGGCCTCTTCGAACGCGACCTCAGCCGGCTCCTCGACCGTCCCCTCGACGGTATGCTCCAAATCTTCGGAAGGAGAAACCGCAGACCCCACCGCAGGCAGCAGCTCGACGCAGAGCACCACCGCCAGCAGGAGAGAAAGCAGCCGGGTCCAAAGGCTCTTTTTCATAATCGTGATCTCCTCTCTTTCTGTGTCATCATTCAAACAGATTCAGTACGCAGTCAAACGGGATCTGCCTTTCCCGCCAGAAGGACGCGGCGGCCGCGATAGAGCGCTGCAGGGCATTCACATGGGCCATGTGGTCCTCCTCCTGCGTGAACAGCTTTTCCGGCTGGCTTATGATCCACAGCAGCTGCGAAAAGGACAGCCATTCCAGGTCGCGGAAGCATGCGTCCAGCGACTCCCAGCTCCAGGAGAAGGTGTAAGGGAATCGGAATGCACTCGAAACCTCCTGAAAAAAGCCCGTCAGCGTCCGCGAGAATTCCCCGCGGACGTACCCGACATATGCCCCGCGGTGTTCCGCGCAGAGCATCATCTCGTACAGCATGCGCTTCGTCTGATGGGTGGCCCGAAAAGGTGCATCCATATGTCGTTTCTCCTCTCGTCTTCGGTTTGGGTGGCCCTGCTAAAGGCGAAAGTTTCATCTTTAGCAGGGCGATGTCCGTAAATGTGCGCACTAATCTTGTGAAACAATAATTACTGAATTTGGATTATGGGTGCCGCCGCACGACGAGGCTCAGATATAGCAGAATCACTGCGGCCGCAATTACCCAGCCTATAAGTGCACGAATCCACCACGATCTTTCGCTTTTCCTGTCGTTTCGCTGCTGTAGCTGCTTGGCCTCCGGCCCTTCCGGAAAAGTTTGCCATTTCCCGAAAGCTAAATATGCATTCAATATGAACTTGAAAATAACAACAAGAATGGCGAAACCCATAACGATAAGCAGGTATACCCGTCCAGCTGTTTCAGATGTCGCATTGATCATCAGCAAGTATGCCGCTATCAGGTATGGCACATTCGCTGGGCCTGCAACTGCGCGTCGCAATAGCTGCCAATATTTCGGCGGGCAAATCAGCTCACCACAGATCGCGCAGCGGCCATACCATACATCTTCCAGGAAATTGTCCTCTCCGCGCCAAAAGCGTGTTTTTGCACTGGGAATGCTGCCATCCTTCGAGGCAGGAATGTGACGATGTTCCATGCTTTTCTCCTCCCCTCAGCCGTAAATTTCGGTTAGGCTGTAGTCAAGCATACACCAAAACGGTTCACGATACGAATCGCAATAAACCATATAATATTGTGCAGAATATCCGATCAGTCTTGGAGTATTATTGGAAGATGGAAGCTCTACATAAGGAATATCCCATGTAATTGTAACAACATACGCATCGTAATCACCTTCTGGTAAGGAGTCGGCCAAACCTGTAACGGTTGACACAGCGCCAACATATGTAGCAATCTCTCCTATAATAGCTGCCGGTCCCCATATGTGTGATAATATAGAAGCTGCTACGCCTACCACCATCACTGCTAGATCCCCTGCGACACGACTTCGCTTTTCGTAAATTCCGTCATACTCAACAGTTATATTAATATTAGACGGGACGCCATAGTAGTCCTCAATATTGTATGCCGGAGTAAGAGACTCAAAATACGAAATAAGTTCATCTCTTGCTGCATTTGAGCGCGGACCGGGTCGCTTGTTTGATTTTCCATAATCTCCTTCACGGATTGCTGTGCGATTGTTAGTCAAGGGGCTAATAGCATGGCCACTGGGGTCATGATAAATGGTAGGACAGTTATTGCAATACGCGAACATGTTCGTACCAAGGAACCCCTGTCCCGTGCTCGAGAGCGAATCTGCATTAATGAATCTCCGGTTCGCAGGATCATAATAACGAGACTGCAAATAATAGAATCCCGTCTCATTATCATAATAGTATCCACGATATCTGAGCGGGTTGATCTCGGCCAGTCTACCGGAGCTGGACACGATATTTCCCCATGCATCATATTCGTAGGTTGCGACAGACTCATACTCAAAGCCGGGGAT